>JAVXIH010000092.1:0-7077 GCA_036648455.1 Mucinivorans sp.
ATTTTCCATTTGAAATCCTTGATTTACCCCGGTAAATCTTCGTCATTCAAACAAAAAATCTACTCAAAAATAGCCTCATTAAAATGGATCAATAATTATTTACTATCACTTATATTTAACCATTAAAAATTTTGTTGATGAGAAAACTTGTAATTTTTGCTCTGGGCGTGTTGCTCTCTAACGCATCACTGGCTCAAACATCCCAGTGGGGTACCCCGACGGGTAATGTCCAATTTCCTAAGGATAACTATGTCGAATTGCCCGACCCTAAGATCGCCGATGGCGATGCCGTCAATTCGTGGAACAATGTCAAACAAACCCTCGCCTCGTGGGTCTCATCAGATGTTAGATACAACAAAAATGCCGCGCCAGGGCTCAAAAAAGTCCAAGCTACTCAAACTCTCACCGCGTGGCGTGGCGAGCGTCTGGGTGCGCAAGCGTTGGTGTATAGCCCAACGGGAGCCGATAAATTGACGATCGAAATGAGCGCGCTCACATCCAAAAATGGCAAGATCGATGCCTCGGCCGCCTTTGTGCGCTATGTGATGCAGGATAATTTTTTGACGTGCGGCTATCGCGAGAAAATCGCTAAATGGGATTCGTCGCTCGTTGCCGATCCGATCGATCATATCGCTAAATCACTGAAAATCGAAGCTAGGACTTCGCGCCCCGTGTGGGTGACGGTCAAAGTGCCTCAAAGCGCTGCTGCGGGCGACTATTCGGGTGTGCTGACAATCAAAAATGGAGAGCAACAGATCGCCGCGCTGACCCTGAAAGTGCGCGTTATGGATCGCGTGTTGCCCGAAGTCAAGGATTGGGCTTTCCACCTCGATATGTGGCAAAATCCTTATGCCGAAGCACGTTATGCGGGTGTGGAACCATTTTCGAAAGAACATTTTGCCGTGATGCGCCCTGGGCTCGAATTGCTGCGCGATGCGGGACAAAAAGTCATCACCACTTCCATTATGCACAAACCTTGGGGCGGGCAAACGGAAGATTATTTTGAGTCGATGATCAGCTGGATTCGCCTGGCCGATGGGACGTGGAAATTCGACTATACGATTTTTGATCGTTGGGTTGAGTATATGCAAAGCCTTGGTTTCGATGGGCAAATAGCTTGCTACACAATGATTCCGTGGAATATGTCGTTCAAATATTACGACCAATTATCCAACTCGATGAAGGAGTTGAAAACCACCACCGCCACCAAAGAATATGCTCAGGTGTGGACAGCGCTGCTCAAATCATTGTCTAAACATATGCGCGAAAAAGGCTGGTTCGATCGTACGGTGATCTCGATGGACGAGCGTGACACGAAGTCGATGATGGATGCCTTTACCATTATCAAGGCGGCTGATCCTGCCTTCAAAGTGTCGCTTGCTGGGGGTAATCACCCCGAAATCGAAGCCGAATTGTTCGACTATTCGATGGCTTCAGACAATTTGTTCACCCCCGAAGTGTTGGCAAAACGCAAGGCGAAAGGTCAAATATCGACTTTCTACACTTGCTGTGCTCAGCCATTCCCTAATTTGTTCACCTACTCGCCTGGGGCGCAAATCGAGTGGATAGGATGGTTTGCGGCTGCCAAAAATTATGATGGCTACCTGCGCTGGGCGTTTAACTCATACACCAAAGAGCCGTTGCTCGATGCGCGTTTTCGTGCCTTCCAATCTGGTGATTGCTATATGATCTACCCCGGTGGACGTAGCTCGATCCGTTGGGAAAAAATGATTGATGGTGTGGAGGCGTTCGAAAAAATTGGCATCTTGCGTGCTGAATTTGAAGCCAATAAAGATCAGAAATCATTGGATAAGTTGAATGCGATACTTGCACAATTCGAAATTTCGGCATTGGCTAAAAATGTCGATCCTAAAGAAATGATGACCAAGGTTCGTGCGGAACTCAACAACCTTTAGAAGCCACCTGTAGCATTCCCTCAGATTTGATCTGAGGTCTGCTTATCGGTAATCGGACGATGGCCTTCTCGCTTTTTGCGACGGAGGCCATTGTTTATTGCCAGCAGTGTGTCGGGCGAAATGAAACTTGCCGCCAAGCGCTCGAAAATTATATCGACTGCCGTGGGCGAAGGGTGAAGCAAATCATCGGCATAAAAACGATAGTCGCGCAATTCGTCCATCATAATTTCGTAGGCGGGGAAATAGCCACTCCTAGGGTCTTGTTCGCAAAACTCGGCGCACGCCAAACGCAGCGTTGCCTTGCTTGCCGAATTGTCGGCCAGCCCATCGCGCATATGGCGTATAGGGCTCACGGTGAGCAGAACGTAGGCTTCGGGGTAGAGCTTTCGCACCGCATTGAGAGCATCGATGGCCTGGGCGAGCGAAATTCTACGACGCACAAACTCCGCCTCTGGAAATTTATGGCAATTGGCCACCACCAGCCCTTGGTGAAAGTAGACAAAGGCCGAGCCGAGGGTAATGATAATATAGTCGATCGGGGCGGCAGGTTGCCCGTTGATCTTGGCTAGAACTTCCTCCTTAGTGGGGGCCGAGAACGAGCTGTGGTGCGCAAAACTATGCCACAGCCCATCGCGTTGCACCAGATCGTCGGCCGTGAATTGGGTGCCGAGCTTAAAGATTTCGACTCCGCGGGCGATCGACAACGGATTGTAGAGCACGCCTTGGGGGTTGGTGACCACATTCGCCCCGCCGCCTAGCAATCGTTCGCCAAGCTCGGTGGCCAAACACGAACCGATCATCAGCCCACGGCTGTCGGGGGTGATTTGGTATGCCAAAGGGGCGGATTCTACGTGGGTGAATAGTTTGATCATTGCTGAAAATTCTTGTGTGACAAAGATAGAAAATATTTTTTGGCATAGATAGCTGTTTTTAGAAGAAAATATGTATATTTACCATTAAGAAGCTGTTTAAAATTTATTCAAAAGTTTTTTTACGGCTCTTATTTGCCCATATTTTCACCTGTAAAATCATCATTTGCCCCGCTAAATTCTGGTTTTACAGGCAAAAAGATGACCAAAAATTAAACAGTTTCTAAATCCGAATAGCTAATGGTTACTACAATTATCGTTGCAGGTGGCAGTGGGCAGAGAATGGGCGGCAACGTGCCCAAACAATTTCTCGAAATAGACGGCGAGCCGATTCTGATGCGCGTTATTCGAAATTTTACCTATCTTGCGGGCGAAATTATTGTGGTTTTGCCCGCCGATGCGCAACAAATGTGGCGCGAATTGTGCACAAAACACAATTTCGACATTGAGCATAAATGTGTCGAGGGTGGGGCTCAGCGTTTCGATTCGGTTGCCAATGGTTTGCGTACGGTGAATTCGGCCAGTGAAGTGATTTTGGTGCAAGACGGAGTGCGCCCCTTCGCCACACGCAAACTTATCGACAGCATTGTCTGTGCCGCGCGCGAGGCTGGTGCCGCGATTCCAGTTGTGGGTGTGACGGACACTATCCGCTCCATCGATGGCTCGATGATCGATCGTTCGCGCTTGATGGCCGTGCAAACGCCTCAGGGTTTCCGCTCCAATATCCTTGTCGAGAGCTATCGCCGAGCCGATCGTCGGATAGCCTTCACCGATGATGCGTCGGTGGTTGAGGCGGCTGGTCATACGGTCAAATTGATTGATTCTCAACGCGAAAATATAAAGATAACAACTCCTTTGGATCTAAAAATTGCAGAAATATTATGGTAAACATTCTAAACCAACAGAATACAATTTTGTGCCGCTTTATGGCGGAATTGCGCGATCAAAATATTCAGAAAGATACGATGCGCTTTCGGCGTAATATGGAACGCGTGGGCGAAGTGATGGCCTATGAAGTGTCTAAGAAGCTGACCTACACCTCGCGCGAGGTCGTCACTCCGCTTGGGCAAGCCACCACCATGTTGCCCGAAGAAAAGATAGTGCTGGCCACCATCCTGCGCGCTGGGGTGCCGATGATGAATGGTTTTCTGAACTATTTTGATCGGGCCGAGGTCGCTTTTGTGAGTGCTAAGCGCCATTATCGCAAAAACGGCGAGATGCAAATCCTTATGCAGCAGATTACTACGCCTTCGCTCGAAGGCAAAATATTGATCATCATCGATCCGATGTTGGCCACCGGTGCGTCGATCGAGATGACCTACCACGCCTTGATCGAGCAAGGTGGAGTGCCGCTACACACCCATATTTGTGCGGCCATCAGTTCGAGCGATGGGATGGAGTATATCCAGAGCCACCTACGCGCCACCGATGTCACGTTGTGGAGCGTGGCTGTCGATTCAGATATGACTGTCAAAAGTTATATCGTGCCTGGCATTGGCGACACGGGCGACTTGGCTTACGGCGAAAAAATCGATTAAAGCTGACTTCTAAATTCTGGCATTGTTTTTGCTTTTTCTAGCACACAAAAGGCAATGCTATGAAAAATTACGAGAGAGGAACTCCTGCTATTGACGAAAAATTTCAGATCAGAATCACCCAAGCAGGGCCTTATGTGGTTTTCGGTAATCCGCCGATCCGCAGTCAGACGATCATTGCGGATGCTGATGGTCGGTCGTGGGCTTATTTGGCGGGCGATAAAAATTACGCTAAAATCGGTATCGAATCGGTGGCTTTGTGTCGTTGCGGCCATTCCCAAAACGCACCTTATTGCGACGCTCACCACCTGAAAACCAAGTGGAATCCATCGCTTACGGCATCTCGCCACTCGTTGTGTGCTGATGCTGAGCGGATTGTAGGCCCAACTTTGACGCTCACCGATAATCCTAAATATTGTGCTTATGCGCGTTTTTGTGATGCGCGAGGCAATTCGTGGAACTTGACTCGCGCATCTGGCGATGTTCAAAATCGTATATGGGCGATCCAAACTGTCCAAAATTGCCCGTCTGGGCGGCTCAAAGCGTGGGATAATGAGTCTAGTAAAGCGTTGGAGCCAACTCTGGCGCCCCAAGTCGGTTTGATCGAAGATCCAGTGCTGGGGGTGAGTGGGCCGCTGTGGGTGATGGGAGGTATTCCCGTTGTGGCGGCGGATGATTATGTATTCCAAGTGCGCAACCGCGTGAGCCTGTGCCGTTGCGGGGCGAGTGCCAATAAACCTTTCTGTGACGGCACACACGCTAAGGTTAAATTTACGGACGGTATAAAATAAGGCGATGAAAGCAGTGCTCAAAGTGCTCAACGCACTAGTAATCATTGGCAGTGTGGCTATCATCACAGTGCTTTCTATCGAACTGCTTTCGCCCACCGTGGTTTTCGATCAATCCGACGTGCTCCATATTCAGGCAGCTGTTTGTGCTGTTTTTATGGCTGATTTTGTGGTTCGGGGGTCGGTCTCGACCAATAAATGGCGCTATTTTTGGCGGAATTTCTTGTTTTTTCTCATCTCGATTCCCTACCTCAACATCTTGTATTATACTCATTTAGAAGTTAGTTCCGAGACCTATTTTGTCTTGCGCCTCATTCCGCTCATTCGTGGCGGGTTTGGCATCGCCATTGTTATTAGTTTTTTCACTCGTTCACGCATCGCCTCACTCTTTTTGACATACGTTGTCACGATCATTGCCACCGCATATTTCGCATCGCTGGTTTTCTATGCGCTCGAAAAGGGGATCAATCCGTCGGTTGTCAATTTTTCGGATGCTCTGTGGTGGGCCTTTATGGATGTGACCACCGTGGGTAGCAATGTTTATGCTGTCACGGGCGTTGGCCGTGTGATGTCGGTGATTTTGGCTGGGGCGGGGATGATGATGTTCCCGATTTTCACGGCTTACATTACTTCTAAATTTCAGACTATGATCCGTGCGCCAAAAGTAGGCGACACGGCTGATCCGGTGAGTGGTCGCCCCCTGTCGGCAGGCGATCGCGCGGTTGTCGAAGGTGGACGCGTTATTATGGGTGCGCCACTCAACACCAAGAAACCTGAATGATCCTATTTTTTGGTGTCCTTGGTGCCGAATATTACTTCGCGCACCCCGCGAGCAACGGAAGTGTTATCTTTGTTGCCACTAAATTTTTCTGCACCCACGCCGATGGCGTAGATGGGCACTGGGGTCGAGGTGTGATCCCCAGATGAAAAATGCACTGGATTGAGCGACAGACCGCCCGTTTCGTGGTCGGCGGTAATGATAATCAATGTTTGGGTGGGATGTGCCTTGTAAAATTCGACGGCGTGCGCCACCGCTTGTGATAGATCTTGCACCTCGCCACGGACTTTGGTTCCGTTGTTGGCGTGAGCCGCCCAGTCGATCAGCCCTCCTTCGATCATCATAAAAAACCCTTTTGTGGTGTCGGCAGCCAAAAATTCAATTGCGCGTTCGGTCATTTCGGGCAGCATCATATCGTCCGCCTTGCGATCGACGGCAAATGGCAATTCGCCTACGCTTTTGCCTTCGTCTTGGATCCATATCACTTTACTGCCAGTTAGTTCTGCCTTTCGTCCGCGTACAATGGCGTATGAGCTGTCGGCGAAAGTTTTGAAGAGCTCTTTGGGTTGAACGAAGCCCGAACCGGCGAATAGTTCGAAGCCTGTGGTGGGCAGTTGCGATGCGATCAGGTATGACATCGAGCGTTTGGGGGCGTGGGCAAAGAAGGTCGCGGGGGTTGCGTGGTCGATGCTGACGGTTGTCATTATACCGACTTTGAGCCCTGCTTTGTGGGCATCGTGCGCCACGCTATATAGTGGTGTTAGGTGGTCTTCTTTCATTGCGATCGTGCCGTTGGAAGTTTTGCTACCCGTGGCCAGGGCTGTTCCTCCGGCGGCTGAGTCGGTGATTTTGTCTGACGAGGAGTGTGTGGTGAGGGTTCCGTGGACTGGGAACTGGGTGAAGGTCAGGCTATCTGAGCCGCCGAGTTCGACGTGCATCGAGCCCATTCCGTCGCCGATAAAGTAGAAGATATATTTAGCTTTGGGGTTTTGCCCCATCGCGGTTGTTGCCAGTATTATGAGGCAGATGGTAAGAATTTTTTTCATGCTGCAAATTTAGTAAATTTTTGTTATTGTGTTGATCGATTTTCGATAAATATTTTGGACGCATAGCGGTCGCCGAGATTTTTTGTTAGACCCAGCAATCAAGAGGCGCTGTGCGCCCGCGGGGTTGGGGCGGTCGCGCGGCGAC
>JAVXIH010000093.1:0-6900 GCA_036648455.1 Mucinivorans sp.
CTTTGTGTTGCCACTTTTGCCTGGGTGTAATTCATTTGCGAATTTTGACGATACATCTGCGAGTCGAGCACCTCCAGCACCGATACTTTGCCATTTTCGTATCGTTCCATAGCTTGGCGCTCATTTTCGCGCGCTTTGTCGAGCGACAATTGTGCCAAACGGGCGCGAGCAATAGCCTGAGAGAGTGCCGTGCGCGCTGTTTCGACCTCCAAAGCCACATCATCTTGAACTTTCGCCAAATTATCTTCCGCCATACCTATCTGCTCCCTGGATGCTCGTTTTTCGCTACGACGCTTTCCCCATTCAAAAATCGGAACCGACAATTTGGCATACAGAGCATAGTTGGGATCCAAATCAGGCTTGAAATTATAACCAGGAGCCGAATAACTGCCCTGAGCCCCAACATAGAATTGAGGTTTGTATTTAGAATCATTCAATTTGAGCGAACTTTCGGAGAGCCGAATTTTGTCCTTGGCCATTCGGATCTCGGCTCGTGACCACTGGCCATCTTCCACGGGTTGCTCGCCCAGCTCCACCATAGGCACAGTGTCCTGGATTGCGGTTTGGGAATTGAGCTCCACCCCGATCAACGAATTGAGCGCCATACGCCCGGTGGTGAAATTCGCCTGAGCTTGGAGCAATTGATAGTCAGCCTCGTTGAGCCTCACCTGAGCCATCAGCAGCTCGGCAGGGTCGATCAACCCAGCCGCCACACGTTGCTCGATGGTGGTGACGAGCTCAGACACCGAACGACGAAAATCGGCGGCAATGGTCACCATCTCTGCACGAGCGACGGCCGTCCAATATTGAATATCGGTTTGAAAACAGACCCCCGAACGGATGAAATCCGCTGTGGAGGTAGCCAAAGATTGCTGACCACGAGCAATACGGATCGATTCGAGCAACCGCCCACCGGTGTAGACGGGTTGAAGCACAGTGACAGCCGCCCCATAATTGAATTGCTGACCACGGAAAGAGAGATCACCACCCGAGTTGGGTAGGCTGAGGTTCAGCTCCATCGGATTGCCCGTGAACTGAAAATTGACATCGGCCGAAAGCTGAGGCTTGGTGTCGGCTCGCGCCATCTTTTCGAACTCCATACTTTGGGCTATATTCTTCTGAGCAGCTTTCAGATCGTGGCTATAATCCAGAGCCATATTCCGATACTTCACCAGCAGCGAATCTTGTTCTTGCGCGGCGAGAGAGAGACTGCCCAAAGATAATAATATTAAAAATAGATGTTTCATTCTACGAATTTTTACTTGGTTTCACTCTGTAAAGAACCACATACAGAGCTGGTGTAACAAAGAGTGTCAACATAGTGGCAAAGGTCAAACCGAAGATGATGGTGGCAGCCATACCGCCAAAAGCCACATCAAAAAGCAAGGGCACCATACCGAAAATAGTAGTTGTAGCCGCCATCAGCACGGGACGTGTACGCGAGACCGTGGCCTCGATAATGGCCGTATAAGCCTCTACCCCATTGCGCTTTTGAATATTGATTTCGTCGATCAGCACGATCACATTCTTGATTATCATACCCAGCAAGCCAAGCCAACCAGCGATGGGGAAAAAGCCAAACTCGAAACCCGTGGTCAGCAGACCAATCGCCACCCCGATGAGCGAAAGCGGCAACACAGCCAAAATGATGAGCGGATCACGAAAATTGCCGAACAGAGCCACCAACACCACAATCAAAAGCAAGAAGGCCAACGGGAAAAACTTGGACAACGCCTCGAGACCCTCGCTCTGGTCTTTGTACTGCGAATCCCAGAAAAATGTATAGCCATCGGGCAACTTAATATTTTCAATCTGATCCCTGATTTGACCGTGCACCTCAGCCATTGTGTGACCAGGATTGACCCCACACATAGCCGCCATCGACAAGTTCCGATTATAGGTACGTACCTGAGGATACTCCCACGTGGTCTCGATCCGCTCGACAAGTTGCGACAAAGGGGCGGACTGCTCGCCATTCCACACCGAGAAATCACCCAACGAGTTGGGGTCTTCGATCTGTTGGCCAGACGAGCGAAGCACCAGAGGAACCTTCTTCTCGTTGTCGCGATAGATGCCCACACTCAAACCATCATTGATCGATTTGACCGACTCCATCATCGATGATTTGGTCACCCCGAGCGATCCCGCCTTGACAGGGTCATAAACCGGACTGATCACCATCGACATATTGCCCCACTCATTACGCGCATCACATACATTTTCGTTGGCGCGCATAATCTCGATAGCCACCCCAACTAACGAATCGAGCACCGCGGCATCAGGGCCCAAAAAGCGAGCCTCGATCAGCGCTTCGGTCAATGGACTGAGCTCGAACTTGTTCACTTTGAGCAGCGGTTCGGGATATTTCAATCGCATCGAATCTTGCAAAATAGCGTGCAATTGACGCGCGAGCTTAGGTGTTTTGCACTTGACCAATATTTGGGCATAGTTGGGCTGCGGGCCAAAAGCCACATTGGAAAGGTAATAACGTGGCGGAGTGCGACCCACGTAACTCGACACAATATCGGTCTGCGAATAGGAGCCGATATATTCGGCGATCTGGCTCGCCACACTGTCGCTCTTCTCGATCCGTGTGCCCTCGGGCAACCACATATCGACCGTGAAATATTGTTTGTCGAGCGAAGGAACGAAAACCTTAGGGATAAACTTAAAGCTCCACGCCGAAGCCACAAGCATCACCACCAAAAGAGAAATTGCAATATACCGATGAGCGATGATAAAACGCAACGAACGGCGGAAAAGATTAAACACCTTGCCATCAAAAAGGGCTGCTTTCAGCTCTTCGGGACGCGGACGACGCACAAATTCTTGCACAAAAAACGGAGTTTGAGTCATCGCAAAGACCCAACTAAACATCAACGACACCCCGATGACAATGACCAACGAAGAGAGCAACTCGCCCGTGATGTGGGGTGAGAAATATATGGGCATAAAGGTCAGCACAGCAATCACCGTGGCCGCCAACAGTGGCATCGCTGTCGAGGAACAAGCCCTGAGGATCGCCACCCGCTTGCGCATACCACGTTGCATATTGACCAGTATCGAGTCCGAGACCACGATGGCATTATCCACCAACATCCCCATCGCGATAATGATGGCCGCAAGCGACATTCGTTGCAGAGCGATACCCGAGGCAAACATAACGATCAGCGTGGCAAAGATCGAAAATATCAACCCACTACCCACCAAAATACCATTTTTGAAGCCAATGAAAAACAGCAAAATCGCCACCACCGTGATCACCGAAATAATAAGATTCAGGATAAAACCATCGTTGGCCACCGACGATTCATAACCTTGATCATAGATGGCATCCAGGTTGTAGCCCGGTGCCATATTGTCGCCGAACCACGCCACACGCTCGCCCACCAATCGCGCCATATCCACCACATTACCCGTAGGCACAGTGGAAACTGCAATCCCAACCGCTGGCCGACCGTCCAGACGCATCATACTGCTCATCGGGGTGATGTAGCCTTCACTCAGAGTGGCGATGTCGGCCAGTCGAAAGTGTTCGCCACTGCGCGAGACAATAGTCAGGTTGCAAATATCGTCCAAGCTGTAGAAGTTACCCGTGGATTGAATCCTGATCCGATTTTCGTCGGTTTCGATTCCGCCCGCGTCTACCACCTTGTTTTGAGCCTCGAAGGCCTGCGCAATATCTCGGGTCGTGATGCCGCTACGCGACATTAAGGCCTCTTGCACCTGGATGTCGATCACTGGCGTTTGGACACCATAGATCTCGACCTTGCCCACATCCTTAACCTTCAATAGGTCGTTTTTGATTAACTTTGCTTGATCCTCCAACTCGCGGTAAGTGTACCCATCGCCAGTCAGGCCATAGAACACACCCAGCACATCGCCAAAGTCGTCGTTCACCACCGACACCCCAGCTCCCGATGGAAGTTTCCCCTGCACATCGCCAACCTTACGGCGCAAGTTATCCCAAAGTTGCTGCATCTGATCGGCTCGAATCTCTTTTTTGACATAGACCGTGATTTTCGATAGGCCAGCCCGATTTTCGCTTTTCAAATAGTAGAGCTCGCCGAGCGATTGAATAGCCTCTTCCAGCACATCGGTCACCTGGGTCTGCACCTCGCTCGGCGAAGCCCCAGGATATGGCGTTAGAACCAGAGCCTGTTTGATGGTGAAGGGCGCATCTTCGAGTTTGCCCATCTTGGCATAAGAAAAGATCCCTCCCAGAAAGATCAGCACCAACAAAAGTATGGTGACTGACTTGTTTTGTAGAAAATATTTAATTGATTTCATTCGCCACCTCCACTTGCATTAAATCCGATAAAAATCTAAGCCCGCTCGTTGCCACCATCTCGCCACACTCCACACCATCTGTAATGGCCACAAAACCTGCGCTTTGCACTGGGCCTAGGGTCACTAGGCGTGAGCTAACGGTGCCCGTGGCCTGATCTACCACCCACAAGTAGTCTCCCTTGGTGGGGCGATGCGACAAGGCTTGCAAAGGGACAACCACCAGAGAGTCAGTTTGTAAATCGAGGTCAAAAAAGAGCTTGCCCGACATACCCGACAGTAGCTTTCCGTCTTGATTGTCCACCATCGCCGTCAACAAATATGACAAATTATTGGTGGTTGTGCTTTTAGAAATCTCTTCCACTTGACCCGTGTATATTTTATCTGGTTGGGCATCAAAATAGAGCTTCACTTGGTTGATATTGGTCGAATTAAAGGCGATATCCTGAGTCACAAAAGCCTCAATTTTCAGTTTACTGATCTCGACAAATGAGATCACAGCTTCGGTCGGTTTAACGTCTTGGTAACGCTCGACATAGACTTCACCCACATAGCCATCAAAGGGAGCGACAAGTTTTGTATCGCTCAGCTCGTTGGTGGTTGTCTGGAAGGCGGTCTGGGCGGCCACATAATCGGCCTTGGCCTTTTCGTATGTGCTGGCCGAAATATTATTACTCTTAAAGAGCAACTCTATACGCTCGGCTTCGGCTTTGGCTTGCATATAAATAGCCTTGGCACGTTGATTCCTGATTATGAAATCACGCGAATCGATCTGCGCAATCACAGCGCCCTTCTTGTAATACTGACCCGCATAGCATTCAAAGCGATCGATCGGCCCGCCCACTCGAAACGAAAGCTCGGTGGCACGATACGGCTTGGCGATAAAAGAAAACTCCTTGCCGCTTGACGAACTTTGAGTCTGGGCATAAGCAACCTTCACCTTCATTACTTGCGAAGAGGCCTTTTCGCTCGGTGCGCCGCACGAGAAAAACATAGCGAGAAAGGCTAAAAAGAAAAATGATTTTAATCTGATTTTCATTGACTACTACTTTTAATGATTCGCCCAAAAGTAATATAGCCCGGCGCGATGGGTGGATCTAAATTTACCCAAACCGCAAAACAGAGTACCGAAACAGAAAAAATGCGCACCCAAATGGATGGCTCCAACACGCGTGGGTGAAAATCAGCTCCGATATTGTCGCAGTAGAGCGCCGAAAAAGCAATTTTCAGAAGTCACCTTTGCTATTCTCGCCAATTATTGCTATTATTGTACCGTGTTGAGTGCCGTGATTGTGCGGGCAATTTTTTCACACCGAACATACTGAATTTAAACGCAATAATTATGAAAATAGCTATAGAAGCCCAACGCATATTCCGAGCCAACAAACACGGGATGGATTTTGTAGCTTTGGAATCCATTCGCCAATTGCAGAAAATAGATCAAGCCAACGAGTATTTTATATTCGTCAGCCCCGGAGCAGACCACTGCCTTCAAGAGTCCGCCAACGTACACATCATTGAAGTGCACTGCCCCACGTATCCGTTATGGGAACAAGTGGCGCTCCCCTGCGCGGTGGCCAAAGTAAAGCCAGATCTATTGCATTGCACCAGCAACACGGCTCCTCGGTTTGGCAACACCCCATTAGTGCTTACATTGCACGATATTATTTTTCTCGAGAAGAAGGACGGTGTCAACAAATCTTTCTATCAAAATTTAGGCTGGTACTATCGTAGGTGGCTCGTTCCACATATCGTGCCCTTGTGCAAAAAAATAATAACAGTTTCAAAGACTGAATATACGAATATCTGTGCCAAATTAAAGTTTGACACCTCGCGCCTGTCCGTTATTCATAACGGAGTTAGCGATCAATATAAATTGATAGAAAATCCTTATCTGGTTACAAAAAAATACTGCAAGACACCGAAATATCTTCTGTTTTTTGGCAGTACCGATCCCAGAAAAAACACAATACGAACACTGAAAGCCTACAAATTATATACACAAAAATCTCAGAATGCTTTGCCATTAATCATTACGGGTCTATCGGAAGAGTCAATAGACACGATTTTATCAGAGAATCAAATTGATGGCATTAAAGACAAATTAATATATCCTGGATATATATCTGGCGAAGATCTACCGTATTTATATAATGGTGCCTTTGCCTTTATTTGCGCATCCCTAAGAGAAGGATTTGGTATTCCTGTTTTAGAATCGATGGCCTGTGGCACTCCGGTGATCACCTCCAACCTTTCATCTATGCCCGAAGTTGCCGGCCAAGATGCTATATTAGTCGATCCGACCGACCAAGAAGAGATAGCCGCCAAATTAATATTGCTGGAACAATCGCCAGACTTCTACAACCAACAAGTGAAGTATGGATTAGAACGCGCGAAACTTTTTTCGTGGGAACAAACAGCCCGTTCATTGCTCGACATATACACATCAATCAAGGGATCAGCAACAGGTGTAATAAACAAGTAAAAAACATCATTGACCCCGTTTTTATTGAAATTGTCAAAAAAAATGAGTATCTTTATATGCTGCATATGGCATAGCATACGAAAGGGGGCTTCTAAAAATTAGATTTTTCAAGGCGTACTGCTCGAAAA
>JAVXIH010000094.1:0-6896 GCA_036648455.1 Mucinivorans sp.
TGACCAAAAATGACTCATAACAAATTCAATGAACAAAATTCAAACAGCTTCTTAATTTCTTTCCAGCATTTTATTGCCACTCTTTTTGTCCTCTTTTGCTGCTGGTTTTTGATATGTAGTCCACTACTATCTCGGCAAATCATCGAAAAAACAGCCTCGAAAATAGCAGTAATAAAATTTTGAAAACAAATTATTCAAGCCATTCGAGGGTAGGCGATGCGTCGCACCTGGCCGTCGAAACACTTAAAAAGCGAGGCGGTGGTCTGCCCCACGGCGATCATTAGCGGGCTTCGTTGGCCATCGATCGTCACTTCGATGGTGGGGATGGACAAAAGTCGCGATTTGGCGACGTTATCCAATTCCGAGTGACCTTGCTCATAAAGTTCCACCACCACTCGATCTACATATGGGCGATATGGCTCCATCACATCATCGGCCAAACAGTAGGCGTTGTAACGATTGTGGTGGTGAATGCCCAGAGTGGGGAGCAGTCCGCTGGCCACCAAAGCACGCGCCACAACCGCGCGCAGGATAGCATAGCCGTAGTTGAGCAAATTATTTGGCGGCAATCCTTGGCGATCACGCGTGAAATTGCAGAACAAATTCGCCCAGTAGTAAACCGCCGCGCGGGCTTCGAGGTTGTCTGGATCGGCGCTGCGCACTTCGCTGACCCACTTTTTCATATTACCAACCTCGGTGCCTCTTTCTAGATGTAAAGCGGTGGCTTGATTTGCAATTTTAGCTTGTACTGTTTGCTGCCAAAGCTGTTTTTTGAGCGGTTCCGAAGCGTCGAGTTGAATGCGAAATCGCTCGTTTTGAGTCGTATTGCCGCTCAGTGGCAACAGCATCCCAACGGGCATACGGCTGCTGTCACAGGTAATGAAAGCTGAATTGTTGGCCAGCAACGCCTCGATAACAGCATATGTGATAGTGATTTGTCTGTTGTCTAACACCACAATGCCTATGTCTTCGACGGGGATAGTGCGGCGCGCTTGGGTCGCGATTTTATCATCCGTCAATCCAGCGACATCCACCACCAATTGACCGTTGCGCAAGCTTAGGTAGGTAGGGCTTCCGAAGTATATGGTTCTCTTAATCATTACAGGTGACCTCTAAAAATTGCTTTTTCGGCGTTCTGCTTCGGCTCGATAAATCCTCACGTACTTCGAGTACGCTGCGGCTCGTCGCCCAAAGCACGCCTTGAAAAATCTAATTTTAAGAAGTCCCCATACAGAGGAGACTTCTTAAAATAGTTCCTAAATCCCCTACATTGTGTCGTTATATTTTCGTATTTTGATATTGCCAAGCCTATCTACGTCCAGCGGAATAAGGATCTCTCGCTCTTGGGTCATTAATATTTTATTTTGAGAAGTATATTCAACCTTATCGCATATCACTTGGGCGACACTGTGAGGAATCGCAAATAGTTCCTTTTTAGAAAAATTTACAACTTTATATATCCTTTCGCGATCTATCTCGTCCACCGAAAGCGGCAGTCCGATTTGATCCTCGGTTGGCACATATATCAGATCGTTGGGTGAAAGAGTGAAAATCAGATGACTCTCCCCGCCATCGATTGTATCTTGGGCTGGTCTGAAACCTTGCTTTTGCTGCTCGATGGCTATTCGCAGCGGGATAGTGGCGTAGGTACGCTTGCCCTCAGCGTTGGCATAGACGGCGAAGAATAAGTTTGTACCTTGTTGAGCTTCAACAAATTTGGTGGTTTTATTACCTGTCGCCCCCACTGGGAATTTGGTACCTAAAGTTTCGTACCATCGCACTTTGAAAATTGGTTTATGCGGCTTTCGACCATTCAATTCAAAAATATTCTCATTCATCTTAGCCAATCCATCAGCCGAGAAGGCAAGGCTCGGATCGCCAGAATTCTGTTCCAAATGAGAGAGCATAATTTTCTGAATACTGGTATCGGTAATGCACGCTATTTTTTTGGCATCGAAAGTACTGTCAATACTTTTGCGTGTAGCCCCGAATTTGGCTGAAGTGTCGTCCGAAAAATAGTAAATTTCGATTTTCGCCACATCTTTTTCTTTGAGTGTTTTGGCGATTTTTTTGGCATCCACACCTTCGTTTATCAACGTTTTGACCTCGTTTCGGATCGCCACATCGACAATCATCTGCCACCGAGAGATGGCATCGGCCAGGGATACGAATTTTTTGAGGCGCAGATTTACCTGTCCAAAAACGGTATCCTTATGCAAGGGTTGACGTATGGCCCACGCATCGCCTTTTTGTTTTTGTAATACCTTTTTGCCTTGCTCGTCATAATGGAGTGTGCTGTTGGTTGTGCGGTTTATAATTCGTTGCTTTTGTTTGAAGCCCACAACCATAGACTGCAATGCGCTACGCACATCTTGGGTATAGCTGTCCCACGGTTTGTTGAATCGCCATTGATAGTTCCCATTTTCATCTTGCTTGGTCTTGTAGCATAATTTATGTTTGTAGTCGTATCTTATATCTTTATTGTCTTTCGAATTTTCGTTGTTTAGATAATTGACGTGGCTACGCGTGGAGCAGGCAATCACCAACGCATCCATAGCGTGGTGGCGGTGGTCGATACGTTTTTTGTTGAACCCTTTGCTTAATTCGATAGGCACTTGGGTCTGGAACACTTGCGCGCCGTCTTTGTTTCGCCAACCGCCAAAGGCTTGGCTCCCCACTATTGTGTTCAACCTTTCGAAGCGAGGATAGACAATATCGTTCCATACGTCATTAATTCCCCAATCTTGTTTAAGGATTGTGGTCACGCCGCCGCTACTCACAATCACGTTTTTGGAAGTTGCTTCTGTCTCGTTTTCTTCGCGTACAATATTGGACAACAGACCATTGATCAGTTTGCTGATATATCGCGAATCGTTCTGTTGACGCTGGTTGAAAGTGTCTGGGATGTCGGTCAGGAGCAAGTTCTTTTTCTTTCTCGGTTCGTTGATATAATAATCCGCGACAAATTTCTCATAGGCATCCGCCTCAAAGACCGACACCACTCGCCCGTCGGCCAGGGTCAACTTTTCGCCGTGGTGATTTTTGATAAATTCGAAACCCAGCGCATTGTCTTTGAGCTTATTGACTTCCGATTCGCAGATCACCTTGTTGTTGAACGAATCATCAAAGTAGCGTGATTGTGGTATGATGTGCTCGATTTGATAATAGGGCGAGAAAAGTTTGCCAAGCGGAATCACGGCGCCAGTGTATGGCGAACGATAGCGCTGTTCGAGCCATAGTTTGTATCTTAGCACTTCGGATCGTGTGGGCTGTTTTTTGGTGTCCGTTTCGCGGAATTTCTTCAGAATCGATTTGATAAACAACTCGTCTTGTTCCGAACAAGGTTGGCCGAGGGCTGTCTGTTCGTAGATCCTCAGCAGGTCTTGTTGTGAGGGCGAGTATGGGCGCACTCCATCGATCTGGTATTCCGAATTGGCAAACTCGCGTAGCAAGATCTTGATACGGATATTTGTATCTTCGTTGCTGGTGTTTGCTTTCGATATTTTTGCTCGGACGGCGGCAGTATTTTTCATGTCGCGGCCCAATTCGACGTGGATACGATCCATCGTGCCGAATTTTTTCCATATGTCGCGCACCGTGCGCAGCGTCTCCATCACCACTTGCTCCACCACAGGATTGCGCAAGGAGTGCTGTTTGAAGGCCTTCAAATATTTATCAATATCGTTGGGTGAGCTCCACTTGCCGTTCGCCGTTTCGCTGTGGCGACCATACACCACATAACAAGCCATCCAAACAGGTAGACCTTGGAAATGATCGATTTGAGTTAATTTGGCACATTGTGCGCGCGTGCGCTCGTCGATATTAGCGTCCACCTCGCCGCTGATGATTTTGTCGATTCGTTCGCGCACTGGGGCCGTGATGGTATCTTCTTTCCAATATTTCCCTTGGCGCATCAGTGGTAGTAGTTTTTTGATTGCCTTTTCGCTGTACGCGCCATAATCATTAGGAAATGGTTTGCTTCGGCCAAAAGCTGCCACTAAATGTTCGGCATTGAGCTTGATCTTTTGTTTGCGAGCGAAAGTGGCAAGGGCGCGCAATATTTCTTTCGGGTCGTTCACCGAATAGAGCAAGTGCCACAGGGCGATCTCGAACTTTTGATCGGCCAAGGCATCTGTTGGTATGTCGTTCTTTTTGAATCGATAGAGCATCATTGCCCGCGTTGGGCAACACGGATAGGCTTTATCTACATAATTCCAACGATAGTTCTTCTGGTCAGCCGTTTTTTTGATACCCAAATAGCTGAGTATCTGTTTCTGTTCTACCTCTTTTCTATCGCGTAGCCATTCGTAGATCGTGGCCTGATCGCCGATGAGTTGTTGCGTCACATCGAGGATTTTGTTGTCGCCGTCCGTGGTGGTAAAAATTTTCAAATTTGCAACAAATTGCCACAAACGATACTCCTCGAACAACGGATGCGAGGTGGATATACATTTCAGGGGCGCAGTTTGTGGCTCACCATTGACCGTGTAGTGCCGCACTTCGTACTGACAATCGGCAATGAGTGATTTTTTGCTCTTCAACGGACGTTGATAGAACAGTATGTCTTCGAGCAGAAAATTCGACATTCCTCGGCTCAACAAGCCATTCTGATGCGCCTTGTTGTTGGGATACAACTCATCCACACAAGAGGCCAAGAGCGCACGATCTCTAAGCTTTTCGTGAAATTGGCTTTGCGTTTGCAGAATCTGGCGGAGTTCCTCTTTATAAAATTTTCGGTCTATAACGCGCACCAATTTGCCAATTATTTTCTGACTCGGATTGTCCAGCAGCGCACTATATATGTATTGCCCAACTGTTTTCCCGCTGCGGCTCAGGTCGTTCTCGGTTTTCAACTTCACGAGCGCCCAACGCGAATCCCATTCTTCTTCGGTTGGGATTTTGAAGGTCTGGCTCACCATTCCGTCATCATCATACTTGTCTTTGCCCTCTTTATCCAATTTGACAGAGGCGATAATACTTTTGGTGAGACCGACCCATTGCGGAATCTCCCGTTTGAAGATTTTCCCTCGGTTGCCGTTCTCTAATTCAACCACGAGCACTTTAAGCTCCTTGTACCAAAGTCCGGTGTCGGTGATGGCGACGATTTTTTGGGTGTCGAAATATTCTCTCGATGTTGGTTGTTTGTCTTTTTCTTCTTGGTCGTCGTCTTCGCCACGCAGTTGATAATAGCCACGTTTCTGGTTGAAATTCAACAGAATCCACGACAATTCCTGCTCGGTGATCTGGGCGTGCAATGCTTTCTGGCGCAGATAGTATATTGTCCAATCATAGGGGACAAGTTTGTCGCCCAAGGCGGGGCAATGTGTTCTGAAGTCGGAGAGCATCTCTTGGAATGAAGGTTTGAAAATAAACTCAAAACTCCCATCCGGGGTCTTGCACCACGCTAGTTTAGGTTCCGTTTCGGGTCTAAACTGCCCCATACGCTTGTTCATCTTGTCGAAATCAATCTCCTTGGCGTAATGTTCGGGCAACATCCCCATCTTGTTGAGTACTCGATGGAGCCTCTCGCGGCGCAATAATTGACGCGCTAACAGGCGGCGGATGCCGCGCATTTTGGTGCGATCTTTGGTTTGCGACACTGAATTTCCTTTGTCGAAATCGCCCATCATCGCCGCGTCCATCGGTATGATCCGACTGCCCAAAGCTTCGATATTTGAATTGTCGATGTCCACCACCGCCCATCCGATGCTGTTTGTTCCGAGGTCTAGTCCTAGTACTTTCATTATGATGAATTTTTGTGAATCAAATATATGAAACAAATTATGGATGCAGACAAAACATTTTCGTGCATTTTGGATCCAATGTGGTTCCCTTTTGCTGCTTTTTGAGCTGTAACTCACATTTATTTTCAAATGTAGCTCCGCGCGGTGATGGCTTACTTTTTGATTTTCAGCACCGTTTTGGCGTTGATCGAAGTCACCACTTTATGTCCCGTACTCTGCTCCAACTCCTTGCGGGCGTTACGAGCAACCAAGCCTCCCTTATGTGCAACCTTCGCGTGATCGCTGAATGTGTCGGGGTTGGTGGCTTCCGAAATATCCTTGGTTGAAGCCTCGGCAAGCATATTGAGGATTAACTCTATGTTGGTCATATTATCCCTCAAATTCTCCTTTTTCAATCCTTTGAGAGCCTTGTACTCTTTGATGCTTTTTTCTGACCACGTTTGCGTGATGATATTGGTTAGGGTGGCAAATTGCACGCCCTCCTTCAGTCCGTGACGTTTCCACTCATCGGTAAGGTCTTTGCGCACTTCGATGGATTTCAACCGCTGATTAATCCAAGCATCAGAGTAGCCCAATTGTTTGTATTCCATCATTGCACGGTCGATGGTCTGTTCAGGGTCTTGCATCTCATCCAATCGCTCACTTGCCACACGAGCCATCCACTGCTTGAAAGGTTCTGCTTTGGGCGAAGGGATGGACTGGATTAGGCGAAATAGATTTTCGGCGTTGGCAGCCATTGTTTTTCTTTTTTTACCATCAGGTGCAAGCATTACAAGTGGGGTACAAATTGTACCCCACTTCAAATTCAGTTCAGGGTCTCTACTGCGCATCTTTTTGATGTATTGCTTGGGGTCAAGACTGTCAGTCAGTACGGCAATAGCATCGATCACAGAGAAATACCATTGTTCCTGTTGATCGTCCCAAACGGTACGAACCTTTCTATCCTCGAAAAGTTGTACGGCATTTTTCTTTTCCATAGTTTGTTTTTTATCTCACATTTCGCCCCACGCTTGTGGGGGGTAGGTGAGTGTGTTTTCTGACTCCCGCTCAAAAGATCAGTGATAAGTAATAGATAAAAATTATTGACACATTTTAAATGGTCTCTTTTTGGCATATTTTCCGTTTGAAATCCTTGATTTACCCCAGTAAATC
>JAVXIH010000095.1:0-6771 GCA_036648455.1 Mucinivorans sp.
GAGGGTATACGGAGTGCAAGAGCAAGGCTCGACTCCTTTTCTCCTTATCGTTTCGCCAGGCGAGACACTGACACTCAACATCAATTCGCGCGAGATAGCACGCGCCACCTCGCGTCTACACAAGGACGACCCCAAGCTGGGCGAGGCGATATACTTCGATGGCGCATATGCCCCTATTTTGTCTGAAATGGCACAAACTCCGCTCAGCCGATATGGCAAACCAGTTTATGATGTGGATTATGATGCAATTTTGGGTATGAATCTCGCTCAATATCAAGATTATGTGGTCAAGATGATGAGCACGATCAAAGCGGCTATCGCGGCCGATAAATCGACAAGCGAGGCCTTCAAAGAGGTGGCTAGCGGGTCGTGCGATGCCACGACACTCGACCTTCTGTCTTCGGCCGATATGCGTCTAAGCCAAGCCTACCGCCTAGCTCACAACATCACCGACTGGCAAGACACCCTGGCAGGGTATATCCGCCCCGCAAAGCCCGACAAAGAGTTTTTTGCCCCCTTGAAATCGCTGGACATCGACCGAATCAACCACTTGATTTTCGGCTCTATCTCTTCTGACATTCACTACTACCTCTATGATGTGATGAAGGTCTGCGCCACCAAGGATGTGGACGATGTGATCACCCGCCACCACGGCGTGGTGAGCGATATGATGTCCTTGGCACCAGTCTTTGCAAAGATCAGCAACTACGAACCCCTGAGCGCTGTGCAAATCGACTCCCTCGGCTCGTCGATCCACAATCCATTCTTTGTCGATTTGGTGAGCGCCAAGAACCAGGCCGCAATCAAACAGATCGCCGCCAACAAACTCAAAACAGGCTACACAGTGGTCGATGTGTCGACAGTTGCCCCCGACTCGGTGCTGCAATTCATCATCGATCGCCACCCAGGCAAGGTGATTTTCATCGACTTTTGGGCCACTTGGTGCGGGCCGTGCCGCGGAGCGATGAAGGAGGCCGAACCAGTCAAGGAGCAATTCAAGGGCAAAGATGTGGTCTTTGTCTACCTGACGAGCAGCTCGCCGCTGGGCGCTTGGAAAAATATGATTATCGACATTCCCGGCGAACATTACTTCCTCAGCCGCGAACAAGATAAATATATGGCGACAACCGAATATCAATACAACGGCATCCCTTCATACGCCATCATTGGGCGCGATGGGACGAAGAAACATTTCCAGACTGGCTTTATGGGACAAGATAAGATGCGGCAATTGATAGATAAAGAGCTCTAATATGGTGACTTCTCAAAATTGCTTTTTCATCGTTCTACTTCGGATCGTTAAATCCTCACGTACTTCGAGTACGCTCCGGTTTATCGACCACGAGTACGCCTTGAAAAATCTAATTTTTAGAAGCCACCACGAAAGTGTGAAAATTGCTTTTTCGGCGTTCTACTTCGGATCGTTAAATCCTCACGTACTTCGAGTACGCCTTGAAAACTTAATTTTCAGAAGCCTCCATACGATTCTTCTGATGGTTGGCGCAAACATCCGCCAGACCGCATTGGTGGCATTGTGGGGCGCGAGCGGTGCACACATAACGCCCGTGGAGGATCAACCAGTGATGGGCTATGGCAAGTAGATTCTCGATCTGAGTGTCGACCTTCGAGAATCCAGCCACCAATTGACGCTCGGTGTCGAGCGGAGTTTTGGTGGTCGGCAGGCTGAGTCCTATGCGCCGCGCAACACGAAAAACGTGAGTGTCGACCGCCATTTCGTTAGCCCCAAAGGCGATCGACAGCACTACACTGGCCGTTTTGCGCCCCACGCCGGCCAAGGATTCAAGCTCGACACGAGTGGAGGGGATCGCCCCCGCGAAACGCTCCACCACCGCGCGCGCCATCGAACTCAGATGGGTAGCCTTGGCGTTGGGATACGAAACCGAACGGATGAAAGCGAAAATTTCGTCCACCTCGGCCTCCGCCATCGCTTGGGCAGTGGGCATAGCCTCGAAGAGGGCGGGAGTGACCATATTGACCCTCTTGTCGGTGCATTGCGCCGACAAAATGACAGCCACGATGAGCTCGAAAGGGTTCGTAAAATGAAGCTCGCTCGCCGCCAAGGGCATAGTACGACTGAAATAGTCAGTCACAAAAATATATCGTTCTTTTTTTGTCATATTTTAATTTATGTCCATTAAATACAAAATTCAACACAAAACACCTAAATCAATGTCAAATTTATGAAAAAATTCCTTACCATCGCCTTATGTGCCCTTTCGATGGGGTTGGCCATAGCACAAACAGCTCCCAAAAAATACACCGTTGGCGGTGTGGTGCGCGATTCTGTCAAGAGAGAGAATATATCCTACGCCACGATTTTTGTGCGCGACACGGCCAACCGATCGGTGGCTTCGACATACTCCACCGACCGCGGAGCCTTTGAAGTGAAGGTACCCAAGGGTCAATACAAAATGATCGTGGGCTTCACGGGCTACACCCCCGACACGCTGACACTGAAAGTGGAAAAAGATATGACAATGGACACTGTTTACCTCACAGAGGGGATCCGGATCGATGCGGTGCAAATTCTGGGGCAGTTGGTGACAACGGACATCGACAAGACAACGTACAACTTGGCGGCCGACCCCGAAACTCCCGCCCTGACGGGGCTCGAAATGATGCGCAAGGTGCCGATGCTCACCGTGGATGGCGAGGATAATATTCAGCTCAAAGGACAATCTAATTTCAAGATTTTGGTCAACGGCAAACCATCGACCATGATGACCCGCAACTACAAAGATGTGCTCAAATCGATGCCTGCCAATTCGATCAAATCGATCGAGGTGATCACCAATCCACCCGCCAAATACGATGCCGAAGGGCTCGGCGGACTGATCAATATCATCACCGTTCGCAAGACCAACAACGGTTTCAACGGATCCGTCAATCTGGGTGTCGATCAATGGGGCGGTATCAATGGTGGGGGCTACATAGCGGCACAGATGGGTAAGTTCGCCCTGTCGGCCAACCTCTACGTGGGGCAATATTCATCGCCCGAAACGGGAAGTGTGGGCCAACGGATCGATTCGCTCAATTTCGAGAAACATTTTATGAATACCACCTACAAGGGGAGCTATCGCGGAACATACGGGGGGTTGCAACTCGAAGCCTCTTACGAGATCGACTCGGTCAACTTGCTCACCCTGGCCTTGTCGGGCAATCTGGGCAGCAACAAAGGTTTCAACGACGGATCAACCGAATTTCTCAACGTCAAGGGCGATCCATTTTCGTCTTACCTTATGCGCAGCCTATCACGCAGTTCGTACTCCTCGATCGGCGGTAATCTGGACTACCAACACACATTTAAAAACCCCGACGAGACGCTGACCGTATCCTATAAGTTCGAGATCTCGCCCGACAATTCATACAACGAAACCGAACTCTACAACCCGATCAATTACCCAGACATATACAATCGCCATTCGAGCAACAAAACACTGGGCACCGAACACACCTTGCAGATCGACTACTTCAAACCATTCACCAAAAAACATCAGTTGGAGGCCGGGCTCAAATATCTGCTCCGCCCCAGCCAAAGTAATACCGACAACGAAATACTGGACCCCACGGGCGAGTGGGTGCCAGACAATAAACTCAAAAACGATATGGATTATGTCCAACATATCGGCTCTTTCTATGCTGGCTATGCGCTAAAGCTCGACAAATTCAGCCTCAAACTCGGTGTGCGCGGCGAGATGACAATCAACGACGGAACGGTGAAATTGGCGACCGAAAATCTGCCAATCAAGAATCACTACTTCAATGCGGTTCCTTATGTGACCCTGAACTACAAGCTCAACGATGCCCACTCGCTGCGATTGGGCTACACTCAGCGACTCAATCGCCCCAGTATTTGGAGCCTCAACCCATACGTAAACGATGTTAATCCAACACAGATTAGTTCGGGGAATCCAAATTTGGAATCGGTGTTGAACCACAATATTAATCTGAGCTATTCGGTCTATAAACAAAAGTGGAACCTCAATTTTGGAGTGTCGACCTACCTGACCGACAATTCGATCGAGCAACTCAACACTTTGCTCAAACCAGGCGATCCGCTCTTCCCCAACCACCAAGGAGCTCTCTATTCTCGCCCCGAGAATATCGGCCACCGCGAAATGTACAGCGCCAACCTGGGTGGATCGGTACGTTTTTTTGATGGTAAACTTAATATTTCGCTCAACGGATCGATCAATTACAGTGTCGTGGACGCGCCCAAAGCAGGGCTACACAACGAAGGCTTCAACTGGAACGCATCGGCCAACATTTATGCCCAACCGTGGAAAGGTGGCGGGGTGAGCCTCTACGGCGGCCTCTATTCGCCATCCATATCGCTGCAATCGCGCAATGTGCTCTACTATTACAACGGGCTGAGCGTGTCGCAATCGATGTTGAAGAAGAAGCTTCGCGTGTCGCTCTCGTGCCAAAGTCCATTCGAGACCAAACGCACACGGAGCCGTGAATATTGGGGCCCTGGATTTTCGGGTTACAGCGAATCCTGGCGCTACGATCGCAATGTAAGATTATCTGTGCAATGGAATTTCGGTAAGATGCAGGCACAAGTCAAAAAGGCTCGTCGCGGAATATCCAACGACGACGGCGGGGGCAGCAAAGGCGGTGGTGGCTCGGCAGGAGCGAGTGGCGGCGGTCAATAATGGGGGCTTCTAAAAATTGAATTATTCAAGGCGGACGAGGTCGAAAAAACGGAGTTTACTCGACGTAAATGAGGCTTTTGAGATCCGAAGTCCAACGATGAAGAAACGATTTTTAGAAGTCACCTAATCTATTTTTTCGGTTCCGAGGCGATCCCTTTTACGGGGTCGCCTTTTTTGTCCAGCAGAAAGAAACTTGAAAATCGAATTATTTTTACTACTTTTGCCGTGAGTATATGGTGCGGCGGAGGGGAAGTGTGATTGTTCTACAAAACAATGCAGATCAGAATGTTGTCCGAATCTGTCACCAAATATTTTGCCATTAAAACACAAAAAATGAGAAAATTTTTTGCGCTCTGCGCGCTCGTTGTGTCCACTTTTTTGGTGGGTTGCATCGACAACGATATCCCCTTTCCTGTGATTGCGGGCGAGGTGACTAGCATTAAATTCGAAGGACAAAAAGAGGTGAAGATCGATGCCGCCAAGCGTACAATCACCCTCGCACTCAACGATACGGTCGATTTGAGAGCTATTCACATCCTCGAACTGGCCATCACCCCCGACTCGCGCTCCACGATAGCGGCGGGCACGGTGATCGACTTTTCGCAAGCAAGCGGTCGATATGCCGTCAGCGAGAAACCGTTCACTTTCACCGTGGCAACATACCAAGAATATCCGTGGAAAATAATCTGCAAACAAGATATTCCATATGAATTTGTAGTCAAAGACGGCATCGACACCAACATCGACCCCCGCAACAAGGCGATGATAGTCACAGTGCCCGAAGGGACAGACCTAAATAGCATATCGGTCGAGAAATTCTGCCTGGGCCCCGCCTTGGCAACTTATGAACCAGACCCCTCAACGGTCACCACATTCACCACCCCACAAAAATTTAAGGTCAAATATTTTGGGATCGAAGATCGGTGGACTATACACGTCCAATATTCCAAAGAGAATGTGATCACGGGCGCAGTATCGCCGTGGGCGATGTTCGCCCAAGTGGAGGGTAAAATCCAGATGGGTAGCGATTTAGTTGCCAGTTTCGACTATCGCAAGGCGAGCGACAAAGAGTGGAAACACGTGACGGCGAACAAAAATAACGGGAAGATTACGGCCAATCTCACCGCGCTAACCCCCAACACAGACTACGTCTTCCGCGCCAGACTGGGCGATGAATCAGCCAAGGAGGTCTCTTTCCGCACTCTGGCCACGGTGCCAATCGAGAATATGGGTTTCGAGGATTGGGCGCTCAACGGCACAGTTTGGTATCCCAACGCAGCCCAAGAAAATAATTTCTGGGCAACTGGTAATATTGGGGTGGCGGGCGCTCCGGTCAACTTGCCGAGCAACACTCAGCCCACCAATGAATCGAAAAAAGGGAAGGCTGCGCTCATCAAAACAGTTGCCACCAGTGGCGTGGCAGCCTCTATCGCACCGTTGGCTGCGGGCAACCTCTTCACGGGCGATTTTATACTCAATATGGGCACACCGCTCAATAGTCCGAAGTTTTCGCGCCCATACACCGGCAAACCTACTCAACTTAAATTTTGGTATAAATATAGCCCACGACCAATCGACATCACACACCGCACAACCCCTAGCGGGGTGTCGAAAGGTGATCCCGATAAGTGTATCATTTATGTCTATCTTGGCGCTTGGACCGACATCCTGCTCTCGTCGCAACTGAGAAAGGAGACCACCACCGAGGTGATTGCCTATGGTGAGTTTACGACCGCGAAAGCTGTGGATACATACACCCAAGCCACCATCGACATTCACTATTACGACACAAAACGCCCCGTGAGCAAGATCATCATAGTGGCAACATCAAGTATTTATGGCGATTTCTACACTGGCGGGTCAGGGAGCACCCTGTGGCTCGATGAGTTAGAATTCGGCTGGCAAGCACCAACTGGAAAGTAATTTCAGAAAGCCATATACAATCAAAGCAATCAAAGATCAAAAAAATATCCGCATCGGAATCGATGCGGATATTTTTTTGTGGTGGCTTCTAAAAATTAGATTTTTCAAGGCGTACTTGTGGGCGACAAACCGCAGCGTACACGAAGTACGTGAGGATTTATCGATCCACAGT
>JAVXIH010000096.1:0-6595 GCA_036648455.1 Mucinivorans sp.
TTTGTTTGAATGACGAAGATTTACTGGGGTAAATCAAGAATTTTAAACGGAAAATATGCCAAAAAGAGACCATTTAAAATGTGTCAATAATTTTTATCTATTACTTAAATTCAAAAAAGTTTGTAATTATATGATAACCAAATTAGAACAACTCATCCCTGCGGTGCAAAAACGTGGTCGTAGGCGTGTGGTGGTGGCTTGTGCCGAAGATGCGCACACCCTTCAAGCTATTGATCGTGCTACGCGTTTGGGTCTTGTCGATCCGATTTTGGTTGGCAATCGCACCGACATCACGCGCACGGCGAACGATGAGGGTATCGATATTTCGAATTATATTATTCAGGAGGAGCATTCCGACACGGCTTGCGTGGCGCGGGCGGTGCAGATGATCCACCACGAACAGGCCGATATTCTGATGAAAGGTATCGTGTCCACTGACAAATATATGCGTGGTATATTGAACAAAGATGGCGGTTTGGTGCCTCCCAAGGCTACGCTGAGTCACGTTTGTGTGCTCGAAATCCCGACGTATCACAAATTGTTGCTCGCCACAGATGTTGCGGTGCTTGTTCTGCCAGATTTGCAACAAAAAATTGCAATTACGTACTATATTCGTGACGTTGCTCACTCGTTGGGTATCTGTAAACCCAAGATCGCCATCCTTTCGGCCACCGAACAAATGTTGCATCACATCCCCTCGTGCTACGATGCGGCGATTATAGCCAAGATGTGGGAGCGTGATCAGATCGATGGTTGTGTGATCGATGGGCCGTTGGCGTTGGATGTGGCTGTCGATGCCGAAGCTGTGAAAATCAAGCGTTTGCGTTCGTCTGTGGGTGGTGATGCCGACTGTTTGGTGTTCCCTTCGCTCGAAGCGGGGAATATTTTTTTCAAGAGTGCCACCAAATTAATGGGGGCTAAATTGGCTGGTATTGTTGTTGGAGCCAAGGTGCCGTGTGTGCTCACTTCGCGTGGCGATAGCGACGAATCGAAGCTATATTCGATAGCGTTGGCATCGCTTATGGCGCGTTAAAAATACAAGTTGATGTGGAATAAAATCTTTACTAATCGCAATATTATATTGTTTCTGTCGGTTCTTTTTGTTTTGTGGTTGCTTTTTTTCGATCGCAACAACATCGTAGGCCTTCGCCAGGTCGATCGTCAGATCGAGCAATTGGAGCGCGAACGTGATTTTTTGCGTGATCAGATTTCGGCCGATAGCCTTGTCATTGAGGGTGTCAAAGATAGTGTGTTTCTTGAAACCTATGCGCGCGAAAATTTCTACAAAATGCGTAAAGATGAGACTATGTTTATTTACCGTTGAATTTCGGATTTCAAAACAGCTTCTTAGAAAAAGTCGGTTCAAAATTCTAAAAAAGTGTTACCTTTGCGCCCCGTATGAACTTACAACCTAGGGCAACATTTTTTCTGGTTTTGACAGTGGTGGCGTTATTGTCGCTATTGTCTTTTTTGCCGATTGGTGAGTTGGCCGATCGCAAGAGCATTTTCTCGCAACTTTATAGTGATTCTTCGATCTGTACCACAGCTGGATACGAAATTCCAGTGGATATTTCGCCTGTCGAAATCGCGGGTAAAATCGACATCGACAAAGATCTATATATTGATTCGACAAAGCGCGAGACGGTGCGCCGACAGAAGCCCGACAGTGTTGATGATTTTTTGTTTGTTGATTCTACGGCGGATCATACAGTGCATATC
Organism: Mucinivorans sp.; assembly: GCA_036648455.1. Taxonomy (GTDB): domain Bacteria; phylum Bacteroidota; class Bacteroidia; order Bacteroidales; family Rikenellaceae; genus Mucinivorans. The sequence continues at coordinate 1,720 of JAVXIH010000096.1, forward strand.
AACCATTCTGATTCACTGCTTAGCGACACGACGGCCGTAGGGCGACCTAAGGCTCAGCCTAAGCCTCAGCCCATCAAGCCGTCTTCGTTGGTTGCCATCGAGGATTTTTCGTCCTCGGGCGAGGCTTTGGGGCGTTTGTATGCCAATATGCTCCAAGCCAAATCGATGTCGCGTCCCGTTCGTATAGCTGTGTTGGGTGATTCGTTTATCGAGGGTGATATTTTCACTCAGGATCTTCGCGAACAGCTTCAAAGTCGTTTTGGGGGTCGTGGCGTTGGTTTTGTGCCCATCACATCGATGGTTGCTGGTTTCCGTCAGAGTGTGCACCACGAATTTGAAGGTTGGTCTACCCATAGTATTGTGAACAATCGCGCTCGTGGAGGTTATTTGATGTCATCTTTCACCTACACACCCTCGGATGATGTGGCGCAGGTCACGTATCGCGGATCGCGCAGCCGAGCTCGGTTGAATTATTTCTCGAAAGCCAGGTTCCTGTTCCGCAGTTTGGGTAGTGCTAAGGTGAAAGTATCGATCAACGGGGCTGTGCCTCAAATTTTTTCTACAACGCCTAACGTTGATCTGCGCCAAATTGTGGTGGGCGAGGATTCGATCGAGCGGGTCACATTTATTGTCCAGGGCGACGACAAGTTTACCGCTTATGGAGCCTACCTCGATTCTTCGAACGGGGTGAGTGTTGATAATTATTCGGTTCGAGGAAATTCGGGCGCTTCGCTTGCCTCGATCGATGCAAAGTTGACGGGTGAGTTGGGCGAAATGTTGCCTATCGACCTGGTGATTTTCGAATATGGGTTAAATGTGGTTCAGGGCGACGAGAAAAGTTTTTCGCTCTATCTGGCTCAAATGACCACCGCCATCGAGCACCTGAAAAGGTGTTTGCCTAATGTGGCGATTTTGGTGATGAGTATTCCCGATCGTACTCGCCGCTCGGGTGATGATTGGGTCACAATGCCGGGTGTGGAGGCGATGGCGCGTGTGCAACGTCAATTGGCGCACACCACTGGTGTCGCTTTTTGGAACACACTTGCCGCGATGCGCACTCGCGGTGGAATGAGTAAATTTGTAGAGCGCGGTTGGGCGGCCAAGGACTATACACACCTTTCGCAGCGTGGTGGTCGCGAAGTGGCGCGTGCTCTGTTCGAGGCCTTGATGTACGATATGCAAAGTAGATATTGATGCGACAAACATTTTATATATTCATCCTCGTTGCCATTGTCTTGGTGAGCTGTGCTTCGGCGGCTGTCGAACCACCAACAAAGACCGTGCCTTCTGTCTTTGAACAAGATTCGTTGCTCATCCATAGTTATAGTTTTGTCAAGCCCGAAGCCGATACGATTATCGATTCGACACATTCACTCGACTCTTTTTACGCCTCTTTGGCTCAGTTAGGCAAGGCGAAAGCGGGTGAAGAGCCTCGCGTGGTGAGTGTGGTTCATTACGGTGATTCGCACATTCAAGGTGGAATTTTGGGTGAAACTTTGATGCGTCATTATGCACTGGTGTATGGCACGGCGGGGCGTGGATTTATTTCGCCTCACAAATTAGCTGGGCAGAACGAGCCGCGCGACTATTCGATCACTTCGTCGGTGCGTCATACGGCCTTGATGGTCAACGAGCGTGGTGATGAGCTCTCGCGCGGGGTGAGTGGGGTGTCGATCGCTGCGCCTGCGGGGATTGATTACACATTGAAAGTGATGGATCTGCCCGAAGATTCGATCGATTATCGTTTTTCGCGCGTGGTTGTTTTTCACGATTCGTTGGCTCCCGTGGTTTCGGTGCGCGACACGTCGATCCTTGGCGAGTGTGGGGCTGATGATACGTTTCGTAGTTACACCACCACCATCGAACTACTCGACCCGACCGATTCCCTGCTTCTTGTCACCCACAGCGACCCACCATTTTCTGGCGGGCCGATCTATGGATTCTCGCTGGAAAACAACCGTTCGGGGGTGATTTATCACGCTATGGGAGTCAATGGTGCGTGCTATACCCATTGGGGTCGTTATGCCGACATTGCGCGCCAGAGCGAGGCGTTAGCGCCGCAACTGATCGTCATTTCGCTGGGTTCGAACGAAGCATCGGGCAGTAATTTTGTCGAAAGTGCTTTTTTGAGTGAGGTTGATAGTTTTGTCTCTGCCTTGCGTCGAGCTAACCCCACCAGTGCGGTGCTTTTGGTGTCGCCGCCCGAGGCTATGCGCCGTGTGAGGGGTTCGCGCACGCGTCGTCCTAACAAAAATTTTGAAGCTGTGAGTCTCGCCCTAGCCCGATATGCAGCCGAGCACGGCATCGCTTTTTTTGATCTTTATCGAGCCACTGGTGGAGCTAATTCTTCGGTCTCGTGGGCGGTGGCTGGGATGATGGGGCGCGATCGAATACACTACACTGCCGAAGGTTACCGTCTGCAAGGAGCCTTAATTTTTACTGCCATAGAAAGAGGAATGAAATTATGGAAACGATAGACAAGCTTCTCGCGTTGCTGCAATACAACCCCAACGAGCCACTGATTTTTTCGAGTGGTATGTTTCTGTTTCTTTTTCTCGGCTTCACTCTTTTTTACTCATTGTTTACCAAGCGCACGCTGCCGCGCATTATTTACGTCACAGTTTTCTCGCTCTATTTTTACTACAAAACGAGCGGAATATTCTTTTTACTTTTGTTATGTACGGCGACTTCCGATTTTTCGATCGGGCTTTTGATGTCGCGAGCCAGCACCGAGGCAAGGCGTAAGTTTTTCGTCGCTCTGAGTGTTGCCATCAACGTTGGGATGTTGTGTTACTTTAAGTATACCAATTTCTTTATCGATATTTACAACGATTTCACCGATAATCCGCTCGATTTCCAGAATATATTTCTGCCCATCGGCATTTCATTTTTCACCTTTCAGTCGATGAGCTACACCATCGACATTTATCGGCGGCGCATTGAGCCGCTCACTCGGTGGGTTGATTATGTGTTTTTCGTCTCTTTTTTCCCTCAACTTGTGGCGGGGCCGATCGTTCGGGCGCGTGATTTTATTCCGCAGATTCGCCGCAATCCGATTGTCATTTCGCGTGATGATTTTGCGCGTGGGGTATTTCTGATTCTCACGGGTTTGTTCAAAAAATGTGTTATTTCCGATTTTATATCCATCAACTTTGTCGATCGTATTTTTGATGCGCCGATGCTCTACACCGGTTTCGAGAACCTGATGGGTGTCTATGGTTATGGGTTGCAGATCTATTGTGACTTTGCGGGTTATTCGGATATGGCTATCGGTATTGCTTTGCTGCTGGGTTTCCACTTTTTGCCCAACTTCAATTCGCCTTATAAATCGGCTACGATCACCGAATTTTGGCGGCGGTGGCACATTTCGCTATCGAGTTGGTTGAAGGATTACATCTACGTTTCCCTTGGCGGCAATCGTCGCGGCAAGGTGCGCCAATATCTAAACTTGATGCTCACGATGCTCATCGGCGGTTTGTGGCACGGGGCTTCGCTACGTTTTCTGTTGTGGGGGGCGATGCACGGTGCGGCGCTAGCGGTACACAAAGTGGCCATCACTTTTCTCGGTTTCAAAGCTCAGGGCGAGAATATGACTTCGCGGTGGCGACGAGTGTTGGGCATTTTTATTACCTTCAATTTTGTGAGCTTTGCGTGGATCTTTTTCCGCGCCGGTGATATGGAAACCGCTTGGGGGGTGATCACTCAGATTTTCACATATTTCCATCCCGAAATCTTCCTCGACTTTGTGGCTGGTTACCGCTGGGTGTTCTTGGTGATTGTGGTGGGGTATCTACTCCATTTCGCAAGCGCAAAATCAGAGGCCCGTTCGCTGGCTCTTTTCACTAGTTGCCCATTGTGGAGCTACCCATTTTTTGTTGCAGCCTTGGTCTGGTTCATTATGCAAATCAGCAGCGGAGAGGTGCAACCTTTTATCTATTTCCAATTTTGAGAAGCGTATGCTACTCCCTAGAATTAAGGCTCGCAGTTTTCTACAATCAAAATAACCTATGAGCAAAGATATAATCTTTGTCGGACAGTAATAATTAAAAATTGAGAAAACGTCTAAATCTTCTAATAAATCTAAAAAATATGGTATCTTTGTAGTTAGAAGTTGGCTCGATTGTTGATAATAATTTATCGATAGAGCTTCTTTTGGACGTACGGGGCTGACCGGTTTTGACTGCAAGTCGATGTACGTAAGTAAGCACGCAGAGGGTTGAATGGGGCCTCTTTAATATGAACATTCAAAACAATGACTGGCAATAATAGCTATGCACTTGCTGCGTAAGTTGAGCTAAGCTCCTTACCTTAATCCGTTGCGCCTAGGTTGCGTGAGGGACAAGTACCCTGGGATCTTCCCCCGCCTTTTGGAGGGTTCCGCTAGGGTATCAAACAATAAGGGATAGATTTGGGCAGTGTCTGGGGCTCAAATCGAAATTAACAGGCTAAGCTTTTAGGTTGGTTGTTTGCCGCCTGCCTTCGAGCCGAAAATCAAGCGCAAAATAAGCGTGTAGAAAGCCTACGGCACCTTGTTAGGACGAGGGTTCGATTCCCTCCAGCTCCACATTAAGCTTGATAATCAAGCAGTTATAAACGTTACACGCAAAACTACACGTAATAATGCAGTTTTGCGTGTTTCTTTTTTTGTTGGCTACACGCAAATTAGCCGCACCACCCCACCCACCATTACCAAAATATTGTACTATCTAGGCGTTGAGGCAGTGTAAATCGGCTCAATGTAAAAACACAGTGGAGATATATTTGGAATTATTACTGTCCGATAAAAAACATTACGACACAAACAATGCGTGTCAGAATTAGTACTCTGAAAAAATAATTCCGGGGACATTTGTTTTTTTTAAAAAAAAAATTAACT
>JAVXIH010000097.1:0-6544 GCA_036648455.1 Mucinivorans sp.
ACCGGAGCTTACTTGAAGTAAGTGAGGATTTTAAGATCCGAAGCCCAAGGCCGAAAAAACGATTTTTAGAAGTCACCAACAATAAAAGAGCAATTTCTAGAAGTTACCTATACATTATTGCTGTTGATTGCTGGTGCTCGACCGATCCAATAATGGTGCTATTTTTGTAGTATTGTCGTAATTGATCGACCATTGCGTCGGCTTTCGATTCTTCGACACTAATGAGCAGTCCACCAGATGTTTGTGCATCTACGGCGATCGCTTTTTGTTCGAATGTCAATAAAGGATCAAAATCCACTTGGGAACGCACAAAATCGAGATTTTTGAAAACAGTAGACGGCACACAACCTTGATCTAAAAGTTCCATAGCCCCAGCAATCACAGGTAGTGTAGAGTAGTGGATGCGAAAGGTCACCCCGCTGGCCAAGGCCATCCCACGAGCGTGACCCATCAAACCGAAGCCCGTGATGTCGGTCGCCCCGTGCGCCCCGAAACGTTGCATAATGTCAGCCCCGTGGTCATTCAGCATTTTCATATTTTCGATCGCCGTGCGATAACCATCCTCGGGAGCCATCCCCATCCGCTTGGCGGCCACCATCACCCCCGTGCCCAAAGGCTTGGTCAGGATGAGCCGATCGCCCACCTTAGCCCCATCGTTGCCCATCACACGATTTGGATCCACCAGGCCAACGACAGCCAAACCGTACTTCACCCCGCGATCGTCGATCGTGTGACCACCCATCGTCAAAGCACCAGATTCGTTGATCTTAGATTGCCCACCACGCAAAATTTCGGCCAGCGCTTCGAGTGGTAACTCGGTGGAAGGAAACATATTAAGGTTCAACACCACTAGCGGTTTTCCTCCCATCGCATACACATCGCTCAGCGAATTTGCCGCCGCTATCTGCCCAAATTCATACGGATCTGAACAAATCGGAGGGAAAAAATCGGTCGTCACAATTATCGCTTGACTATCGTTCAAGCGATACACACCGGCATCATCGTGAGTTTTGCCGTTCACAATCACCTTATCGTTGCTCGGAATCGCAATTGTCGAGAGCAATTTGTCCAACACTCCTGCCGGAATTTTGGCCGAGCAGCCGCCTTCGCCCCCAAGGGCTAATAAATCATATTTCATAGATCACAGCACGAGGCAAGGCCTCTTTAATTCGTTCAATATCAATTATTTGTACTTCGAGACACAAGCCGCATTCGCTCGAAATATGTTCTGGAACCGCCCGCACTTTAACCTCAATATTTTGGGTGCGGCACTCCTGTTCGGCTAGCGCAACGGCACGCGCATTCTGAAAAATAGCTATATACATATCTTTTCGATGGCTTGCGCCAAGTATTCTAGATCGGTTGCCGTGTGGTAGGGCGATGTGGCGATGCGAACCGTACCGCTGGGGAATGTGCCCAGATGGCGGTGGGCGGCGGGGGCGCAATGTAATCCGGCGCGAACTTCGATTTTGTAATGATTATATAATTTTTCGGCAATCGTTGAAGGAGACAATAGGCTGTGAGTCAGCGAAAAAAGCGAGTTCCCAGCAGCGCCATAAACCGTGATCCCGTCCCGCGAGGCAATACGTGCGATGGTTTGTTCCAAATCGCGCGCCGTGTGGAGCGGTTCGGGTCGATTGTCGATCGAGGCCATCAAACCAACAATACCAACCACATTGGGAGTGCCACCCTGCATCCGATCGGGTAAATAATCAGGCATAGAATAACTAGCTGAATTGCTGCCAGTTCCACCGTAAATAAGCGGTTCTACTTTGTTCGGTTTGCCAATCCAAGCCCCGCCAGTACCCATCGGCCCAAAAAGCGCCTTGTGACCAGTAAAGATCAGATAATCAATCTTTTGACTCTCTACATTAATCTCCGCCACACCAATGGATTGCGAAGCATCGACCATAAACTCAATATCATTAGCTGCCGCCCAAGCCCCGATCTCCGTCAAAGGTTGACACACGCCATTGACGTTACTTATATGATTGACAATGACCAGTTTAACGCCTTTGGTGTCGATCCCATCCAGAGCCTTCGTGTCGATTGTCCCATTGGCCATCGCGGGCAAAGTTCCATACTGCACGCCATCCGTGACGTGCAAATATTCCACAGGACGCATAATGGCATTATGTTCCATCGGGCTGACCAAAATCCGATCAGCAGCCGAAAAATGCAACCCGCGAAGCACTAAATTCGCTGCGTGGGTGGCGTTGTGTGTAAAGATCAGATTCTCGGCTTTTTCGATCGGCGCACCGATCATAGTGGTCAACAAATCGCGACAACGCTCCACCTGAGCCACACTGTGCAACACGCGAGGCGTGGCCGCGCGCCCATAAGTACCCCCGTCGCCCATCAGCCAATCACTCATCGCGCGCGCCAAGGCAATGGGCTTGGGAAAAGAGGTGCTAGCGTTGTCAAAGTATAAATTCATCTGATTCTCGGTTCGATTATGGATAGATTATGGATAGACAACGTGGCTCGCGGCAGCAAGTAATTCATTGATACGAAACATATTGCTCACTTTGCCTATCGAGATCTTATCTTTAATATCGAAATAATCCACACACGTGCCACACAAAACAATGTCGATACCAGCGTGAGCTAGTTTTTCGAGCGCAGCCGCAGTATCCGTGCCTTGGAGAGCCAATTTCACGCCAGCATTATATAGTATCACAACTGTGGGCTTCTCGTCCAGTTCGTTGAGCGAATTGAGGCACGCACGCACCAAAAGCGAGCCCAATTGATCGTCCCCAACGCCCATCGTTTGGCTTTTGAGCACCACCGCGTAACCAGATTTGCGCGGAGCAAGTGGTGTGGTACAAAATTCGATCGGTTGAATATCCTGCACATTTTTCGTGTTTGGTGTATTCTGCACCGTGAAAGTGATCGTAAATTCATTGCCGTGCTGCTCGGTTGTATTTGACATACCAAGTTCATTCAAAAAAGCCTGCACATTACATTGTGAAGTTGAATTATCGATCAAAACTTCGATCGTGTCGCCCTCATCCGCAACGCGGATCGCATTGCGAGTCATTACCAACGGCTCTGGACACATTTTTCCGCGAGCATCAACTGTTTTTTTCATATTTTTCAAAAATTTTCATCGCATTTTCTTGCATATTATTTTTACGCAATTCGATTGCTATCGATCTACCTACTTTTTCTCCTTTGCGATAACATTTATCGTAATAATCAAGCCCCAAGCTCGCCGCGGTCAATATATCACCACCTTGGAGAGCTGTGATCGCGGCACGTGTCTGTTCGGGCCCCATCCGTTTGGTGATTTTCACAAAACACGCCATCAAATCATCGATCGGCAACGCGCCATACTCTTTCATTATTCGATCCAGACGCTCCTCACGCGGGGCGACGGCTAGTATTTGCTCGGCATTTTGCATCATTTTATACAGCGTGGCAGGCAGAAAAACGTGACCGATCAACATACTTTCGCCTTCGCAAAACACGGGACGAGTTGTAGTGAAATGGTCAAATCGATCGTGCAAAATATTGATAAAATGCTCGGTCGTTGGCTGCTCACCTTGGCCCACGCCACCGAAAACCGAACCGCGATGAGAAGCCAAACCTTCTAAGTCAAGCACCTGAGCACCAAGTGTTTGCATCTCTTCCAGAAGTTCCGTTTTACCTGAACCCGTAGCCCCGCTCACAACCACCAACTGCCACGGATCGGTGGCTAAACTTGATTCAAAGCGCGCGCGATACGCCTTGTATCCACCACGAATCACATTGACGGCCACGCCCGACGTGCGAAGCAACCACGCCACGCTCGCGCTCCGCATACCACCCCTGGCGCAATACATTTCTAACGGCTCGCCAGGCGTGGTGAGCGCCAATTTACGCGCCGTGCGCACAAGATCCACCATCTTGGGCCCAACAAATTCCAACCCACGCTCGATCGCCTTCTCGCGCGAGACTTGTTTGTACAGAGTACCCACCTCGGCACGCTCTTGGTCGGTGAACAGAGGCAGGTTGATAGCTCCAACTATATGACCAGAAGCATATTCCGAAGGTGAACGAACGTCTATTATTACCATACTTACATTATTCAAATTTCAATCCGCTTGCTATTTCGATCCGCGACACGGTACGCGTTGCAGCCCACACCGTGAGCGCCACCGCCACAAAAACAATAGCCACAACCACCGCGATTTCGCCCACCGCAAATCGCATCGGTAGCACATCGACAAAGTAATTCACCGGGTCGAGCTTAACTATTTGTAGCGTGTTTTGGAGTATAACTATCAGTAAACCAATCGACACACCGTAAATCGCTCCACGCACTACAATCCACATTGTGCGACGTAGAAATATGCGTTGCATCATCTTTTGTCGCACGCCGAGCGCGCCTAGAAGCGCGATTTTCTGTGTGCTTTCCAGTATAATTATCAAGGCGCTGCTCGCCACATTGATCAAAGCAACGGCTAGCATAATTATCAACACTAGTAGCACATTACCTTGCAACATCGCTAGCCAATCGAAAATTTCACCAGCCCGTTCGGTGAGCGAAATTGTCCGCATCGAATATTCGGCTGCCAGTTCATCTAGGGCATCGCGATCGATACCTGAACCCGCTATTTCATAGGCACTTATGTCTGTCGAATCGATCCCCGTGAAGCCACGCACAAAATCGAGAGAACAAAAAATCATTCCACGTTCCATATCGCCAATCGAAGTGGAGTAGATAGCACCAATAGTGACGCTTTTTTTGTGTGGCGTGGTGCCAGCAACAGACACTATATCAATCGTTTGACCTACTTTGCGCCTAGACGCTTGCGCCAAAGTAGACGAAATAACGACCGTATTTTCTTGGCCTAATGCATCCACCTTCCCTTCGATGATCAGTTGGCTCAGCGCCTTGCTAAACGACTGAGGATCAACGCCCCTAAGCATAATTCCGTGCACAGATCCGTCTGGATTTTGCGCCACCGCGGGTTCGTCTAACGTGGCGAAAACACGTTCAACACCTTTGATCGCGCGAGCTTGGTTCTCAAATTCAGTGTCCAATTCGGCGACGCTGCTCGTGCCAATCCAAGTATCGTTGGGCACGGCACGAAAATCTGATAATAAAATTTTAATGCGATTCTCGATCGTTTGATTAAAGCCACGTTCGGTAGCTATTGCAACCACCATCACGCTGAAACACAGCGCAGTACCAATCAGACCAACACGCCGAGCAGCTCGACTTTTGGCCGTTTGGCGGTCTAGATTTTTGGATATTAGCCTTTCTACTGACATATTTCGTGCAAAGATAGTTAAAAAAAATGATGAGAAGTTCTTGTTTTATAGAAAAGTTTATTATCTTTGCACCCGTAAATGGTGGACGTAGCTCATTTGGTTAGAGCGCCTGATTGTGGTTCAGGAGGTAGTCGGTTCGATCCCGATCTTCCACCCATCTAATTGTAGTGTTAAATGATTTTAAGTCAAAAACTTCCAGCAGTGTTTTTTGATAATTTCATTTGCTTTTTAGTTTTTTTTATTTACCTTTGCTTAAAGTAACACACTAAATTAACTCCAAAAATAAACGAACATGAACAAATCTGAACTAATTGATGCTATTGCTGTTGAGTCAAAATTGACTAAAGTTGATGCGAAAAAAGCACTAGAAGCATTTGTAAAAGTTACAGGCGAAAGCCTTAAAAATGATGACAAAATCACACTTGTGGGTTTTGGCTCTTTTGCCGTCGTATCGAAACCAGCTCGTACGGGGCGTAATCCACGCACTGGGGAAGCAATTGATATTGCCTCAAAAAAAGTAGTTAAGTTCAAAGCTGGTGCTGAATTGAACAAAGTGGTTAAATAACTCAATTACAGTACATTATACAAGACGACCTCACATCAATCGAGGTCGTCTTTTTTGTATATCATATTTATTAAACACTAAATTAAGACATAAAATGGCAACAAACAGAACGTTTACAATTATCAAACCCAATGCGGTAGGGCAGAATAATATTGGGAATATTTGTGCAATGATAGAAAAGGCTGGTTTTCGGATCATCGCGATGAAAATGACGTATTTGTCGCGTGCAGATGCCGAAAAATTTTATTATGTGCACAAGGCAAAACCATTTTTCAGGAACCTGTATTTGTTTATGACTGCGGGGCCGATTGTGGTGATGGTGCTCGAAAAAGATAATGCGGTAGCCGATTTCAGGGAGTTGATCGGGGCGACTGATCCATCCAAGGCTGCCGAGGGTACGATTCGTAAATTATATGCAGCGAGCAAAACACGAAACGCCATACACGCTTCGGATTCCGATGATAATGCGGCGTGGGAGGCCTCATTTTTCTTTACCGATCGCGAAATTATAGACACGGAATATTGCTTACCGTTGCCGAGTGAAGAAATTGATAGCTAGCGCCTTACGCTAGCTATCGATTAATTTCCAATTATTAGAAGCTGTTTGAATTTTGTTCATTGAATTTGTTATGAGTTATTTTTGGTCATATTTTTACCTGTAAAACTGGAATTTACTGGGGTAAATGAGAATTTTATAGGTAAAAATAATGGCCGTAACAA
>JAVXIH010000098.1:0-6250 GCA_036648455.1 Mucinivorans sp.
CTATACAGTTGTGAAACACAAAACTATTGCAAAGTCATATTTGTTCTTTAATCAAGATGATTTTGCGACATGGAAAACAAACAATGCGGAAGAGGCAAAGAAATACGAAAGCACAGGAGTAAAGTACACCAAAGGTGAAAACTACTATTTGGTTAAGATCGTTCACGATGCTGCGGTTGCAACTCACAAATTTTCGGTTTTGCGTAACAACATTTACGAAGTTACTCTCAAAAACGTAAATGCTTTTGGTAGTAATGAATCTGGAACCATCGTCACTCCAGGCGATCCAATCGAAACCAATGTTTGGATTGAAGCTACTATAACGCTTGCTCCGTGGACTGTTAAGTCTCAGACATCAGATCTCGAATAATTAGTTTTTTCATTAAGGGGTTTCGATCCCAGGGTGTATGGCTTTGATCGGCCATACACTCACCACGTGCCACGAAAAATGGCGAGAACAATATTAATGATTGTATGTAATGAAAATAATAGTCAAACAATTTATCTGGATCCTCTGTCTGTGTAGTGCGGTGGCTTGCACGCGCGAGAATATCGAGCAGTGCGACACCCCAAACGTGGCTCTTACATTCAGTAATGCTTTTGCCACAGCCCCAGCCCCAGCCAGCAAAGCCACTCTGGCGGACGAGATTCATTCGCTCGATGTCTTTGTATTCGACCACAGCGGCCTGTGTCTGCTCCACCAACGCGACGACAAGGGTCCCTTTGCCGCCTCGTATGTGATGCTCTTGCACCTCTTGCCCGATGTCTACACCTGTGTGGCCTGGGCCAACCTGAACCAGACGGATTACTATCTGAGCGGCGATGAGAACAAAGCCCCCTTTGTGGTGGGTCAAAGCTACCAAAAAGAGGCGATGATCCACATCCAAAATCAACAAGGAGTGGTGTCCACCGATCTGGCCAGCCTCTTCCACGGTCAGACCACTCAACTCTTGGTGGAGTATAATCCGAACGACCTCTATCGGCGCGATATACCGATGATCAAGGATGTCAACACCATCAACATCAAGCTCGAACACGTGGGTTCGGTGATCCAGGGCGCGGAACTCAAAGTGGAACTCGACGGACACAATGGTCATATGCACTTCGACAACTCGCTCAACACCACAATGCCAGGGGTCGTCTATCGTCCTTATCTGGCCACCGCGGGCACTGATTTTGTGGTCGATGTGATGCGTCTGCGCACGGGGCTGCCACTGATGATGCGTGTTGTCAACCCCATCACGGGAGCCACGGTACTGAGCGAAGACCTGACAAAACTAATTATCGAAACGGGGCAGGTCACAAATGATGAGGGCTTCGACCGCCTGGACACCTACAATGTAGTTATCTCTTTCGGCACCAATGTCGATGCCACCATCACCATCAACGGCTGGTTGGTCAAACAACCCGAATCGGATCTAGAATAAATCAGGAAATGAAGACGATAAATAAAATGTTGTGGGCTCTGCTGTTGAGCCTTGTGGTCGGTTGCACCAAAGAGCCAGTGGGCGATCGGATCGTTTCACCCGATGGTGGCTACAATCTGGCCATTAACGTTGACCCACGCGCCCCGGGCGACGTGGCGGATAAGGAATCCGAGATCGCAACGGTTCGTGTGATTGTCATTGCCCGCGAAGGAAAATTTGCTGAGCGGACTACTCTCAACCAACTGCTGAACAAAAATGAGCTTGTGGCCACCAATGTGGCGCGGGTGTGGGTGCGCAGCGGGCGGAGCGATGTCTACCTGGTGATCAACGAACCAAGCACCAGCACCACCGAGCTGAGTAGCATCGCCTCGCGAGATGACTTCCTCAAAGCGAAGATCACCTTCGCCGATGCCCAGGTTGGCACGGTCAACATCCCTATGTTTCAACGATTTGCCAACGTAAATATTTTGCCCTATCCTGCTGTTACCAAATTGGTGCCCACAACCGGGGGAGAAGCCAAACGGATGTGGGCCAAGGTTCGTGTGCGATTCCGAGCCGCCAGCGCGGAGTTTACCAACCTGACAATCAATAGTGTAGCCTTGGGTACTCGCACCACACATATCTACTTGCAGGATCAAGAAAATAAAACGGGGCTCGCGAAGTCTACTTCCAAAGTGACCCAAGACTATCAAATCACAGACGCGGCAATTACTAGTTCATCGTCCGCCTACGCCTATGAGTTCTATGTGCCCGAATTTATCGGCGCATCGGCCGCAAAGGATCTCCACAGTTACTTGGAGGTCACTGCCACAGTGAAGCCGGGCGGTTCGGTACGATCATATATTCTTCCGCTGGGTGATGATTTGAAGTTAACACCTCCGCTTTACGACCTCTATCGCAACAATATTTACGACATCGTAGCCACCATCAAAGGCTATGGCGATGGCAAGGTAGACATCCAGACCAGCGTCTTGGCCTGGACCCCAGTGAACAGCGCTTCCACCGAGGGCGGCTATTTGTCATACGTCAAAACCACTAACGGCGATGGAACTGTGCTGGCGGATGGTGGTCAGATCAAAGCGGCTGGCGAAACAATTAGCGTCACCTGCAAAACCAACATTGGCGGCTGGAACGTAGTCACGCAGGACAAAAATGGCTTGGTGATCAACCGCAGCGCCGCCACACCAGCCCTCACCACGATGGGTGACCAGTCGGTGGCTATTCCTCTGCCGCCCGTGGGTGGCGTGAGTGAGCGATTCACGGTGAGTATCTTCAAAGCGACCCAAACCGTTGCTCCAATTAAAATATTGACATATAGCCAGATAAAACCTTGATACAGAAAGCTATCGACCCGCAGTGGTGCGGTTGGTGGCGTTGGAAATATTGATTAGTGCTGAAAAAAAACAATGAAAAGGATTACAAATATATTAATTTTGATTGCCGTGCTGCTGGCTTTGGCTGGCTGCACCAAGGAGATCAAAGGCGTAGATCCACTATCGGGAGCGGTGACCATCAGTCTGTCGATGCCCGAGGCTGACACTCAGAATAACAGTCGCGCAACAGACATCGAAATTGCCGAGACTAAGATTTCGGATGTGAAAGTGCTTTTCTACACTGGTTCACCCGCCACATTGGCCTCCATTGCCACCCCTGGTGTGGGGGGCGTTGAGGTGAACACCGAAAAAACTCTCGTCACCATCCCCAAAGGGTTTGTCAACCTCAACACACCATATAAAATTGTGGTGCTGGCCAATGTCGGGGGCAAAACTCTCGCTGCTTTTAACCCCACCGATAAGCAGGCATACTCGGAACTCAACCAGGCATATTCGACATCCCCCGCCGCGTCGCCCTTCACCATGTCGGGCGAGACGGCAACCGATCATATTTTCTCCCAGCAAAACATTGCCCGTGTCAGTTTGAAACGTCAGGCGGTGAAGTTCGATGTGACCGTGTTGTTCGATGCATCGTTTCTCACGGCCTATGCCAATAAACTCTACTTCAAAGACGTAACGCTGACGGCCAACAACTTGCCCGATCGTTCGTGGGTCTTTGGCGATCCCGATGCCGCGCGTTTCAATACGCTCAGCAGTATGAAGCTCTCCGATTACACCCCCATCGCGATGACATCCAACACCTTAGCTCCATCTAACCCCGCAACCGTCTCTTCGTCGTGGAACAGTGTGCTCTATGGCTATGAAAATCTGGTGAGCGGGCAGACCGAGTCCGATAAAAAACGCGCCACCAATTTTATACTGAAAGTTCCATACTCGTTGGATGGCGGCACAACAATGATAGCGGATAATTATTATAAGGTTGCCATCGACCAGCCGACGGCGAATGAGCTGCGATATCAAACCAAGCGCAACCATTGCTATGCTATCACCGTCACCATCAAGGGTCTAGGCAGCCCTGTGCCACAACTCAACGGTTTGGATGTGGAGACTAATGTGGTGCCCTGGGATGCGGTGTCTAGACCCATTGCCACCCCTGAAACTCCGCTCGTTGAGCTCACCAACACCGAGTGTCAAATCTATGGCGATATAGTCGATGGTAGTTGTGTCATTGCCAAGGTTCGCCTCAAAGGCAAAGGAGTGAAAATCGAGGGTCAGCTCGCCACTGTATCCACCAACATTACGGTGCCAACTTCAA
Organism: Mucinivorans sp.; assembly: GCA_036648455.1. Classification (GTDB taxonomy): domain Bacteria; phylum Bacteroidota; class Bacteroidia; order Bacteroidales; family Rikenellaceae; genus Mucinivorans. The sequence goes on from JAVXIH010000098.1 coordinate 4,077, forward strand.
AAATCACCCTTTCGAGCGATGTTTCGACCGACATCGTTATTCAACCTCTCTCGCCCTTTGATCGTCAAGTGGTGACGCTCACCGTGGGAGGGCAGACCTATCCCATCACCGTGTCGGCTCAGTTTGACCCAAAGCCAATCACGATCTCGAATGTGAATCTAAGTAGCGCCCCAACTGGTGGCTTTGTGACGGCCACCAAACAAGGTGCCAACCTTCAACTGACCACATCCAAGGTGAGTTTGGGCGATGTGCGCCGCATCAGCGAGTGTTTTTGCACCACAACCAGCACTCCAACTTCTGTTGTCAAAGTGATAATCGTGCAAGAACCATATGTGGTGGTGGGTGCCACCAAGTGGGCCACAGGCAATGTCGCCATCGGACAGCATCCCTTCACGGGCGAGCTGTGCTACGTAATCGGCAGCGCGCGCGAACAGGGACTCTTGTTCCAATTCCGATCACACTACGGTTTTGAATTTGAAGATAAGCCCAATAGTGCGCCTTGGGTAAACAACGTCAGTGTCTATTATGTTCCTGGGTTGGTGGGCAATGTGACTATGGCAACACGCTACACCTCACCTAATTGGGAAACTGTCTATGATATGATTCAGCTTGGTTATCGCTCACCTGAAGTGAATGACCCAACTCCACCAGATCCAATGACAGACCCCTGCACCTATGTCTACAGCAGTGATCCAACCATAAAGTGGAAAACGCCGACCAATGCCGATATGGATAAATTGTGGAAAGATGGTATAGTTGACAATACAACCATTAAAGGTTTTTACTCAAAGGATGGAAAACTATTTTTCAAAAATGCTGGTCGTCGCAATGGTGGTAGAGGTAAGTCGGGAAATATTGAAAATGCCAATACGTCTGCTTGTTATGCAACTAGTACTGTTGCGAAGGTAGACCAATTCGCCAAGAGTCGAGACTACGCGCACGGATGGGTTTTGATAACAAATATTGGCGGTGATACTTACACAAGCAGAATTCAGAGTACATCCAACAGCATCCGTTGTGTTCGTGCAAATTAAATAAATTAGGAACGATGAAAAGTTTGATCAATATAATGTTTTTTGCCACGGTGCTTCTCTTGGCATCGTGTGTCAAAGAGCCACTTGACCCTCAGTTATCTTTGGGCGACAAAGATGTGCAGATACAGCTCTTGTTGGACCAAGCCGCGATGGTCGAATCGCGTGCCACCGAGATAGGCACCCCTCGGGAGAATTACATCCATTCGGTGCAGCTCTTTGTCTTCGACAACCTGGCCACGGCCCCTAAACACACGTTTTACGTAACCACTAATACGCCCACCACCTCTGCTGGTAATGTGGTCTGGATTTCGGGTACCAAGACGATCACCATTCGTGGTATACTGACCGCCACCACCCCTTACACTATTTATGCTGTTGTTAATAACGCCGAAATTGCACCCAGCACCATCACCAAGGCTACGGATTTGACAAATCTGGTTTCCACCAGTGCGCAGCCCGTTGCCGCGCCCACCGATTCCAAGGGGATGTTGATGTCGGGGGAGGTCAAAGATTACAAATTCGCCGACCATAATAGCAAAATGTCCATCAACCTTGTGCGCCAAGTGGCTAAGGTGCGTTTCACGCTTAAAATTAATCCAGAATTGATCGCCAAATATCCCTTGATGACTTTTGGCGTTGATCCAGTTCAAATTCGCACGCTCAATGTGCCCGACAAGTCGTATATTTTCGATCAATCAGCGCTCCCCACGGGGGTTACCCTTGCCGATCTGAACCCGATCACGATGGATAAAGCAGGGCAGGGGTGGGTCGCTCAGATGTATCTTTACGAAAATATGGTTGCAGGAGCCACGGCCCAGATCAACTCCACCAAGTTCATCATCGGTTTGCCCTATTCCGATGGTACAAAGGTCACAACCACCAATTATTATTTGGCGGAGCTTGCCACCCCATATCAAACCAAGCGCAACAACATCTATGATGTGACCCTTACCGTGAACGGCTTTGGGAGTTCAATCCCCAAAAGTGACGGTTTGTCGGTGACCACCAATGTGCTCAAATGGAACGGTATCGAGCAAGTATTCGTGCCCGACGAACTCGATATTCTATCGCTCAGCAACACATCTTGCCAAATCTATGGCGACAAGGGTGTGGATGTTGTTGTGGGGCAAGTCTCTTTGC
>JAVXIH010000099.1:0-5833 GCA_036648455.1 Mucinivorans sp.
CGATGAAGAAACGATATTTAGAGGTCACCTTTATAGTACTTGATCATTTTGGGCACCACACTCGCCCAATCGCCAGTGATGGCGTAGTCGGCAATCTTATTGATTGGAGCCTGTGGATCGGTATTAATGCTGATGATGGTGGCCGAAGCGTCCATCCCTGCCGTGTGTTGTATCTGTCCCGAAATACCGCACGCGATGTAGAGTTTCGGGCGAACAGTGGTACCTGTTTGACCGATTTGGCGCGCGTGGTCGGCAAAGCCTGCATCGACCGCCGCACGCGAAGCCCCAACTTCGCCTCCCAACACCTCGGCCAGCTCTTTGAGGCTATCGAAACCCTCCTTGGAACCCACACCGTAGCCGCCTGCCACAATAACGGGAGCCCCCTTGATATTGATTTTACGTTCCTGAATCTCTCGACTAACGATTTTTACAGCAAAATCATTGTCCTTGACATATTCTTTCCAATCGACGAGCTTCACCTCAGCCGCGGCTGGATTTTTCACCTCTTTCATCGCCATCACCCCCTCGCGCACGGTAGCCATTTGAGGACGGTGGTCGGGATTGATGATCGTGGCGATAATATTACCACCGAAGGCGGGGCGGATTTGGTAGAGCAAATTCTTGTACTCCGTGCCGCTACGAGCGTCCGTATGGTCGCCTATGACGAGCGAAGTACAGTCGGCCGTCAACCCGCTGTGCAGAGCCGACGACACGCGTGGAGCCAAATCACGACCGATGGACGACGCACCAAAAAGGGCGATCTGCGGCTTTTCGGCCTCGAACACCCCGCACACGATCGACGCGTGAGGCAAGGTGCGGTAAGGTGATAATTCTTTGTCGTCGGCTATGTGTACGATCTGCGCCCCGTAGCGCGCCAATTCATCCACCACACCAGCCACCGAGTGACCGATGAGCAGCGCCTCGACCTGGCAACCCAATTCCCCGGCCAACGAACGAGCCTTGGTCAACAATTCCTTTGAAACGTCGGCAACTTTGCCCGATTCAGTTTCTATGTATACGAATATATTATTCATCTTCTTGAATTAAAAAATTATGGTGACTTTCAAAAGTCCCCCTTATGACCTGTCCAACAAAAACCCACTAACCAATTGTGTGTGCAGCGATTAGCTCTTTCATCAGCTCGTTGATCTGAACATCCGTATCCTCTAAATGTTTAGATTCCTTGGATGCAAAAACTATGTTTTCGATCTTCTTGACCTTGGTTGGCGAACCGCTGAGACCCAGATCTTCGGCCTTGACATCCATATCTGCCGCGCCCCATTGCGGAATGTTGAGGTAACAACGATCGGTGCGCAGAGCCAAATAGTAATCTTCGGCCAGGTCTTGCACCTCGCTAACTGTCTTGGCGTGTTTGTATTTGAGCACCATCTTCGCATTCTCGGGTCGACACTCAGCGGCCGAGGAATTGACCGTGATCACCATCGGAACGGGACAACTAACCACCTCGACCCCACTCTCCAAGCGGCGGCGAAGGGTGATCACTCCATCTTTGATCGCTTCGATTTGTTCGCAATAAGTGATCTGCGGCAAGCCAAGTTTCTCGGCCACCTGAGGCCCTACTTGGGCTGTATCACCATCGATAGCTTGACGACCGGCGACGATCACATCGGGATTAAGTTTTCTGATTGCGGCAGCCAGGGTGTAGGAAGTCGCCAGAGTGTCAGCACCAGCAAACTTACGGTCTGTGACCAACACACCGCCATCGGCACCGCGAAACATAGCCTCGCGAATCACATCCGATGCGCGCGGCGGGCCCATCGTGACCACGGTAACCGTCGATCCGGGGCAAGCATCCTTGATCACCAGCGCCTGTTCCAAGGCGTTGAGGTCTTCGGGATTGAAAATCGCAGGCAGCGCGGCGCGATTCACCGTGCCGTCCTCTTTCATCGCGTCCTTGCCAACGGCCCGCGTGTCGGGTACTTGCTTAGCCAATAGGACTATTTTAAGTGCTTTACTCATATTTTTAGTATTGTTATTACCAACCACAAATGTACGAAAATTTTACTCGCGACCAACATATTGCGCATCAAAAACCTCAAAACAGCCTCTATCAGCCATCGTCACATAGACTTTTCTGCCCGAAAAGGTGAGATTCGATGCTTTTTTGCCCTTCAAATCGATGGTTTGTATCGTTTTACCTGCGGGCGAAAGGATCACCACTTGCCCCATATCATAACGCGCGGCGTAGAGATTACCTTTGATGTCGGTGCGCATACCGTCCAAACCGCCATCCTCGAAATCGGCAAAAACTCGCCCATCGGTCACCAAACCACTCGGCAAAATACGATAGACGAGTATCTGATGGTCGTTGGACAGACCCACATAGAGCCGCTCGCCATCGGGCGATACTTCGATACCGTTGGTGCAGCTTAGCCCATCGAGAATCATCTTCAACCGCCCAGAGCGATACATCCACACCGTGCCCGTGCCTTTGCTCCACGCTGGATCACTCAGATAAATAGTCCCCGAGGTGGCGACTGCCAAATCGTTGGGCTGCGCCATCTTGTCGCTGTGTGCCACCACCCGAATTTCTTTGGTGTCGATGTCGACAGACAACAAGTTATGCCCGCGATATTCGGCTACATAGAGCAAACTATCATCACCAAAACGGAGCCCGTTGGCCGTTGCCGAATCGCTGACAACGGCGCGCAGATCGATAAAAATTTCGCCACGTCCAGTCCTGGGATCAACACGCCCGATGGTACCCTCACGTTCGAAATTGACTGCATAAACGTAGCCCTCGCTGTCGGCGACGGGCCCTTCGATTCCTTTGGTGAAGCTCCATTCGCTCATCAAATCATACGGTTTCTGAGCATCAACCACGCCAAAAGCAAAAAAAGCAAAAGCGATCGTTAATATTTTTTTCATCTCAATTATTATAATCGATGTGATAATTTCACCACCATTTCGTCTTTCCACGCTTTGAAATCGCCCTCCAAAATGTGAGTACGAGCTTCGCCCACCAACCACAAGTAGAACGCCAGATTGTGCATCGTACAAATTTCGGCCGCCAACATTTCGCCACAAATATTCAGGTGCCGCACATAGGCCTTCGTATATGCTGTGTCCACAAAGGAGGTGCCAAACTCGTCGAGCGGCGAAAAATCGTCGGCCCACTTGGCGTTGCGAATGTTGATCACCCCCTGGGCGGTGAACAACATACCGTTGCGCCCGTTGCGCGAGGGCATCACACAATCGAACATATCGACCCCGCGCTCGATGGCTTCCAGAATATTGATCGGTGTGCCAACGCCCATCAAATAACGCGGGCGATCGGCAGGCAGGATCTCGTTACAGACCTCGATCATCGAATACATCACCTCGGCTGGTTCGCCAACGGCCAAGCCCCCGATAGCGTAACCCTCCGCCCCATATTCCACCACCGCGCGCGCCGAACGCCGACGCAGATCCTCGAAGACCGAACCCTGAACGATCGGGAAAAGCGACTGATGATAGCCATATTCGCCATCCGTCTTGGCGTATTGATTCATACACCTTTCGAGCCAACCCAGAGTCAGATCGAGCGATCGGCTCGCGTAATCATAAGGCGCAGTGGATGGCGGACATTCATCGAAGGCCATCATTATATCGGCTCCAATGATGCGCTGAGTGTCGATCACATTTTCGGGCGTGAAAAGGTGTTTGCTGCCATCGATGTGCGAAGCGAAACGACACCCCTCGCTGGTGAGTTTGCGACACGCGGCAAGCGAAAAGACCTGAAAACCACCGCTATCGGTCAGTAGTGGGCGATCCCATCCCGAAAAACCGTGCAGCCCACCCGCACGACGCAAAACGTCAAGCCCCGGACGGAGGTAAAGGTGATAGGTGTTACCCAAAATAATCTGAGCCTGGATGTCCTGTTTCAAGTCGCGGTGGAAGATCCCCTTAACCGTTCCTTGGGTGCCAACTGGCATAAAAATAGGCGTTTGCACCACGCCGTGAGCGGTGGTGAAACTGCCAGCACGCGCCGCAGAGCACGGATCGCATTGTTCGAGAGAAAATTTCATCATTCTAACGACAAAAGTAATAAAAAATAGCTAAATTTGCAGATCATTTATCATCAAAGAACCTGTGGACGCATTTTTTACCCAATTTTCTATTTTTGAGCTATCCGTTTTCGCACTGATCATCCTAACTTTTTTGGTGCAGACCACCATTTGGTTCGGCTATTCGCTCATCGCCACCCATCGCCCGAGCGGCAAAATCGAGAAGGGGAGCCAGCCACCAGCGATCACCATTGTGGTGGTGATCCAGGAAGATTACGATTTCATCGACAACGCTCTGCCCGAATTGTTGGCTCAACAATACGCCGGGCAATGGGAAGTGGTGGTGGTAAACGATTGTGGGGGTAGTGATGTGAGCAATTCGCTCGACTGCGTGTCGCTAACCAACCCCAAACTGCGCCACACGACGCTATGCACGGACGACCATTTCAAACATTCGCGCAAAATTCCGCTCCTAGTGGGCATCAAATCCGCCCACTATCCCAACATATTGATCGCCGATCCAACGGCGGTTCCAGCATCCAACAAATGGTTGACCCTTATGGCGCGTGGCTTTGTCGATTCGGCCATCGTGATCGGCTACACCGGCTTTGTCGATGGGACTAACCGCATCATTCGCGCCTCGCGCTTGATGCTTTCGATGCGTTACCTGAAAGCCGCCGTGGTGGGTAATCCCTATCGTGGCATCTACAACAATATCGGATACACCAAAGAGTCGTTTTTCAAGGGTCGTGGCTACACTCACCTGCGATTGACGCTGGGCGAGGACGATCTGTTTATCCAAAAACTAGCCCCCTATTGCGCTACCAGTGTGGTGATTAGCCCTACTTGCGCTATGCGTCAAACTCCTTATGGCGGGCTGCGGTGGTGGTTCAGCGAAGAGCGCTACCGCACTTTTTCGTTCAAGTTTTATCCGTTCAAGGTCAAGTTCGCTGCCTTTTTCGACCTTGCCACTCGCGCCCTTTTTGTGGCTGCGGTAGTGGTGTGCTCGTTCTTTGATTTGCCATATATTTGGGGCTACGGAGCCGGTATTTTCTTGCTGCGCGAAGCGATCGTATGGTGGAACACACGCCGCGTAATGCGCCGTCTGGGCGAACGCCACTTGATGGTAACGTTTTTGATCTATGAGTTATTCGCACCCATCACCCAGAGCGTCCTTGCTATCTCGCGACGCATATCACCAGCCAAGGGCCTATGGAAATAGAAGATACAGATTTGGAACTCATCGCCCAAGCCTTGGGCGGCACAGCAGCTAGTTATGGCGTGCTCTTTGATCGTTATCGATCGTCGGTGCGCAGTATGCTCAATTGTCGCAACGACACGCTCACGGACGACATTATGCAAGAAACATTTATCAAGGCATACTTAAACCTTGATAAATTCAATCCTCTCTACTCTTTTGCGGGCTGGTTGCTCGTCATTGCGCGTAATTTGCTCATCGACCACACTCGTCGCGCTTGGCGGCTCGATCCAACGCTGAGCGTGAATGCCGAAACGACGATGATCGCCTCGGTGGCTCCCAACCCCGAAGAACAGGTGATCAATAACCAAAATAAGCGAGCGCTAGAAGAGGCTCTCGCCCGTCTATCGCCCGCTTATCGCGAGATCTTATATCTCCGTTTTTGGAGTGATATGTCCTATGAAGCCATCGCCCAGCAGCTATCTCTGCCTCTGGGTACAGTCAAAACACGCATCCATCGCGCTCGTCAAGCCTTCATCGCGCTGCTCTAAGGGTGACTTCTAAAAATCGTTTTTTCGGCGTTGGGCTTCGGATCTTAAAATCCTCACTTACTTCAAGTAAGCTCCGG
>JAVXIH010000100.1:0-5792 GCA_036648455.1 Mucinivorans sp.
ATTTTCCATTTGAAATCCTTGATTTACCCCGGTAAATCTTCGTCATTCAAACAAAAAATCTACTCAAAAATAGCCTCGTTAAAATGGATCAATACTTATTTACTATCACTTAGAATCAGGAGAATTTTATGGCGGAGATCTTTTTCGCACTCCGATCGATCTCTTTTTCCACCACTCCTGTCAGTGCATCGGCCGCATCGTCGTGTGTGTTGGCGTGGAATGTTCGTCGAAAACCGAGCACGGCGCGGCTAAAATCGGGAAACCTCTCTTGCCAGTCGTGTGGCATCACCACCGAGCGCATCACTTGGGTAGCATTACTCAGTATTCGCGCCTCTTTGTTTTGGCTTTGGTGAAAGGTTTCGATTCGGCAACGCACTGTTCGTGCTATGGCTCGGGCAAAGCCTCGTCCGCCGTTGTTGCTCTCCACCCACGCCATTTGGCAATCATCATCGTGCAGCGCTTGGGCGACCATCCCTTCGGTGTGTTCCATCCCTTGATCGCTGTACACAACATTGGTCAGGTAGATCTTGCCCGATAGCGCGCCCACGGCATAACATATTGCACACAGAAAATCGTTTCCCGTGTCGGCGGTGTCTATGTATGCTGCTCGTCTGGCAATCGGTTCGTCGAGTGTCACGTAGGTGGATAGGGTGGAGTATAGCAACCCTTCTTTGCTTGTCGGGTTGCCTTGATAGAGGGCCTCGAAGAGTTCGGGGTCTAGCCTGCGGCGTTCTTCGAGCAGCTCTTTTGAGTGTCTGGCTCCCCACAAGGCTTCGCCCGCCGCGCGTGGATCGATTGTCGTTGGTTCGCCAGTTTTGATGGCTTCAAAATTGATAGCCGTCCATTGGTCGGATTCTGTTTTGAGTATTCGCCCGATCAGGTCATCTTCGTGCCACCGGGTCGATACAATAATTTCGCGCGAGAGGTTATGCATCCGAGTGCGCACCACGGCGCAGTACCACTCCCACGTATTGTTCCTTATCAGCGGCGAGGAGGCCTCCATCGCGTCTTTATACAGATCGTCGATGATCATCACGTCCACGCGGTTGCCGGTGAGCGATCCTTCGCGCCCAACGAGCCGCAATCCGCCCACGTGCCCCACTATGTCGAATTCGTCAGCCGTTCGCGAGGCGGTGATTTGCTTGTCCATCGCCGACATCCCTTTGAGCCGTGTGTGGGGGAATATCTGTCGATATTCTGGACTTTCTATGATTCGTTGTACCCCCATCCCGAAACGTCTGGCCAGCGCAAAGCTGTATGATCCGACACAGATTCGCAGTTCGGGGTCAATGCCGAGCAAATAGGCAGGCAGCAGTAGGCTTGCGCCCTGTGATTTGCCGTGTTGAGGCGGCACGCTGATGGTCAGTTTGCGGATTTTGCCGTGGGCGAAATCTGTCAGAATTTTGTAGTACGTTTGGTGAAAGGGGGTCATTTCGATCTCTTTTTGTGTTGCTTGGGCGAATGATTCGATCTCGCGCCGTGCGATTTCGCATTGGAGCGCGTTTTGTTTGATTTTTACTTTTTTTTCATTCAGTTGTTTTTTAGAATTTGTTTTGATTACTTCTGTTTTGTTGTCAGGTTGATTATCTCTTCGAGCGATTGTTTTGATAACTTTGTTAGGTCTAGTATGATTTCGGCGGTTGAAGTTTCGTTCTCTGGCGGTGGCGAATTTTTGCCATCGAAGCCCATTATTTTCATTTTCATTTCCAAACATCTTTCGACTCCTTGCAACGATTTGATGTCGTTTTCCGAGGCGAATAGTTCGGTGTACCTTAGTTGGAGGGCATCGATCTCGCTTATTATTAGTTCAAAGGGTGATTTTTTCATTTAATTTTTCGGGGCAAAAATCTGTTGACGATCGGTGGCCATTTCTGAAAGCGATCAGTATATAACTCATCGAGTCGATCCCGCGGCTCAGGGTGTAGTCCACGTTGTTGAAGGCAAATATCGCTTGACAATCATCACCAAGGTCGATTTCTACCATTCCGTCGTCTTTCTCTTGGTCGATGATTATTGTGATCAGCTCCTGGGCCAGTGTGTCATAAAAATCGAGGTCTAGATTTATCATCATTAATTATTTTTGATTGTATGTTTTGGATTTTCGGAGTAAATTTTTACCTTTGTCGTATGTCTATAATGATATTGTTATTCTTTTAATGATCTTTTGTGTTTTATGGATGCAAAGATACTATCATTTAATGATATTATTATCATTAATAGATACTACTTATCATCAAATTATTAACATTAACGTATAAAATAATGCATAGGAGGCTTTTCAAAGTCAGGAAACACTTGGGTTTAACCCAGAAACAGGTCGCTGATATTTTGGGTATAGGTCAGAATGCATATTCGATGATCGAGAGCGGGAAAATATCACTTACCGATCGAAATAGGACTATTCTGGCTGAAAAACTTTATATCAATCCTCTTTTTTTGCTCGAAAATCGTGGTGAAATGTTGCTTTCTACTCAACTAAATACAACCGTTACTTCGTTGCAAGGCGCTGCTGGGGCTCAGGGTGCGAGCGGCGAACACGATGGCCGCGTGCCATTTTATTCCAAACCAGCCACCGATCTAACCTACACCACGCTCGATGAAATGGCGCACGCCGACAGCGATTATTTGATCGATCTGCCCCCCTTCAATGATTGTAGTTTCTATCGCCCTGTTTTTGGCGAAAGTATGTCGCCGCGTTACAATCCAGGCGATATCGTGGCGTGCAAAAGGGTGCAGAACAAAAAAATGTTGCTCTATGGCGAGAGTTATTTGTGTGTGATTTCGCTCGATGGTGATCAGTACGAAACGATCAAAATTCTCAGGAAAAGTCCCGACCTGGGTTCGGTGATTCTCATGCCGTGCAACGAGGCTTTCGATTCCACCCAAGTGCCCCAAGAGGCGATCGCTGAACTATATATCATTAAGGGCAAAATCGAACGTAACATATAATAGATCTGATTATGAAACACGTTTTTGTCGTACACAGCAATATAACATACCTTTCGGCGCTTGGGGTGATGGCTGCCGAGGGTCTGTCGGTGGATGATTGTATTTTGGTTAGCGAGGGCGTTTTTATGCGTAGCGATCCCGTTCCGATGGTTGCCATTCCCTATATGCGCGGTTTGAAGGCGTGTGGATTCAATCCGCTGATCTATCTGACACCATATAAATATGTCGATCAAAAAATTGCCGAGCTGACAGCCGGTGAGCCTTTTACGGCTTATGTGGCAACGCTGGGCAAGTTGGCGCGCTACACGATCACTCACCCTTTGTGCGCCCAGTTTCACTTTGTCGAAGAGGGGCTGCTGAGCTATGTGACTCTGATTAAACTAGATATCCTCACCCTTCACAACAGCGATTCGCAGTTTCGACCCCGGGGGTTGATTTCTCGGCTCAAAGACATAAAATGGGCACTTGTGCGCGCTTATAGCCCTCGTATATCGGCGCTGCCTCTGTTCTACAACGCATACGCCGCCCCCGATCGCAGGTTCTATGGCTACACCGCCCAGAGCCACACACTCATCGACCCCGCGTGCCGTCGGTTGATTAGTATGGAGCAGATTACCGCGCGCTTCCATTTTGATCACACCCTCGATCTGGATAATTCGGTGATTTGGATCGGTGATTGTGTCGATGGTATTGGTCACACCGCGGCTCAATATATCAGTGCCATCGAGCGCGGCTTGGTGGATCAAGTGCTGTCGGCCGAGAAGATCAGCCATATTTTCGTTAAGTTTCATTATCGCGAAGATGCGGCATCGCGCGCCGCGACGCTCGATGTTTTTGCGCGCCACGCTATCGCCGTGACCATCATCGCCGATAGCGCTATTATGGAGATCGAGCTGCTTGGCACCACCTCGGTGCGTCTTTATGGCACCTATTCCTCGCTTTTGGTCTACGGTGTGTTTGCTGGTTGTCGCGCTTTTTCTGTCGATCGTTTCTATGAACCGGCTCGCAGTGACACGCGTTTGGATTGTATCTTTGATTTTATTGAACGATTATGAGTTGTGATGTATCGGTAATCCTAGTCAATTATAACACCGAAAAGCTCCTTCTGTCGGCGCTCGATTCGTTATTGGCGCAGGTCGAGCAGATTGAGTTTCAGATTATTGTGGTCGACAACAATTCCAAGATCGATCCCCGAACGCTTCTGGGCGAGATTTATGGCGATCGGGTGGAGTGGCTCTTACTGCCCGAAAATATCGGATTCGGAAGAGCCAATAATGCGGCATTGGATCTGGCTCGTGGGCGCAATATTCTGTTTTTGAACCCCGACACTATTTTAGTGAACAATGCGGTGAAAATTCTGTCCGACTATCTGGACACTCATCTGGCTGTTGGCGCTGTGGGGGGCAATCTTTTCACGCGTGATATGCAGCCAGCCGCTTCGTACAAATATTTTGGTGAGAGCCTTTGGTTCGAACTCGACAGTCTGTTTTTCGAGCCCGTCGGGCGTTTGATTTATGGTCATAACCGAGTTTTCAACCACACCGATCGTCCGAAGAGGGTAGGCTATATAATTGGGGCGGATCTGATGATTCCGCGGCGTGTGATAGATAAAGTGGGTTGTTTCGATCCTGATTTCTTTATGTATGCCGAAGAGAGTGAGTTGCAATATCGCATCCGTAGGGCAGGTTTTTCGGTGGTGAACATTCCCGAGTCACACATCATTCATTTGGAGGGTGGTAGCTTCGATTTTTCGGAGAATCGCGAACGGATGATGCTTGCGGGCAAAGTTTTGTATTACACCAAATGTGGCGGACGTTGGGCGGCCAGCGCTATGATACTGATCCGTAAGTTGATGATGATCACTCGGATACCGATCTTGTGGTTGTTGTCTCGTCGGGTCAAACTCACTCGCCATCGGATGTTATATCGGTTGTTGACAGAATATTCGCATCGATAGGCTTGCATAATGCAAAAATTTGTTTATCTTTGCGCCCTATTATCTATTTTAATAAACAATAATCACGCGATGAAAATCTGTCAAATCACAGGCAAAACAGCGCAAAACGGTCATAACGTATCGCACTCGAACGCTAAGACCAATCGCAAGTTCGCCCCAAATCTGAAGACCAAGCGCCTCTATTTAGAGGAAGAGGGTCGTTTCGTAAGTTTGCGCCTAACGGCGGCAGCCTTGCGCACTATTAACAAAAACGGACTAGCGGCAGCCTTGCGCAGTGCCAAAGCCCTTCCTAAAGTTTACTAACCAATGGCAAGAAAAGGAAATCGTGTTCAGGTGATTTTGGAATGCACCGAACAAAAAGCTAGCGGGCTGCCAGGTATGTCACGCTACATCACAACCAAGAACAAGAAGAATACCCCGGGTCGTATGGAGCGTAAGAAGTACAATCCCATTCTCAAAAAAGTAACGCTTCACCGCGAAATCAAGTAACAGTCAAAAGAAATGGCAAAGAAAGTAGTTGCAACGCTCAAAACAGGAGCAGGCAAGAGCACCACAAAGTGCATTAAAATGGTACGTTCAGCGAAGACAGGTGCATACGCCTTCAAGTCTGAGATTCTTCCCAACGAAGCAGTAGCGGCATTTTTCGCAAAGAAATAATCCACTTCATCTTTATATAGGTATTTCTATATAAAAAAGCGGCTCGTGATCGACAAGATTGCGAGCCGCTTTTTTGTGAGTTACTGTGTCTAGAAATTTCTAGACGGTTTTAGAAATTTCTATCCTGGGGGTTTATGTACCCCCAGACCCCCACAGTTCATTTCTTTTTGGGTGCCAAATAGACACAGAACCAAAGAAAAAGCCTCGCCCGAAGTAATTGCCCTCTGCA
>JAVXIH010000101.1:0-5568 GCA_036648455.1 Mucinivorans sp.
GATGTGGTAGTTGTAGTTTACAACACCGAGATATTGAAATTTTGGAGAAATGGCCGAGCGGTTTAAGGCTCGCGTCTGGGCAAAGGACGGCATAGTGCGTATACCTCAGATTGTTAGGAAGATGTGGTAGTTGTAGTTTACAACACCGAGATATTGAAATTTTGGAGAAATGGCCGAGCGGTTTAAGGCGCGCGCCTGGAAAGTGCGTATACCTCACAAGGGTATCGCGAGTTCGAATCTCGCTTTCTCCGCACGAGATTATAGTAAACGATGTAGCAAAAAGAGTACCACAATAACAATAAAATCGCATAACTTAAAGAATAAAATCAAAAAATAACCAAAAACAAAAAAAATGAAAAAAATTTTCGCAATTGTGTCCATTGTTGCTCTGATGAGCATCAGCACCGCAACTCTTTATGCCCAAGACGCAGCCGCTCCCGCAGCCGCAACTACTGAGGCAGCAGCCGTAGCTCCAGAAGCTACTGCAACAGCAGATGCCGCAACGCCAGAAGTTGGTGGTGAACCGATGCACCAAACTCTGAAACAAAAATTTATGGAAGGTGGCGTTATGTGGATGTCTCCAATCCTATTGTGCTTGATCTTGGGTCTAGCTATCATTATCGAACGCGTTCTTTATCTTAACCTTTCGACTGTTAACACAAAGAAACTTTTGAAGAAAATCGAAGATTCACTAGCATCTGGTGGTGTTGAAGCTGCAAAACAAGTGTGCCGCGAGACTCGTGGTCCTGTTGCCGCTATTTTCTATCAAGGTTTGGATCGTTCGAGCGAAGGTATCGACGTTGTCGAAAAATCTATTATTTCTTACGGTTCAGTTCAAGCAGGTAACCTAGAAAACGGTCTTTCTTGGGTTTCATTGTTTATTGCCTTGGCTCCTATGTTGGGATTTATGGGTACTGTTGTTGGGATGATCCAAGCCTTTGACTCGATCGAGGCAATGGGTGATATCGCTCCTGCTGCTGTGGCTGGTGGTATCAAGATCGCCTTGTTGACAACTGTTGCTGGTTTGATCGTGGCTGTGATTCTTCAATTGTTCTACAACTACTTGGTGTCGAAAATTGACAGTATCACAATTAATATGGAAGACGCTTCGATCTCTTTGATCGACATTTTGACTAAATATCTTAAAAAATAGTAACACTATTTTTAGATAACATACTAGTCAACTTAAAAATTCAAAGAAATGAAATTTATCCCTTATATTAAAATCGTACTGCTCATCGCTTGTACCATTGTTGCGATTGCAGGAATGGCTTCGTATGACAGCGAGCAACCAAGATTAGTTACATCTGGCATTAGCTTTATGTTGAACTTCTCTTTTGTGCTCCTTGTTATCACTGCTGCCGCCGCGCTACTGATGCCAATTGTTGGTATTATTCAAAATCCGAAAAGCTCACTCAAAAGCCTTATGGGACTTGGGTTAATCGTTGTCGTTTTCTTGATTGCTTATGCAATGTCGAGCGCCGATCCTATTCCACTGCCAAGCGGTAAAATCCTTGACAATGAATTTGAACTGAGATTCTCAGATACCGCCCTTTATGCCACTTATTTCACCTTTGCTGGTGTGATTATTAGCATTGTGTTTGGCGAGATTTATAAACTATTCAAATAACCGAGCAAATATTATGGCTAAACCAAGTCCAGAAATTAATGCAGGCTCAATGGCGGACATCGCGTTCCTGCTGCTGATCTTCTTCCTTGTGACCACCACAATGGGAACTGATAGCGGTATTTCGCGTATTTTGCCACCATTTGTCGATAAGGCTCAAGATGCTGGTATTGATGTGAGGGAGCGTAACACTCTCATTGTCAAGGTCAGCGGAAAGAATCAAGTCTTGGTCGGCGGACAACGAGTCGATTTGCGTCAGGTTAAAGATATAGCTGTGGAGTTTATCACTAACCCAACGCAGAGTGAAGATTTGCCAGAAGTCGAAGTTCAAAACATCGATTTGATTGGTAATTTCCCTGTAACTAAGGCGATTATATCGCTTCAAAATGACGTTTCAACAACCTACGAAGTCTATTTGGCCGTTCAAAACGAGTTGACTCGTGCGTATAATGAAGTGTATAGTACCCTTGCAAGTAAACTATTCAACAAGAAATATTCGGAGTTGAATATTGATCAAAAACGTGCTCTTCGTGAGGCTGTGCCAATGAAAATTTCAGAAGCAGACCCAGTAGACTTAACCGGAAAGAAATTATAAATATGAAAACAGGTTTTAGAAAGAAAAAGAATACGCCAGGTATTTCTACCGCATCTCTGCCAGACGTTGTTTTTATGCTTTTGTTCTTCTTTATGGTGTCTACTTCGATGCGTGAAGTTGAACTAAAGGTGGATTCGACTCCTCCAAAAGCGTCCGAAGTACAAAAATTGGAAAAGAAGTCTTTGGTGAGCTACATTTATGTAGGCCCTCCAGCCAAGCAGTTCCGTGCTCGTTACGGTGATGCTTCGCGTATTCAGCTGAACGACAACTTCTCGACCAAGGAACTAATTGGTGAATTTGTTGCCTCTGAACGCGATAAACTCGACGAAAGCGACCGTCCAGCGATGACAGTTAGTTTGAAAGCTAATGCGGCAACGCGGATGGGTATTATCACCGATATTAAGACAGAACTTCGCCGTGCTAAATCGTTGAAGCTATCTTATGCGGCAGGTAAAACCGAGCCAATCAACTAACAAGTAGTTGTTTAACTAATTCAAGGAGAGCCTCCCATCACTGGGAGGCTCTCCTTTTTTATATCCATTGTTGTATTACATTTGCCATTGATGTAAATTTTTCGTAAAATTGTAAGTCGATAGCTTCGCAAAATATGACACAGCACTCTCAGTTAGTGAAAAATACAACTATTTATGCCTTGGGCGATATTGTGCCCAGGCTGCTTAGTTTTATCTCTTTTCCGATTCTGACCACCTACCTCCTGCCGCTCGATTATGGGATTATTAGTTATGTCAATACGATCAACACGTTTTTGATGGTAGCTAGTTTTATGTGTGTAAACACTTATTACTTAGTGTATTACTACAAGCAAGACAGCCCTCAAAAACAGCGCGAGTTGTTGGGTAATCTCTCGATTTTTGTACTTTTGCTCAATGTTTTAATTGCGTTGATGCTGTTTTTGCTAGGCAAGCCGTTTTTTGGACTGATCGAGGGCAACATTGATTTTTTCCCATACATTGCCATTGGGGTGGCGACCAATTTTTTCGGCACTTTTGCTGTTTTGCCTTCGGCTTTGTATCGATTGCTCGAGCGGCCCATTGTCTTGGTGAGTCTCAACATTGCTCGTGGTGTGATAGCTTTGGCGCTCACTATGATTTTGGTGATTTGTTATGATTACACAGCTCTTGGTGTGTTGTATGCCAATTTGGTTGTGAATTTTCTGTTTGCTATTATTTTCGGAGCCATCACTTGGCGCAAGGCTCTTTTCAAGTTTAATTGGACTCAGATTCGCTCGGCGCTTCGTTTTTCGTTGCCGTTGGTTCCGGGTTCGATAGCCTATTATTTGATTTCGATGTCCGATCGGATTTTGATCGACAAATATTTGAGTCCCACCGAGCTTGGTATTTATTCCACGGCGGCCACTTTGGCTTTGCTGCTCAATATTGTATCCTACGGAGCTTATAAGGCTTTTGAACCGCATATATTCAAAACTTTTTCTGACACCGATTTCAATATTGGATTTCGCAAGATCCGCGATGGTTTGTTGGTTATTTATTTAATGGGGGCGATGTGTTTGGCAGTTTTTGCCGAGGAATTTTTCGATATTTTTGCTGCGGCTGAATATCATACCGCCTATATTTATGTTGCGCCGATCGTTGTTGGGGTTTTTCTCTCCTCGATGATGATGCTTTATTCGACCGTGATCACCGCGCGCGGCAAGACTTTCACCAATTCGATGCTCACCATTGTTGGTGGGGCGCTGAGCATTACTTTGAATAATTATTTGCTGCCTGTGATGGGCCTTTTTGGAGCGTGTGCGGTGTCGGCCACCACATATTTTTTGATGTATATGGCGACGATTTATTTCTCTAAAATATCTATTAGTCAGTTGTTTCCATTGATCTCGTTGCTTGTTGTGGCTCTGGTCACCTACTTTACGGTGTATGTTTTGTCGATCGATTCGATCGTCTATTCTATTTTGGTTAAGTCGGCCATTGTGCTCTTGACTTTATGCGTGGTGGCGTTGTTGATGAGGGTGAATATTGTGAAATTTCTCGGTTCGTTATTCAAAAAAAGTTAGAAGTCCCCCAATAAAGATGCCCATAAGTGGCAAAATATATTCTTTCACAAAAATTGCCTATCTTTGTACTCACTATTTTGTAAGAACAAATAAATCAAGAAAAAATGCCAAAAATAAGTTCGAAATTCCGTCTGCGTGAGATCGCAGGCGAGCATATAGTTGTATCATTCGGCGAATTGAATGTCAGCCGCACCAAAATCATATCGCTCAACGAGAGTTCGGCGTGGTTGTTCGCCGAGTTGTCGGGTCGCGAGTTTGAGGTGTCCGATGCCGCGAATTGTTTGGTCGAGAAATATGGTATTTCGGCCGAGCAAGCCTCTGAGGATGCTGCTCGATGGGTGGATAACCTCCGTAAAGCGCAACTTTTTGATGAATAGAGAAGCTGAATTATTGTTCGAGTTGCTGCGTGCGGCGCTTTGTAATCGCGCGGTTGACGACTCTCTTTTTGCCGATTTGTCATCGGCTCAGTGGCGGGCGATCCATTCGCTGGCCGTCAGCAATGCGGTGGTGTGTTTGACTTTTGGGGTGGTTGCGACTTTGCCTGCTGTCTCGCGTCCCGAGCGTGCACTTTTTATGCAATGGCTCGCGCTATCGGAACAGAAAAAAGAGCATAATCGTTTGCTAGGTCAAGTATTAGACCACGTCAAAGATCTGTATCATCAAGCGGGGATCGAATTTGTGCTGCTCAAAGGGTTGGGCGTGGCGCAGTGGTATCCTGATCCGTTGTTGCGCGATGGCGGCGACATCGACCTGATGATCACCAAAGGCTATCGGGAGGCGAATAAAGTGTTGTTGGATAACGGGGCGACGCTCGACGAGGAGAATATTAAACACAGCTCCTTCCGTTTTCGGGGCGTGTCGGTCGAGAATCATCACAATCTCGCCATCGCCGCGAGCCAAAGTGATGTGCTGGGTTCTTTGCTCACGAGCGAGCAATATTCTGTCTTTGAGGATAGTTCGGTGAAAGTTCCTTCGCCGACATTCAATTCTATCTATCTGATTTCCCATATGGCGATGCATTTCTTTGTCAATGGCATCGGTTTGCGCCATTTGTGTGATATATATTTATTGCTTGCTCACAAGCACGAAGAGATTGATGGCGAGCTAATGATTAGCGGATTATCTAAAGTCGGTTGTGTGGGGTTTTATAGGCGTATTTTGGGAATACTGGTTCAATACTTCGATTTGCCAGCTCAATTCTCGCCTCTTGCGCCATTAAACGATCGCACGACGAAGCTATTGTTGGACGACATATTGCGCGGTGGAAATTTTGGCCATAGTACAATGGCCAAGCGAACCAAGAGTAATATG
>JAVXIH010000102.1:0-5568 GCA_036648455.1 Mucinivorans sp.
CTCTTTTGTTGGGGAGTCAATCTTTACCCGCTCTTGCGGGGGGTGGTTCAGTCTCACTTGCAAATGGCGAGTCGAACCAAGATCAATCGATTAACGCTCAGTCCAACGCAAACAAGACCGTTACGTTTGTGGTTAAGGACGCTCAAGGGCAGCCAATGGTTGGCGCGATGGCGAAAGTCAAAGGAACAACCAATGCCAAGATTGTCAATGCTGACGGTTCAGTGACTTTGCAAGCCAAAGTCGGTGATATTGTTCAGATCAGCTTTATGGGCTTCAAACCCCTTGAAGTGCCTGTGACATCACAATCAAATTACACAGCAACACTTCTCGAAGACGCTATTGCGCTCGAAGAAGTAGTGGTGGTTGGTTTTGGTAACCAATTGAAAACCAAAATGACTGGTTCCGTATCAGTTGTCAAATCAGACGCTTTGGAGAGCCGCCCAGTATCGAACGTAGGGCAAGCCCTTCAAGGGTTGGTTCCCGGACTTCAAATGGGAGTTAACTCGGCTGGTGGTGAGTTGAACAACACGATGACAATGAACATTCGTGGGGGTGGTACTATCGGTGCTGGCTCTGGCGGTGGTGTGTTGGTGCTTATCGACGGTATGGAAGGTAACATGAACGCCTTGAACCCTCAGGATATTGATAATATCTCTGTTTTGAAGGATGCTTCGGCTTCGGCTATCTACGGTTCACGTGCACCATTTGGTGTGCTGTTGATCACAACCAAAAAAGGTACAGCAGGTAAGATCTCGGTCAACTACAACAACAACTTCCGTTGGACTGACCCTATCTTGACTCCAAAAATGTTGGGATCTCTCGACTTTGCCGAGTATTTCAACCTTGCAGCCAAGGAATCTGGCCAAGGTGCAGTTTTTAACCCAGAAACAATGGGTAAAATGAAGGATTTTGTAGCTGGCAAAATCACAGACGAAACAGAACCAAACTCAAATGGTAATGATTGGAAAAACTATACCGATTCTTGGGGTAACAACGACTGGTTCGGTGTTCAATACAAAGATTGGGCTTTCTCACACGAACATAACTTGTCTGTGACAGGTGGTTCAGAAAAGGTTCAATACTATTTGTCAGGCAACTTGATGAAACAAGATGGTTTGCTACGATTCTCGAATGATACATTCGACCGTTACTCATTCTCGGCCAAAATCAATGCTGAATTGGCTAAATGGGCTAAAATTTCCAGCAGTACCAAATTCATCCGTGAAGGTTATGATCGCGCAGCTTACCAAACAGCTTTGTTCTATCACAACATCGCTCGTCGTTGGCCTAACTTGCCATTGACATACCCTAAGGATCCAAAAGTTCCTTTCGACAATCCTAACTATGGTAACTGTAACGAAATCGAACAACTTCGTTCGGGAGGTCGTGACATAAGCCAAAAAGACTATTTCTACCAACAATTGCAATTGGTACTCGAACCAATCAAAGGATGGAAAATCTTCGCCGAAGGTAACTTCCGCCAAACAACCAGATTCAACCAATGGGAAATCGTTCCTATCTATATGATGATGCCAGGTGGTAAGATCGTTCCTGTTGACTTTGATGGTGGTGGTAGTGACTATACTCCTGGTATGAGTCGCGTGTCAAAATCGGGTTGGAAAGAAAATTTCTTCAACTCTAATATCTACACCGAATATGGTAAGACTTGGGACAGCGGTCATACTTTCAAAATTATGGTCGGTATGCAAACCGAGTTGAATAAAAATCAAGACGTTAGCGCTACGGGTGACAACCTGATCACGCCAGACGTGCCTACAATCAACAATACAACCAAAGACCCTAGGATTGGTGGATCTTACAATGACTGGTCGACGATGGGTATCTTCGCTCGTGCCAACTATGACTACAAAGGCCGTTACCTTTTTGAAGCCTCTGTTCGTTATGATGGTTCGTCACGTTTTATGGAAGACAAACGTTGGAACGTGTTCCCTTCATTCTCAATTGGTTGGAATCTTGCTAACGAAACCTTTATGGAGAATGCAACTTGGGTTGATATGTTGAAATTGCGTGGATCTTGGGGTCAGCTAGGTAACCAAAATACCAATAGCTGGTATCCATACTACACCAATATGCCAATCGGTAAGGATTACTCTTGGCTTATTAACGGTGCCAAACCAGCGATTTATGCAAATGCACCAGGTTTGATCTCACAACTGATGACTTGGGAAAATGTAGAATCTTGGGGTGTTGCTCTCGACTTCGCCTTCTTTAGATCACGTTTGACAGGTACATTTGAAGTGTACGAACGTACAACCAAAAATATGATTGGCCCAGCTCCGACTCTTCCAGGTGTACTTGGTGTTGGTGTTCCTCGCCAAAACAATGCCGACTTGAAGAACCAAGGTTGGGAACTCCAAATTGGTTGGCAAGATTACGCTCAATCAGCAGGTATCAGTTATGGTATCAGCGTGAACGTTTCTGATAACATACGTACCATCACTCGTTATCCAAACGAAACTGGTGCGCTGAACGACTGGTATGCTGGTCGCTTGGATGGTGAAATCTGGGGTTACACAACCGTAGGTCTCGCTCAAACACAAGAAGAAATGGACAACCACTTGAAGAATAACGGTCAATCAGCATTCGGTGGTACCTGGCAAGCTGGTGATGTTATGTACAAAGATTTGAACGGTGATGGTGTTGTCAATAATGGTCAAAACACATTGGATAACCACGGTGACCTTTCGATTATTGGTAATTCAACTCCTCGTTACTTATATGGTATCTCGGCTAACATCGCTTGGAAAGGCATCGACTTCTCGTTCTTGCTCCAAGGTGTTGGTTCTCGCGATTGGAGTGGTGCTAGCGGTGGTCCATACTTCTGGGGTGCTGATGGTGGTATGTGGCAATCTGCAGGTTTCGAAACTCACCTAGATTTCTGGCGTTCGGCAACTGACACCAAAAACTATTTCGGACCAAACCCTGGTGGTTACTTGCCTCGTTTGTCTTGGGATTCTGGGAAAAACAAAGCAACGCAAACTCGTTACATGCAAGATGCCTCTTATATTCGTTTGAAGAATATCCAACTTGGATACACCCTTCCTCGGAATATTTCGATGAAATTTGCTTGCCAAAAACTTCGTTTCTACATTTCGGCTGACAACATTGCAACAGCAACAAACCTCGTTAAGACTTTTGACCCTGAAACCATCGATGGTGGCTGGGGCGCTGGTAAGGTTTATCCTTTGTCGCAAGTTATCTCTGCCGGTTTAAGCATCACTTTCTAATTATTACACATTAACACAATGAAAATAAGAATTAATCAATATTTGGCAACCGCTCTTTTGGGTGTGGTTGTGTTGGGTGTGGTTTCCTGCAACGATTTCTTGGACCGCAAGCCCTATAATGTTAGCACGGATGCTTTCCTGAAAAGCGATGCTGACCTGTTTGCCTATTCTATTGCCCGCTACGGAATGTTCCCTACCAATGGAGGTTACAATATTGGTGTTGGCGCTATGGGCGATAACGCTACTGACAACCAAATGCAACAAAACTCAATGGGCAACCGCTGGTTGTCTGGCGAGCGTAAGGTTGGATCGGGCACCGACAACTGGGGCTTTGGTAATATCTATACAACCAACTATTTCTTGCGCAAAGTACTTCCAAAAATCCAAGCTGGTACTATCTCGGGTAATACGTCTGAGGCTCGTCACTGCTTAGGTGAAATGTATTTCTTCCGCGCATACTCATATTATCCATATTTGGTAGCGGTTGGTGATTTCCCTATCATCTACAATGTACTGCCAGACCAAAAAGAGCCATTGCTCGAAGCTTCGGTTCGTCAGCCTCGTAATAAGGTTGCCCGTATGATCTTGGCCGACTTGGACTCTGCTCTTATGTATATGTATGATTCACCAGTTGGTGGCAAAAACCGCCTGGGCAAGGATGCCGTTAATGTTTTCCGCTCTCGCGTAGCTCTTTTTGAAGGTACTTGGGAAAAGAACTTTGCCGGTACAGCCTTTGTACCAAACGGTCCAGGATGGCCAGGAGCAAGCCAACATAAAGGTTATGCTTACGACAATGCGGCCGAAGTTAAGTTTTTCTTAGGCGAAGCAATGAAGAGCGCCAAAGCGGTTGCTGATCATATTGCATTGGCTGCTAACCCTGCTGGTTACAATTACAAACGCAACGATGGTTCATCGGGTAATAACCCTTATTTCGAAATGTTCGGTATGCCAATGCGTGGGCTGGATGCTGCTGAATATGCCGAGGTTGTCTTCTATCGTTCTTATGATGTGGCTAAACAAATTGCACACTACACAGGTTCATACCTGATCAATGGTGGTAGTACTGGTTACACTCATCAATTTATGCAAAGTTTCTTGATGCAAAATGGTAAACCATATTATGCAGCTGGTTCAGGCTACCTGGGCGATGACTCAGTCAATATGATGAAAATCGGTCGCGATAGCCGTTTCCAACTTTTTGTTAAGGGTCAAGGTGAAATCTTGAATAATGGCGCAGTGAATGTTGAGCCATATAAACCATTCTTGTTGGACCTAAACGAACAACGCGCAACGACTGGTTATATGATTAAAAAAGGTTTGTCTCGTGATCCGTCACAAACTCAAACTGGTGCTTATGGCACAACGGCAACGGTTATCTTCCGTGCTGGTGAAGCTTATTTGAACTATGTTGAAGCTTGCTATGAGCGAGATGGTGCATTGGACGGATCGGCCGAAGGCTACTGGAAACAACTTCGTCAACGTGCCTTGGTGAGCGACGATTTGGCTGCCACTGATGCCGAAACGAATATGTCTATCGAAGCTGAAAACGACTTTGGTGCTTACACGGCTGGTAAAGTTGTTGAGGCTAGACGTTATAATATCCGCCGTGAAAGACGGTGCGAATTTATTGCCGAAGGTATGCGTTTCGACGATCTACTTCGTTGGAGAGCAATGGATCAGCTGGTTGGCAAGAAGTTTATGCCAAAAGGTTTCAACTTGTGGTCGTCAATGTACAAACGTTTCGAAAAAGACGGCAAGAGCGAACTCCGTGAACCAACTCCTAGTGAGGCAGGTAACGTATCGGGCAGAGCAGATGGTAATTATTTGTTGCCACTTCGTCTGAACATTGCGGGGAACAACTTGTACAAAGATGGTATTACTTGGGTTCCAGCTCACTATTTGGGAGCAATTGGTGGAAAAGTATTCCAAGATGCAACTCCAACCACAGCAGGTGGTGGTTCGGTTGACGTTGCCAACTCGGTGGTTTACCAAAATCCAGGGTGGCAAAGAATTGCAAACACACTTCCAGGTGCTGTTGGCGGTTTCTAGTCGATCATAGAGATTTAATCTAAATAAAAAGTGGGGTTCGAGAATTTTCTCGAGCCCCACTTTTTTTGTGGCTGATTCTTGCTTGGATGTGATAAGCGGGGATAGGTGTCCAGATGAGCATCCTCGTTTGGGCTGTAATTGCCAAAGCCATATTGTGTTGTATGTGTGGTGTGACATAAAATGGTGATTTTATTTCTTTTAGGTGCGAGGTGTAGATTATGTTTTTCATGCAGCAGCATTAAAACAGGTGCCATCATGTGAATTTTATCCA
>JAVXIH010000103.1:0-5559 GCA_036648455.1 Mucinivorans sp.
CGGATCTTAAAATCCTCACTTACTTCAAGTAAGCTCCGGTTTTGCGACCTTGTCCGCCTTGAAAAATCTAATTTTTAGAAGCCCCCATTTGTTATAGCATCTTGATCGTGGCGGCCATTTGTTCGCCTAGCGATGTGTTGTAACCTGTTGATATATACACAACTCGGCCAAAACTATCGCCCAGCACAACCACTGGCAGACTATTCATATCTTTTATCTCGCACATCGAGCCGATCATTTTACTCATCGCCTTATTTTCATCATATCCAAAGCTAACGGTCGAGGGCAGCTCGGGGAAATCTTTCAGATTGAGCGATGCTAGTTGTTCTTTGCTGCTCAGGATAAGCACAATTGGTCGCCCCCATTTTTCGAGCATCGCCTTTTGGGTGCCAAGTGCGCGCAGGAAGTGGGTTGTCGGTTCTTTTTTGGCTTCGATCATCGCCACCACGAAATATCCGCGGCCAGTGGTGGCCAGTAGCGGAGCGGCAGCGGTAGCGCCTTGTGCCACATATTTTTCTTCGGGGTTGATTGCTCCGATCACACTGATTTCGTTGCTCGCTTGGCGCATAACGAGGTATGTTTTGCTCAGGCTATCTTGTTGGATGGTGATCGGTTCGTTGCGCGCGAGCACCTTACCGCTCGATAGTCGAGTGCCAGTGGTGAGCATATATTGCCCTTGTTCGATCGGCAGCGGGTGCGAGGCTGGCAGCACATCGGCCAAGGTTGCCGCGCCGCCAAGGTCGATGCCCAGGCTCTCGAATTGCACGGGCACATAACGCTCGCCATTCCATTTGCTGAGCGAGAAGTGGGTGTCCAGTTTCGGATTATCGGTGATCGTGTTGCTCGGCTCATTGAGCACGGTGAGCGTGCCTTTGGTGGCCGATTTTGCAATTTCTTGCCCTTGGATATAGTGCCAAGCGTCGTCCATAAAGTATTGTCCGCGAGCGGATAGCGGTTCTCTTCGGGCTGCGATTCCATTGCTGCGTAGGGCGGCAATCACAAGGCGTTCAACCGATGCGCGATCGCCCATTTTGATTCGCGCCACACCCACGGGCGAGATCGCCAAACGGGCTGGATTCAACGAATCAACGATGGCAATGTCGGCGTATTGATCGATAATAGTTTGCGCTTGAACCATCGTGGAGCCAACCTTCAATTGATTGCGATATTTGGTGAGCAGTTCGTTATCGACCCTTGGGTTGAGGATATACTCTTTGAAAAACTGTTTCTTGGCCCACGGCAGTGCGGCGGTCAGATGATCGAGCAACACTTCGCACGGTGTGTCGCGCAGGTCTTTGGCCGATATAACCTCTAATAAGTCAAGAGCTTGCGATACATTTTCGCGCGGGGCGCTAGTGAGAAACTGAGCGATTTGTGCGTGGTTGCCGCGTGTTTGAGACATAATATTCCAAACTCGATTCTTGTCGGCACCAAGAAGTTGGGCGAGCTCGTCAGAGGCTTTCTGATCGATAAAGGTGGCTATATATGCGCCGCGGATCGAATCTTCGCTCGCAAATCGGTGAAGATTTAGCGCACGAGCTTCATCCGAAATTTTCACTTCGACCGGCAATTCGTCGGGTGGGGTGATGTCGTATTCCATGGCCACGTTTGGCAGTGCGCCCAGGGTGAGGCGCAGCGTGTCGGCGGTGCGAAAGTCGAGCACTCCACTTGCTATTTGCCCATCTTTGCTGGCAAAGACAACCATATCGCCCTTGCCTGCTGTGAGCGAACTTTCGCCCTTCGAGTCGCTCACGCGGCGCGCAGCGGGGTAGAAGGTGGCGTAATTATATATGGTGTAGAGCACCTGAGCGCCTTCGATCGGTTGGCCGTCTTGACCTTCAACCACAACAGTGGCTGTGGCCACGGGAGCATAATTTTCGGTGACCGAAATTTCGGTATATCCATCGGCTGCCGACAGCATTTGTTCTGGTCCGTTATATTGTCCGAAAACTTTGGTCAGCATCATCAGCGAACGTTTGGCCGGTGCGTCGAACCAGCCAGTGTTGAGCACTGCCTCTGGCTCGCACGCGCCGATATAGTACCACTGACCCGAGCCTTTGCCATCGGCCGCCCAAGCCTCTACCCACGCGTGGTTATCATCGGTGTGAGCCCAACGGGGCACATAAATTTGGCGAGCAGGAATGCCAACCGAACGCAGAGCTGCCACGGCAAAAGTACTCTCTTCGCCGCAACGCCCCGTTGCGTTTTTCACCATCGCTAGCGGGCTCATCGTGCGCGCATCTGTGGGCGAGTAATTCACTTTTTCGTGACACCAGTGGTTGACTTCGAGTATGGCATCCTTCATCGACAGACCCTTCACTCGATCTTTCAATTCATTGAAAAACACGGTGCGTGAACTGTCCAGCGCTTCGTTATTAACCCTGACTGGCAACACAAAATGGAGGAACTCACGTTCGTCAACCTCTTTGCCCCACGGCATTTGTTCACGCGTGGCGAGCGAGCTACGAACGGCTGACAGATAGAAATCAACATCATAATCGGCCACATCGGCGCTCGGGAGCCAGGCATACAAAAATTCGAGAGCTTGGCGCTCGTCGGCCGTCAGATCCTGGGGCAAGGTGGGTAGCCACGCTTGACGCTCGGCCAAGCGGTTGCCGATTCGCTCGATTGTTGTTTGGTCTTGAATCAACCCCCCGCCAGCGCACGATGTAAAAAAGGCGCAAAGGGCAAAAGTTATTGGCAAAAGGAGCTGTTTCATTGTTTGGTTTCGATTATTAGTTTAACACTTTCAGTGCCTGTTCTTGCGGCAAGCCACCGTTTGATTTTCTGATTATCTTCATCCGATATTTTCACGTGGTTGTCCACTTGGATCACACACAGCAGCACTTGGCCTTCGATCTTCCCATCGGGCGACAGAGTTTTGCTTTTGGCGAGCGTCAATCCATTGACACTATTCCATAGTGAGGCCAATTCGCGAGCTATGGCCACGGTGGGCAGAGTGTCGCTAGCCAGGCGTGTGATATCGGTTTCCAGTTCTTGAATCTTCTCGTTTTTTTCGTCTATTATCTGCGTATTTGTTCTGAGCACGGCCTGTATGGTGTGGTCATCCATCGCATCATTGGCTTTGCCTTGTCGGATGATGAGTTCTGTGTTTTTCAGTCCGAATTGAGCCAATTGTCCTTTGGCCATTTCGATCACTTCGCTCGTTAGCGGTTCGCCCATTATCAGCACTTCGATTGAATTTTTGCCGTCTCGTGGCGAATATTTAACCGTTGAATTGATGACTGGTGATTTGTCGAAAGCAAGGACTTTGTTAATAAAATTAGCCGATTCCGTCTCGAAAATTGTACGTTGCACGATCCCGTAAGCCAGAATCACGCTGGGCACCAAAGTGGCGGTGATAATGATCACCATATAACGTTTCACGGTGCGCCCGCGATTGGGATCAACGTGGTGCTTCTTCTCGTATTTCAAGTAACGGACAATGAAATAGGTGGCAAAGGCGATGAAGACAGCGTTGATGAAAAACAGATAAAATGCGCCACCGAAATAGCTCCAATTACCTGTCGCCAGACCGAAACCAGCCGTGCAAAGTGGCGGCATGAGAGCCGTGGCGATGGCCACCCCAGGGATCACGGTGCTCGTTCGATCCTTGCGCGATTGAGCCACAATACCCGCCAAACCACCGAAAGTGGCGATCAACACATCCCAAATCGTAGGGGTGGTACGCGCCAAAAGCTCGGATTGTGCGGTCGAAATAGGCGACATCATAAAATATAGCGTTGAGGCGACCAAACTCACCGCCACGGCAAAGACAAAGTTCTTGAAGGAACGCTTCAAAAGCTCGAAGTCATTGATCCCCAGCGATAAACCGATCCCCATAATAGGACCCATCAAGGGCGAAATCAACATCGCACCGATAATCACGGCTACCGAATTGACGTAAAGCCCCACACTGGCCACCACAATGGCAAAGATTAGCAGCCAAAGGTTGGTGCCACGAAATTCGACTCCGCGCCGTATGTTTTCTACTACTTCGCTCTGTTCCGCCTTATCTTCGTCTAGGTTAAATCTCGAATTAAAGAAAGACTTAATCTGTTGTTTTACTGGTTTTTGTTCTTCGTTTTCCATCTAATACAATTACTATTTCACCGCGCGGTGCGGTGGTTCTAAAACATTCTACAACTTCTTGGAGCGTACCTCGTAGGGTTTGCTCGAATTTTTTTGAGATCTCGCGCGAGACGCTCACTTGCCGATCGGCTCCAAACACCTCGGCGAATTGCTCCAGCGTTTTGAGTAGCCTATGCGGCGATTCGTAAAAAATCATCGTTCGCTCTTCGATTGCCAATTCGCCCAGGCGTGTTTGTCGCCCCTTTTTGACTGGCAAAAAGCCTTCGAAGCAAAATCGTTCAGCCCCTAACGCGCTGTCTACCAAGGCTGGTACAAAAGCCGTTGCCCCTGGCAGGCATTCCACCTCGATACCGCGATCCACGCATCGACGCACCAATAAATAGCCTGGATCGGAGATCGACGGTGTACCAGCATCCGAAATCAGCGCCACCGATTCGCCGCCTTCGATTCTATCTACCAATCGTTCGACCACATCGTGTTCGTTGAATTTGTGGAACGAGGTGAGCGGTTGGTGGATGTCATAGTGTTTGAGCAACACGCTGCTTGTGCGGGTATCTTCGGCCATAATCAGCGTCACCTCATCGCGCAGTATTCGCACCGCGCGAAAGGTCATATCTTCTAAATTGCCAACAGGGGTGGGCACCACATATAATTTCATTAGAATTTACTGGCTACGATGTCCACAAATTCGTCGGCCGAGGCATTGTCGGGTGCCCAAGCGTATTTCTCACCTATATATATGAGTACCTCGTCCAGCGTGCGCAGTTGTTCGAGTTTGGCGATCTCATTGTGAAACACCAGCGGGTCGTTACAGAAAAGATTGTGTGTAAATCGTTTCTTTTGTTCTGACGATATTTCGGCACCAAAGATGGTAAAAGTTTCCTCCTGCGGTTCTTCTGGTTTCGTTTTTTGGTGTTCGATTTCTATGTATTCGACCACATCGGAATGGTCAACCGTTGGCGATTGAATTTCTGTTTGTTGTTCTTTCTGATCTTGTGCTGGGTCAGGCGTGATGATAGAACTGGCGTGGTATTCGATTTGTGGTTGAGTGTCAAGGTCAAGGAATAGTTCGTAGAATTTCTGAACTCTTTGCAGTGCGATATTTTTCTCGATTTGGGGCACATAGCCTTGTTCGTTCCATCGGCTCACTAGGGCTTGGATTTTGCGAAGTTCAACTTCTATGTTGGTTATATTCATCGTTGATAGTATTACATATAATGTACAAAGATAAAAAAAAATAGGGAACTCACCGCTTTTTTGTTTTCGAGTGTGCAAACTTTTGTTTTTGGGGGTCGCGCGGCGACACCGGACGCGTGGCGTCTTTTGATTTGGTCGCTCCCGCGACACGGAGATTTTTTGTTAGACCCAGCAATCAAAAGGCGCTGTGCGCCCGCGGGTTTGGGGCGCGGTCGCGCGGCGACACCGATATTGCCGTGTATAATGTATTATACAGATCAACACTATTAA
>JAVXIH010000104.1:0-5512 GCA_036648455.1 Mucinivorans sp.
AACTTCGGTAACAAATTCAAACAGCTTCTTAACGAATCCAGTCCAGTGAATAGATAGTTGTCACCCACTGTAAAAACAGATTCGGAAGGCAGTATTCGCACAAAAAAAATCAGCACCTACAAATTATTGTATGTGCTGATTTTCTATGCGCCTTGTCAAGGACTTGAACCTAGGACCCCCTGATTAACAGTCAGGTGCTCTAACCGACTGAGCTAACAAGGCAATACTCGAAACTTTAACCGTTTTGAGACTGCAAATGTAATAACTATTTTTTGAAATCCAAAATTTTAAGTGACTTTTTTTGAAATTTTCAAAAAAACACCTACGCAATCTCCACTCCACGCTCGGCCAACATAGCCAAACCTATGTCTTTCAACAAATATTTTTGGATCTTGCCGCTTGCCGTGAGCGGATAACTATCGACAAAAAATATGTATTTAGGAATCTTGTAACGCGAAATCCGCCCCTTGCAAAAATCAGTCACGTCGTGTTCTGATATCGTCTCACCTTTTTTAAGGATAATATAAGCCCCGATCTGCTCGCCATACTTGTGCGAAGGAATACCAGCCACCTGAACATCCAAAATCGCAGGATGGGTGAGCAAAAAGTTCTCGATCTCGCGCGGATAGACGTTCTCGCCACCGCGGATAATCATCTCCTTGATGCGCCCCGTGATGCGGAAATAACCGTTCGCATCGCGGGCACCCAAGTCGCCCGAATGGAGAAAACCATCTTTATCGATGGCAGCGGCGGTGGCTTTTGGGTCATTGTAGTAGCCCTTCATCACGTTATATCCGCGGCAGCACATCTCGCCAATCTGATCGACGGCACACTCCTCGCCCGTGGCGGGATCGACAACTCGAACCTCGACATCAGGCAGCGCCTGACCAACGGTGGTGCAACGAATCTCGATCGGGTCGGTGACCTTGGTGGCCGTCATCCCGGGCGAGGTCTCGGTCAAACCGTAGACAATAATTATATCGCGGCAGTTCATTTTCTCGATCACCTGCTTCATAAATTCGATAGGACAGGGCGCGCCCGCCATAATCCCGGTTCGAAGGGTAGACATATCGAACATATCGAACATCGGATGGTGCAACTCGGCCACAAACATTGTCGGCACCCCATAGAGCGACGTACATTTCTCTTTCTGAACAGAGGCCAACACGCGCAACGGGTCGAAATCCTCCACCACAACCATCGACACCCCGTGGGTGATGACAGCCGACACACCCAACACACAGCCAAAGCAATGGAAGAGCGGCACACAAAGCAACAATCGATCATCGGGCGTATAGGCCATACAATCGCCGATCGACACCCCGTTGTTGATAATGTTGTAATGGGTGAGCATCACCCCTTTCGGGAAACCGGTGGTACCCGATGTATACTGCATATTCACCACATCTTGACACGATGTGAGCGCCGAAGCGCGACGCAGATTTTCGTCGGAAATCTGAGCCCCAAGCACGTTCAACTCCGCCGAATTATACATTCCACGGTGCTTCTCGGCCCCCAGATAGACAATATTACGGAGTTCGGGCAGTTTATCCGACTTCAAAAATCCGCGTTGCGAAGTTTTCAGTTCGGGCACAATTTCATTGATAATGGCCACATAGTCCGAATCGCGATAACCGTTCATCAAACACATTGTGTGAATATCGGCATTGCGCATCACATATTCGAGCTCCGTCGTTTTGTAATTTGTATTGACCGTCACCAACACCGCCCCGATCTTGGAACAAGCGAACATCAAAGTCAACCAGTCTGGAATGTTTTTTGCCCAGACCCCCACCTTGTCACCGTGGCGCACACCAATATGCAATAACCCCTTGGCAAAGCGATCGGCACGCAGATTAAATTCGGCATACGAGAGCCTTAGATTTCGGTCGGGAAAGACCATAAAATCGTGCTCAGGTTGCTCTTCAGCCCAATATTCGAGCCAGTCGTGTAGTGTTCGTTCAGTCATCCTTACAACATTTATTTATTGGCCAGCCTTTCGCCCAGCACCTTAATCATATCGTCTACCATCGTATCCGAGTTCCAAGCAGGAGCCCAATCCCACTCACGTCTAGCGCACGAATCATCGAGAAAATTAGGCCACGAATCAGAAATTTGATCCTTCACTGGGTCGATCTGATACTCCCAGTCAAAGGCCGGAATACGCTCTTTGATCTTGCTGAACAAAATCCCAGGCGAAAAACTCATCGAGGCCACGTTGTACGAGTTACGCACAATCAAACGCGATGGATCGGCCTCCATCAGATCGTGCATCGCCGTCATCGCATCTGGCATATACATCATATCCATAAAACGGTCGCGAGGCACAGGGCATACGAATTTCTCGCCAGCAAGAGCGCTGTAAAATACCTCTACCGCGTAGTCGGTCGTGCCACCACCGGGGAGCGACGACGAAGAAATCAAACCCGGAAAACGCACCGAACGAGTATCAACTCCATACCGTTGGAAATAATAATTACCCAACATTTCGCCCGTCACCTTGCACACACCATATATAGTAGTGGGGTGCATAACTGTGTTCTGAGGCGTTTTGTTTTTTGGCGCATCAGGGCCAAAAGCACCGATCGAACTAGGGGTGAAAACGGCACACTTAAACTCACGTGCCACTTCGAGCGAATTGATGAGCGCGCCCATATTAATTCGCCACGCCAACATCGGTTGCTCCTCGCCCTTGGCCGAGAGAAGCGCCACCAAATTGTAGATCGTATCGATCTTACCTTTGCGGACAACCTCCGCCATCTGGACAGCATTTGTGGCATCGAGCGACACCGAATTGTTGTCCGTTGGATCGGCTTTCAAATCGGCTGCGATCACGTTATTTTCACCATACAAAGATCTGAGGTGTGCTTTGAGCTCAGTTCCAATTTGCCCACCAGCACCAACGATAAGTATTCTATTCATATTATTTTATAATAAAGTTAGATCAAGAGTACAAAACTACGAAAAAATATATAATTCTACTAATCAGATTTCATATAACTATTTTCAGCTGGCTTCCAAAAATTAGGTGACTTCCAAAAATTGAATTTTTCAAGGCGTACTCAAAGTACGTGAGGATTCTCAGATCCGCAGCAGAGCGCCGAAAAAACAATTTTTCGAAGTCACCATAAAATAAAATTATCTAATTTTATATCGTATACGCAAAAAATATTATTAACTTTGTGATATGGTTTTAAGTACTGCATATTTTCCAAATATTTCGTGGATAGAAGCCTTCAAACAAGGGGCGCGTATCGAAATTCACGAGAACTACCAAAAGCAGACCGCACGCAATCGGTGTCGGATTATGACCGCTAGCGGGTCTGAATGTTTGACTGTGCCACTGCAACACACTGGCGGGTTGAAAGTTGCTACGTGCGATGTGCTTATCGATTATGCAACCCCTTGGCAACGAACCCATTCTCGCGCGGTGATGGCTGCTTATCGGTCGGCACCTTATTGGGCTCATTTCGAAGGTTTGATTATGCCACTATTCGACATACACGAAAAATATCTATTCGATCTGAATCAGAAAATCACCGAACGTTTGTTGGAAGTTTTGAAGATTGACCGCGAATTGGTCTACACCACACGCTTTGTGGGAGCCGTCACACCACCGCGCACCACGAGCCCCGAATATTATCAAACATTTTCGGATCGTCTACCTTTCGAACGCGATTTATCGGTTATTGATGCTATTTTTTGTGAAGGGAAGCTACCCAGCGAGGAATGATCAACGCCCCAATAATCAGATACGGATAGTAGGTCACCATACGCCAAAGCAGCGCAATGACTGGGGTGAGCGAACTTTGAGCCCCTACGATAACATCACCCAGAAAATTTTGGAAAATGTATTCTGCAAAACCAGCCCCACCGGGCGTAGGCGAAATAATCATCGGCACCCACATTGCCAACTGGCGAGCAAAGACCAAAATATGATCCTCCACACTCACAAAAGCTAAGAAAATAGCGTTAGCCACCAAAAAACGCGACACCCACGACATAGAAGTAGCACCAAAAGCTTTGAGCCAAAAATGCCATTTATATTTCTTGATTTCGCGCGCCGAGAGGTTCAAATCCGACGAAGCCTGGATGGCTCCCTTGCGCCAACGACGTAGAAAAGGTAACGAAAAAATTCCAATTATTATGCGACCCAAACCCTTGGGATTGAAAAACAAACCATAGCTCAGCCCGGCGGCAAGCGAAAATTTAACAACATAACCAGCTATGATTACCGGCATCAAGGTTGAGGCTCCCGCAAAACTAAACAACCGATCAAAACCAACAATCATCACAACGAGTGGGAAAACGACAGCAAAGAAAAATTCATCGAAAAAAGCTGTCAGCATCACCATCGTTGCCGATTTGCCAACCGATAGACCCTCTTTGTGGACAAAAACCACCGCCACCGATGTGCCACCAATGGTGGTGGGGGTGACGGCCGAGGTGAACTCCCAGAGCATAATAACGCGAAAAGCCTGCCGCCAAGTCAATTCGCCACGCGCAAAAAGACGTATGCGAATCATATATCCAAAGTCGCGCCCAGCCATAAAAAGGAAAGCAAGCACGATGTACAAAAATGTTTTAATCGTAAAATTGAGCGCGTAGAACACTTCGGGTTTGACCTCCGTATAAATCAGATAGGCGGCAAAACCCAACCCCAGCACAACGGGAATCGCAATTTTCCACCAAGAGATATTCAAATTTTTACTCATAAACTATTAAATTGTGCAGCAAGATAATAAAAAAATCCGAGATCTAATATTTTCGCGACAATATTCTGCTGTGGGCATCGCTCCATACGCTGTTTTGGAGGCCGATGAAGGGCGATTGTCGCGTTGGCTCTCTGGCGGGAACAGCGCCACGCTGGAATATTTGGCGCGCAATGCGCGTCACGATCCGCGCACCGTTTTGGCCGATTGCAAGAGTGTGGTGGTAATCCTTTTCGCGCCTGCCAGCGAGCGTTACCACTCGCCTATCCGCCGCGAATTGAAGCGTTTGCTGCGCGCCATCCAGGAGTTAGAACCATCCGTCGTCGGTCGCGGAGTGGTGGACACGGCACCGATTTTCGAGAAGTCGTGGGCCGTGCGTGCGGGTCTAGGTTCGATTGGCCTCAACACGTTACTTGTCAACCCCACGTTGGGCACCGACTTCAACATTGGGATTTTGTTACTCGATGTGGTATTACCTTATGACTCGCCTTTTGTTTCGTCTTTATGTGCGGTCGATTGCAGGGCGTGTATCGAAGCGTGTCCTACGGGGGCGTTGCTGGGTGATCACACTTTGGATTGTCGGCAGTGTTTGTCGTATCTTTCCCAGCAGACGCCAGGTGCGGCGTATGGTTGTTTGGTTTGTCAGCAGGCGTGTCCTTGGAACGGTATTCCATAGCGTCTTTTGATTACAGTGTATAACAATATCGTCCCCAAACAACACAGCTAGTGCAATGCGTATTTCCGTTGTGGAGCTGCCCGAAATCAATTGCTCTCGTAGGCTAAGCTTTGAATTTGAGCGA
>JAVXIH010000105.1:0-5327 GCA_036648455.1 Mucinivorans sp.
GACCTTTTTCATTACTCGGATCAGCCTCTACTTGGGGCTCCGCGCCCCAAACCCGCGGTCGGTGCCCCGACACGGTGATTGCTGGGTCTAATGAAGAATCACCGAGTAGCGCGCCCAACCAAATCAAGAGACGCCACGCGTCCGGTGGTAACCGCGCGAGCGGCCATCATTACGCGGCTTGCGCACCGCTGCACGCGACTGAACAGGCTGACTCTCAGCAATAATCTTGACCACAGTATCCAAATTCTTATACGGATGATTGTCTACCAAATTTATGCGAAAACCTATCAACTTCTCGATATCCTTCAACAAACCGCCCGACTCCTCATCGCAAAACGAAATAGCCGTGCCACCCAACCCCGCGCGACCAGTACGGCCTATGCGGTGAACATACGTCTCGGGCACGTTAGGCAAATCGTAATTCACCACGTGAGACAACGAATCAATGTCTATCCCTCGCGCAGCGATATCGGTGGCTATCAACACCCGCGTACGGCGCTCCTTGAAATTCGCCAACGCCCGCACACGCGCATTTTGCGATTTATTGCCGTGAATTGCTTCACTCGTTATCCCCGCTTTGGTGAGTGCCTTGGCTATTTTATCGGCTCCGTGTTTGGTGCGCGAAAAAACGAGCACCGATTCCATAGCCTTGTCGGCCAACAAATCAACCAGCAGTGCCGTTTTTTGATCCTTGGAAACGTGATACAACGATTGATCGATCACCTCGACAGTCGAGCTGGCAGGAGTAACCTCCACTCGCCGAGGACGATTGAGGATCGTGGAAGAGAGCTTGGCGATCTCATCGGGCATCGTGGCCGAGAAAAATAGCGTCTGACGATCCTTGGGTAGGAGCGGCAAAAGCCGCTTGATGTCGTGAATAAAACCCATATCGAGCATACGATCGGCCTCGTCGAGAACGAAAAATTCTATGTTTTTCAGGTTTATAAAACCCTGATTGATCAAATCCAACAACCGTCCAGGCGTAGCGATCAACACATCGATCCCACGATTCAAGGCATCGGTCTGTGGTTTCTGACCCACACCACCAAAAATCACACAAGTTTTCAATGAAGAATACTTGCCGTAATTGCGGAAACTTTCGTCGATCTGGATCGCTAATTCGCGGGTCGGGGTGAGCACCAACGCCTTGATCTCGCGACGTTTGGCTGTCGAGTAGCCTTTTGTTCGCTGGGCGATGAGTTGAATGATGGGGATCGAAAACGCTGCCGTTTTACCGGTGCCTGTTTGGGCACAGCCCAGCACATCGTGACCATCCAAGACGATGGGAATCGCTTGTGCTTGAATTGGCGTTGGAGTGTCGTAGCCTTCATCTACCAAGGCGCGTAGTATTGTTTCTGTTATGTTTAGTTCTTTGAATGTCATTGTTTATTTATTAATTATTTTTGATTGACCCCAAGCCCAAAGAGGGCAAAGTCATAACGAGCAGGGTCTATGGGGTCAAAGGCACTAAGAGCTGAGGTGAGTTCCTCCACCGCGCGCCAATCGTCTTGTCGACGAGTCAAAAGACCCAACTCGCGCCCCTGACGTGCGGCGTGTACGTCGAGCGGAATGTAAAGAGCCGAAGTGGGGATCGAACGCCAAAACCCGAAATCGACACCGCAGTTGTCGTGGCGAACCATCCAGCGAAGCATCATCACCAAACGCTTGCAAGCCGAACCGCGAGTGATGTCAGACACGTGGCGCGAGGTGCGAGGCAAAAATGGCGCGTCGAGAAATTCGCGCCTGAATCGAGCGATCGTCAGCCGCAGATCGCCCGTTTGGAGGTAGTCGCCTTGCCAAAAGTCACCGAGCGAACCATATGTGGTGCAAATCCGTCGCAAGGCAAGTACGAAATACCGAAAATCAAAATCATTGAAAGTTCGATGCACAAAGCCATTCAAGGCATCGAGCTCTGTGGGTGAAGCATTTAACACAAAATCTTCGGGCGCGCCATCCATCCGCTCCACCATTTTATGCCCATTGCCAACTATCATTTTGCGATTGCCCCAAGCGATGGTAGAGACCAAAAAAGCGGAAATTTCGATGTCACCCTGAGAGGAAAATGAGTGGGGAATCGAGATCGGATCGTTGTCGATAAATTCGGGACAGTTATATTTTTGCGCCAGAAAATCCAGGTGCTCTTTTAATTCACTATTTGTCATACATTTATTTTACCATCACTGATCACCACGCGCCGATCGCACAGTTCGGCCAGCGCCATATCGTGCGTCACAATAACGAAAGTGGCACCCAAAGATTGTCTGAGATCGAAAAACAGACGGTGCAAATCTTCGCGTGAATGTGAGTCGAGATTACCCGATGGTTCGTCGGCAAAAACGACTGCCGGGCGATTGATCAGCGCTCGTGCCACGGCAACTCGCTGCGCCTCGCCACCCGACAGAGTTGCTGGTTTGTGGGCAGCACGATCGGCAAGCCCCACCGCCTTCAAAAGCTCCAAAGCACGATTTTCAGCCTCCACCTTTTTGACACCAGCGATTTGGGCAGCAAGAGCGACGTTCTCCATAGCCGAAAACTCGGGGAGCAGATGGTGCGCCTGGAAGACAAAACCGATTTTTCGGGCGCGGAAATCCGAAAGCCGATCGCCCGTGAGGCGAGTCAGCTCCTGGCCATCGAGCTCCACCGAGCCGCTTGTGGGGGTGAGCAGGGTGCTCATAATTTGTAGCAGCGTAGTCTTCCCCGCCCCGCTACGCCCCAAAATAGCAAGTATCTCACCGCGCTCCACCGTGAGGCTCACACCAGAAAGCACCTCCAAAGAGCCGTAAGTTTTATATATGTCGCGTGCGTTGATTATCATCTAGGGTGCAAATTTACGAAAAAAAAGGTCAAACACAACGTGTTCGACCTTTTTATTACAAAGCGGATAAACCGCCATCGTTCATTGATTAGTAGCGACGACCACCACCAAAACCACCACCGCGGTTGAAACCACCTGAGCGAGGAGCGTCAGTCTTAGGTTTTGCGATGTTAACGTTGATAGTTTTGCCTTCGAAATCTGATTGATTCAAAGCGTCGATAGCTTTTTGGCCATCTTCGTCTGAAGTCATTTCAACGAAGCCGAAGCCACGTGATTGACCAGTTTCGCGATCTGTGATCACTTTTGCAGATTGAATTTCACCGTAAGCGGCAAAAAGGTCGTTGAGTTCGCCGTCTGTGACGCGATAGTTCAAGTTTGAAACGTAAATGTTCATTTGAAATAAAACTTTTAAATATTAAAAAACACGCATTCTGGTGGTAAAGGAAAAAGTTTACTTCAATAGAAATACTAACTTAAACGAAATCGATTTTCAGATGCGCTCGGCAAAGGTACGCCAATATTCGAGAAAAACAACTCTTTTAATTAAAAATAGTATAATTTTCTCATTTATTTGTGCTTTTGGTTGATTTTACAACAAAAAAGCGTAACTTTGGTTCATAAGTTGATTGGTAAATCAATGGGCTTCTAGGAATTAGCCTTTTCGATCCGCAGTAGAGCGACGAAAAAGCAATTTCCAGAAGTCACATCACCATAAAAGTTATAAACAATGAAAAAACTAATCCTTTTTACCGCCATCGTTGCTATGTTATCATCTTGCCTGGCCTCCTCTTCGAAAACCATCACCCTCAAACGGTTCGATGGCGCGTGTATTACGGGTGTCGATGTTGGCTCGTCCTTCGAGGTCACTTTATTACAAGGGTCCAACACTTCGGCCACCGTCGAAATAAGCGAAGAGTATAGAGATCAGCTCGATTTCACACTCGACAACGACGGCACGGTGGAGGTCTCTCTACGCGGCTGGTCTACTTCCCGCCAAGGCACGGTGCTGCGTTTGACGGTTGTTTGTTCGTCGATCGAGACCATCGAACTTTCGGGGGCTTCATCCGCCACAATAGAGCCAAGCGTAACGAGCGACAAATTGGATGTCGACTTATCAGGAGCCTCGAAACTCGTTATCAACCAACCAATGTCATTGTCCGACAAACTAGACATCGACTGTTCTGGCGCATCGATAACTAACATATACAAGCTCAAAGCCAACGCTGTGGAGCTCGATTGTTCGGGGGCGAGCGTTGTGTCTATCAAAGGAGAGGCTGATCGGATCGACATTGAAGCTTCGGGGGCGAGCGTTATTAATTGCGAAATGCTCAAAACACGCACCGCAATTTGCGAAGTTTCGGGGGCATCTCTCCTGTCGATCAACACCACTACCCAAGCCAGCGGAACGGCTAGCGGAGCATCGAAAGTGAGCTGTTTTGGCCCAGGACAAGTAGCGATTAAGGTATCTGGCAGTTCACTGGTGAGTCAATAAAAGATGGGGTCTAATAAATTATTTACATATATTTCAATAAATTTTCTCAAAAAGTTTGGTGGATAAATAATTTGTGCATATATTTGCACTCGCTTTTGAGAAGAAAGCGATAACATATTGGCCCATTCGTCTATCGGTTAGGACGTTAGATTTTCATTCTAGAAAGAGGGGTTCGACTCCCCTATGGGCTACGCAATTTGGTTACATATGTCGATCTAAACAACAAGTAGGGTCATCAGTAATCATAAATATTAAAGGAAAATAACAAAACAAATGGCAAATCATAAATCATCAAAAAAGCGTGCTCGTCAGACTGGCAAGCGTCGTATCCAGAATCGTTACACTCACCGCACTACTCGTTCAGCTGTGCGTGCTTTGCGTGCCACAACCGACAAGGCGGCTGCTTTGGTAATGATGCCACGTGTGATGACTTTGCTAGATAAATTGGCCAAGACTGGTGTGATACACGACAACAAGTCAGCAAACTTGAAGAGCAGTTTGCAGTTGCACGTCAATTCATTGTCATAGTTCGTTGCCCATAGGCGGATCTGCCCTAGGCTGATCTACCAAAGCAGTATTCGAATAATATTTTAGAGTAATCCTTCTCAAAGGGTTACTCTATTTTTGTTTAGTTGTAATCTTTGTTGAGGTGAAATTTTTTGGCTCTATTTTTGCTTGTAAATGGAGTCCACCAGAGCAAATAAGAGCCGTAAAAAAACTTTTAAATAAATTTTAAACAGCTTCTAATTGTGGAGAAAAAAAACAATATCTTTGTGGTGAATTAATCTTATCTACAAATAATAACATGATCAACAATCTCACTATCCGCGCCGCGGAATCGTATGTATCGCCTCTGGTAGAGGTGATCGAAGTCACAGTTGAGCAAGGGATCGCCGCCTCATCTGGTTCCACCGAAGGGTACCCCGAAGATGGCACTAACCCTTGGTAATTATTAACATTTAAAAGAACAAAAAAAATCAAGATGAAAAAAATTGTACTTGCGAGTATTGTAATACTCTC
>JAVXIH010000106.1:0-5258 GCA_036648455.1 Mucinivorans sp.
TCCTACATCAGTTTTATCCGAAATAAATCAAGCCAGAGGTGGTTTAGAGAGAACACTTCTAGATCAGATCACTTACGACAACTACCCTTATTACAAAGGATTTGAATCCTTTTAAATACTACTTAAATGTAATAATAACATTATTAGAGTAGTATTGATTCAAAAACTTCACAATTGAATATCCAATTTCTTTAGCAAGGTTGACAGGTACAGCATTGCCTATCTGTTTGTATTGCTGAGCTATTGAACCCGAAAACGCCCAATCATCTGGGAAAGTTTGTATACGGGCATATTCACGAACAGTAAATGGTCGAGTTTCATCAGGGTGACACCTTTCAGTCTGCTTCTGAGCCGGGCTACATGTTAGCGTCAAACAAGGTTCATCCCAACCGATGCGACGAGCCATACCAGTTTTACCACCACCCAAATAATAACTTCCACCCATATAGGATTTCTGCAACTCTTCTGGCAAATCTCGCCAATATCCCTTAGGAGGCACTAAGTCGAGAATATCTTTTTTGTATTTAGGATAAATAGCTCCTTTTGTTTTTGGTACATCAT
Organism: Mucinivorans sp.; assembly: GCA_036648455.1. GTDB lineage: Bacteria > Bacteroidota > Bacteroidia > Bacteroidales > Rikenellaceae > Mucinivorans. The sequence goes on from JAVXIH010000106.1 coordinate 562, forward strand.
TCAAAAATAGCTCCCCTCCTTTCAGAGCATCACGCAAAGTATATATTTTATTATACGGCTTAGGGTACTCAAATTTCAAGTTTACATCTTTTCTTACACCGACAAGGATTAATCTCTCTCTCTTTTGAGGAACCTTAAAATTCACGGCTTTAAGTACTTGTATTGGAACAACATTATAACCAATCTCATCTAAAATAGAAATCATACCAGATAAAGTTTTGCCATTTTCATGACTAAGCAATCCCCTTACATTTTCACCAATACAAATTAGCGGCTGCACCTCTTGCACAGCTCTTGCAAATTCATAGAACAATGTCCCCCTAGCATCTGCAAGACCTAGCTTTTTACCAGCATAACTAAATGCCTGACAAGGAAAACCACCAGTTACCACGTCTACCTTGCGATGATATTTTCTGAAGCTAAAGTCTTTAATATCACCTTCAAGAACATCCCATTTAGGTCTATTTGCTCTTAACGTTTGGCAAGCCCATTTGTCAATCTCATTTAACGCAACGCAATTTAGCCCCGCCTGTTCCAAACCAACGGCCAAACCTCCTGCCCCTGCAAACAATTCCAAAACACTATATTGATATTGTGGAGAGGCAAAATTTAGATTCTCAACATCCGCCACAACATCTTTGAAAAAAGATTCTACGTGCTCCTTTTTGTATATGCGGTAATTACTTATTGGCTCACGAATCGCAACGAACTTACCTTCGTTATCCCAACGCCTAAGGGTTTCTTTACTTTTGCCAATTAATGACGCAACTTCGTCAATTGTAAGATAGTTTTTAGTAACCATATTGTTCAACATTATATAATGGTTACAAATATAGTGTTTATTTTTTAATCAAAAAACTATTTACGGTTTATTTTCAAGCACGACAGAGGAGGCTCAATTATCTTCGGACGAAGCACTCATTTGGAACATATCTTTATCTGGCCACGAGGAGACCTTGCCAAAGGCGCGTTGCAACATCGAGTTGATGATGCGCGAAAAACGAGCACCCTTCCACGAACTGGTGTTGGTGACCATCATCCACGTATAGCCATTGGCTTGGCGACGCAACATAGCACTCGTGCCAGCCATCGTGCCGCTGCGCCACCAATCGCCCTGCTCGTTGACCTTAATCCACCCAAAGGGCAGATACCCCTTGCTGTACTCGGTCATCTGGCGGATAGATTTTTTGGTGAGAATCTTAGGGTTCGAGTTATCAGAGTCTATGGCGGCCACCAATCGCAACATTTCCACCGGCGAGGCGACCCACCCGCCAGCACCCTCCAAAAGCTCGATGTTGTTACCTCCGCTACTCTTGGGAACCATACGCCCGCTACCGTCGCACGATGGAATATCCTCCGCCTGAGCCACTTCATAGTAACTCACCTCATTCGGGTGGCGCTGGTTGGGGAAACTATGTCCAATGTGCATATCGAAACATCCGATAGGAGCCAGTATCGAATCTCGAATATAGCCCTCGTAAGGGCGAGCCGTGACGTGCTCGATCACTTGCGAGAGAACCACATAACCCACATTAGAATAGGCCGTCCGCGCCCCAGGGGCGTAACGCATAGTGCGACTCAACGCATATTCGATCAATGATTTGGGGGTGAGCGGCAGGTGTAATCCCATCTTAGCACCATCGAAAGCGGGGTCGCCAGCACGAATAGAAAAGCCACCTTGGTGACGCAAAAGGTTCTCGATAGTGATTTTCTCGACACGTTTATCGGTGTAATTATTATACTCGCGCATAATCCCTTTCGGCCCAAAGACAGTGCTGTTGAGCGAGAGCAAACCCCGTTCAACAAGGTGCATAATGCCGACGGCCGTGATTAACTTACTCACCGAAGCCACACGAAACAAATGACGCACCTCCACCGAATCATTACTCGCCTTATCGGCCAGACCATAACCCTTGCTGTAAATCAAGTTACCATCCTTCATTATCGCCAACGAAGCCCCCTCGATCTGCCACTCGCGGAGAAACGATTCAACCGTTTTGTCGAAACGCTCAGCCTGAGGAATATCACTATCTGAATTTTGAACTATCTGATTGATCGGCACTGGCACCGTATCCACCACTTGAATCGTTTTTGGAGTGGTGTGGGCTCGCGGAACCATAAATTGCCAAGGGCGCAGCACCAAAACCAAAACACAAATCAGCATACCATACAATACGCGCTTAACACTACGTTTAAGTCTCTTTCTTTTCCTTTTTTCTATCACTATTCTAAGAATCTGTTTTAATTCTATTGAGAGTTTGGAATTATTCTATTACCGATAGATCGCCAGCCACTGTCAAGCAGTGATTCACACCACTATACGTGACTTTTAGGTACGTTCATTTAGGCTTAAATTCGCAATCAAAGGTATGATATTTTGGCGAGTATAGCAACTCTTGCGTAATTTAATTAATTGTCAAAAAATATTGTTGTGTTTTTCGAGGCTGTTTCGGGTTCGATTTTTCGACTTGGGAACTACCTTTATTGCTCACTTCACAAAATAGCACTACCTTTGCCCACGCAAAATGTTATGAATCATGAAAACAATGAGAATTACTCAGCGTGATTACATCAACGCCAATCGCCGTGCAAGCCGCGAGGCCGAGATCGAAAATCACACCCGCCCTGTCAATTTTTGCAGGGTTCAGAAATCCCGAAAGGTCTATGACCGCAAACGCAGTAAGGCAGAGAACAAAAAGGCTCTGCCTTACTTGTTTTTATGCCGCGGGGTTGATCGGGCTCAACGCTTGGAGATCCCAAGTCGAGCGAGAACGTAATTTTCAGAAATCATCTCAACAAACAGAACAAAATGCTCAAACTATTATTACCTTTGTGAGAATCGGTTTTTAGAAGTCACTAGATTCTAAATCTCACAAAAAATATATACTAGTTATGAAACGTTTTTTCTCGTTCTTATTGGTGGCCATCGCCTCGTGCGTGATGGCACTCGGAGCCGCCCCAATCAAAGTGGCGTGCGTTGGTAATTCGGTCACCTATGGTTATTTGGTCGAAAACCGCGAAGTCAATGCCTATCCCGCCGTGTTGCAACGTATGCTGGGCGCTGCTTACCAGGTCGAAAACTTTGGTCGTAGCGGAGCCACGCTGCTCAACAATGGTCACAATCCATATATCAAAACAGCAGAATACCGCCGCGCTGTTGACTTCAAGGCCGACGTGGTGGTGATTCACCTAGGGCTCAACGACACCGATCCACGGAACTATCCGCGTTATCGCGAGCAATTTATCCCCAACTACTTGGCGCTGATCGACACTTTCAGGATGGCCAACCCTAAGGCGCGCATTATTGTGGCGCAAATGTCACCGATTTTTCACAATCATTGGCGCTTCAAAGCTGGCACTCACGACTGGTATCAATTGATACAGAAAGATATAGCCACCGTGGCGCAAATGGCTGGTTTGGAGACCTTTTCGTTCCAAGATCTACTCTATATGCACCCCAACCTCTTCCCCGATGCCATTCATCCCAATGTCCAGGGGGCTAAAATGATGGCCGAGCGCGTCTTTTCTGCCATCACCGGTGATTTTGGAGGGTTGAAACTTGGCGATCTTTATGCCGACAATATGGTGCTCCAACGATCCGATGCCACAACAATCGAAGGAAAGGCCAATGCAGGCAAAAAAGTAAATATTACACTTGACAATCAGAAATATAGCACCGTGACAGACGCGAACGGTCATTGGAAAATCACCCCCGCACTGCGAAATGCAAAAAATAATTTGACGCTCAAAATTTCGAGCGAAAACGTCACCAAAACCTATAAAAACGTAGCCATCGGCGAGCTATGGATCCTGAGCGGTCAATCCAATATGAGTTTCCCCGTCCAATGGAGCACTAACCCACAAAATGCGCGCGAGAATCCGAATATTCGCCTCTATATGATGGAGCCTATGTTTGCCGAGCAAGACAGTTTGTCGGCCGAAAAATTGGCCGAGATCAATTCGCTCTCTTATGCACGCGATGCCACGTGGCGGATGGCAACGACCGACGAGATCAAACCATTTTCGGGTATTGGCTATTATTTCGGTCAGATGTTGGCCGATTCGCTCAAAGGAGTGACCATCGGTTTGGTGCAAACATCGCTTGGCGGTGCGCCTGCCGAGTCTTTTGTCGAACGTTCGTTGCTCGAAAACAATGCCGACGTGATCGATATTCTCTACAACTGGAAGACCAATCAAATGATCGACAGCTGGGTGCGTTCGGTGATGGTTCGTTCGATGATGGGTACAAAAGATCCGTTACAACGCCACTATTTTGAGCCAACTTATTTGTACGAAGCTCGCATTGCTCCCCTGGCGGGCACCACCGTGCGTGGCGTGTTGTGGTATCAAGGCGAAAGTAATGCCGATAATGCAGAACTTCACTCGCGGTTGTTTCCGCTTGTCGTTCAGTCGTTCCGCACAGCCTTTAACAGCCCTAATCTGCCATTCTATTTTGTACAGCTAGCTGATTGTGATCGCCCTTCGTGGCCTCATTTCCGGAACACTCAACGTCAATTGGCCGAACAAATTGACAATTGCGAGATGGTGGTGTCGATGGATTACGGTGATCCGAACGATGTGCACCCCAAACGCAAACAGCCTGTCGGGGAACGATTGGCGCGCGTGGCGCTCGAAAAACTATATGGTTTCTAGGCCCATAACTCGATAAAAGAACTTGACAAAATCAAAGAGAGGGG
>JAVXIH010000107.1:0-5213 GCA_036648455.1 Mucinivorans sp.
AAAATTATCTTTGACGGAACGTAAGGCAAAGGTACAAACTTTTTTCGAGATTTCGAGAATCTCTTTTTCTAAAACTTTTTGAATTATATCGACGAAGCAAATTTCGCTGCCATAATGCCCTACATCGTAGAGTGCGAGCGTGTTATCGGTGCGTTGAAAGTCGTGATATTTCAGGTCGCCACACACAAAAGTATCGGCTCCAGCCTCGATTGCCGTCGTGATGAGTGACGCACCGCTACCGCCACAAAGAGCAACACGGCGCACGGTGTCGTTTTTTTTGTGTGCGTTATTGGGTAGGGTGGTGAGTGCTAATTTATAGTATAGTAATTTGTTGAAAGCCTCGGTGCTCATACTTACGGGCAGATTGCCAACGCGTCCCATCCCGCAAGTTGGGTCGAACGGTGATTTTTCGAGCGGTTCGATCTCGACCAATCCCAATAAGTGCGCCAGAAAATCATTGATCCCGCCGTGAGTCGAATCGGTCGGCGTGTGCGAAGAATAGATTGTAATATTATTTTGGATGGCGCGGTATATGATTTTGCCAACGGAGGTTGTGGGCAAAATGTTTTTCACCCCCTCGAAAAACATTGGGTGATGGGTGATGATAAGGTTCGAGTGGTTAGCTATTGCGCTATCCACCACGCGATCTGTTACGTCGAGCGCCATCACAACACCAGTCACTTCGCTCTGTGTGTCTCCAATTTGCAGTCCGCTATTATCCCATTTTTCTTGCAAAGCAAGAGGTGCAAAATTTTCAATAATATGTATTATTTCTTGTATTATCATCAGAATAGTGTTGGTTCAGTGTATTTTTGTTTTGCGGGTGCGTTTGGTTGGTCGAGTTCGGCTTGGAGCTGTTCTATTGCCATTTGGGCTTGTGCTTCGATGTCGGATGAGGTGATTTGGTCGATCGTATATTGCTGAGCAACTGTCTGTTCTTTGATCTCTACTTCTGGCTCGATAGTTTCGACTTGTTCGCCTTTGACGATTATATCTTTGGCCGACAGCGATTCATTGGATTCCAGTTCTTGGCGAATTTCGAGCAGCGTTGTTTTGATGCCTTGCAGAATTTCGATTAAGCTCATTTCGCCCTTGGCGGCAACACGTTTTTGCATCAGAAATTTCTGAGCCCCTTGGAGGGTCATTTTCTTTTCTTTGGTCAGATGGTATATCAATTTGAGCGTTTCGACATCTTCGGGCGAAAAAAGACGATTCCCCTTTGCATTTTTTTTGGGGCGAAGTGCTGTGAATCGAGTTTCCCAAAAACGGATTGTAGAGGCGGGCAGATCGAACATTTCGCAAACCTGACCCATTGAATAATATGTTTTATGACTTTTGACCATCTGTGCTATTCAAAATTACTGTGAACAAAATTAATGAAAATTTCTTATCTTTGCAATGTGATAGACAATAATAAACAAATAATTATCTCGGGCACAGTTGTTAAGGGTAAGGGGCTTGGGCGCGGATTCGGTTTTCCGACTGCCAATGTCCGTTTGCCTGCCTCGTTGGGGGTGACACACGGGGTGTATGTGGCCAGGGTGATGGTGGGTCAAGCGTCATACGATTCGGTGGTTTCGATCGGCATCCATCCATCGATCGAAGGGGCGACAGAGGCGAATGTGGAGTGTTTCTTGCTCGATTTTGATGGTGATTTATATGGTGCCGAAATTTCTGTTGAGTTGTTGCAATACATTCGTGCCGAGCAGCGTTTTATCGACACTGAGAATTTGAAAGCACAAATAGCACACGATATTTTATATGCACGTCAAGCAATTATTAACCTTAAAAACCAAAATCAAACCATTATGAATAAATCAATTAAAGGTACTCAGACTGAAAAAAATCTGTTGGCCACATTTGCTGGCGAGAGCCAAGCGCGCACACGTTACAATTTTTTTGCTTCACAAGCCCGCAAGGAGGGATACGAAGTGATCGCCAAATTCTTTGACGAAACGGCTTCGAACGAGAAACAACACGCCAAACAATTTTTCAAATTTTTGGAAGGTGGCGCTCTCGAAATCACTGCAACTTATCCAGCTGGTATAATCGGGACAACGGCCGAAAATCTGTTGGCAGCCGCTGGTGGCGAACACGAAGAGGCTTATGAATTGTATCCAGCCGCAGCTAAAATGGCTGACGAGGAAGGCTTCCCAGAAGTGGCTCGCAAATTCCGTCAGATTGCCGAAATTGAAAAACATCACGAAGAACGTTACCGCGGTTTACTAGAAACGGTAGAGGCTAAAACTGTATTCCGCAAGGCCGAAGAACAATTGTGGCGTTGCCGCGAATGCGGTCACGAATATAGAGGCTTGGCAGCATTGGATATTTGTCCAGTTTGTCAACATCCGCAATCATTCCAAGAGATTAAGTGCGATAAGTACTAGGTGAGCTCAGAAGTCACCATAAGACACTGTTTGAATTTTATTCAATGAACAAAATTTAAACAGCCTCTAAATATAAAAGGGTGGATTTTATCCGCCCTTTTTTCGTATCTTTGTAGAATGAATTGTTCAGCAGAAAATAGTATGGTCAAGAATTATTTAGACGGTTTGAATGCCCAGCAACGCGCGGCAGCCGAGAATTACGAGGGTTCGGCACTCATTATCGCAGGCGCTGGTAGCGGCAAAACGCGCACCATCACCTATCGTATCGCGCATATGATCCGCAGTGGGGTTAAACCGTGGAATATTCTGGCGCTTACTTTCACCAACAAAGCCGCCAAAGAGATGCGCGCTCGGATCGAAGAGATTGTCCCCGCAGATCAATTGCGCGGGTTGTGGATGGGGACTTTTCACAGTGTTTTCCGTCGTATTTTGGTTCGCGAAGCCGACAAGATAGGCTTCAATGAAAATTTCACTATCTACGAAACTGCTGATTCTAAAAACTTGGTGAAGAGTATAGTACGCGAATTGGAGCTGCCCGATGATAAATATAAACCGCAACAAGTTTTTGCACGTATTTCGCTGGCCAAAAATTCGCTTATCACCCCAGCTGCCTACGCGGCCAACGAAACGGTGAGATCCGAAGATAACGAGGCGCATATGGGCGAGATTTATCATATTTATGCCCTCTATTGTCAACGATGCAAGGCCAATGGCGCGATGGATTTTGACGATATCTTGCTCTATATGAATATTTTGATACGCGATTATCCCGATGTTGCAGCCCGTTATGGCGATATGTTTCGTTACATAATGGTGGACGAGTATCAGGATACTAATTTCTCTCAGTATTTGATTGTCAAGAAGTTAGCCGCCATTCACGGCAATGTGTGTGTGGTGGGTGATGATTCGCAGTCGATTTATTCGTTTCGCGGGGCGAGGATCGAAAATATTTTGAAGTTCCAGAAGGATTTTGCGGCCTGCCGTGTTTATAAACTCGAACAGAATTACCGTTCGACTCGCACCATAGTCGAGGCTGCCAATTCGCTCATCGCTCACAACGAGCAGAGGCTCGAAAAGACCTTGTTCTCGGAACAGAGCCAGGGCGATAAAATTCGCGTCTTGACCTGTTTTAATGATAAACAAGAGGCGCAAAGTGTGGTGACGGACATCGCGAACACCATCAGTGACGGGGCTTCGCCGAGCGAAATAGCAATTTTGTATCGCACCCACGTCCAGTCGCGCGCCTTCGAGGAGACGTTGCGGCAGCGCAATATTCCATATAAAATCTACGGAGGGCAATCGTTCTATCAACGTGCCGAGATCAAAGATATGTTGGCCTATTTGCGTTTGGCTGTCAATCCAGCCGACGACGAGGCGCTCAAACGTATTATCAACGTTCCAGCGCGCGGCATCGGGGCTACTTCCTTCGACAGGATTTGTCAGGCGGCGTTGCAAAACGGGGTTTCGATCTTCAACGTTCTTCAAACGATGAACCCCGAACAAATCGGTATTCGTGGCGCAGCCAAGGCGGGAATTGCTCGTTTTTTGGAGGCTTTTGCCGAACTTTCGACACTACGTGAAACGCTTGATGCTTACGAATTTGCGACGGCAGCTGCCAAAAATTCGGGGTTAGTGGCTTTCTATTCGACAAGTAAAGCGATCGAAGACAAAACGAAGCTCGATAATATCGAGGAGCTACTAAATTCGATCAAAAGCTTTGTCACTCAGCCTGCTATGGGTCCCGAGGCTGTGGCTGACGACGAGCCGCCGCGCGAGGCTGGCACGATGACCATTGCCGAATGGCTCAATGAAGTGTCGCTGCTCACGGATATGGATCAACAAAATGATGACGGGGCTGAATATGTGACGATGCTCACTGTCCATTCGAGCAAGGGTTTGGAGTTTAATTACACCTATCTTGTGGGGCTCGAAGAGGATCTTTTTCCGTCGATCCGCGGGGTTGAAGATCAATCACAGATCGAGGAGGAACGTCGTTTGTTCTATGTGGCGCTTACCCGGGCGCGCCTTCGCGCTACGATTTCATACGCTATGGAGCGATTCAAGTGGGGCGATGTGAAACAGACTTCGCCGAGCCGCTTTATCGAACAAATCGACAAGCAATATCTCGATATTTCGCCTCTATATGTTGGCTCTTTGACCGCTGACGATGATGACGATTCGCCTTTTTCGCGCCGCGTTGTTCGCCCTGCTTTTCGTTCTGTGGCTGGCGTTTCGGCTCAGCCCGCGCGACAAGTATACCAAAAGCCAACCAATAATTTCAAACAATTTGCTTCGAGCGAAGGAGTGCCCATCGAAAGTTCGGGCGAGCTGTCGGTTGGGACCACCGTGTCCCATCAACGGTTTGGTAATGGCAAGATTACTTCAATAGAAAAAACCCCCACCGATACAATGGTGGAGGTTGATTTTGCGGCAGCTGGTCACAAGACTTTGCTGCTCAAATACGCCAAGTTGCGTGTCGTTAAGATCTAAATTCTAGAAATAGGTGGCTTCTGAAAATTAGGCATCTTCTAAAAGTAGATGGCTTCTAAAAATTAGGTTTTTCGATCCACAAATTAGGTTTTTCGATCCGAAGTAGAACGCCGAAAAAGCAATTTTTCGAAGTCACACTAAGCTATTTCTGGCGCGCGAGGTTGTATATCACCGCATTGTTGCGCGCTAGCACCAATGAATCAGCGTTGAGTTTGTTGATATGCATAGTGTCTTGAAATTCGATTGTTTGGCGATTGCCGATGCTTTTGCCGCCCAAAACGAGAGTCATTGTTTCGATGTCGAAATTCCAAGTATTGTATTGCAGAGTTGCCATAT
>JAVXIH010000108.1:0-5082 GCA_036648455.1 Mucinivorans sp.
TAGGTGGGGGGTTAATACCAAAATATGGGGTCTAAATGGTGGAAAATAGGCGATAGGTAGGGGGCTAATGCCGTATATGTACTGGTGTAAAGACAGTGGATTAAAGCAAAAGCGCACGTAATCAATGGATTGCGTGCGCTTTTGCTTTATTCTGTGGGTTTAGGTGTGAATTTCGCTCTTTGTAGATGCTTTGTTGAGCTTCTTAGATGGGGTCGGTTTGCTCTCGGCAACAACAAGGGGCGAAGGTTCCGCAGGGGGTGTATTGCTCATATTTATAGGGATTCCGCAGAACTTCGGTTTTTTTAAGTCGGCTATTTGCTCTTTGAGTTGTGCGTTTTGTTCGCGCAAAAGCTGCATTATCTCAGTGTCTTTGGGATTGTCTCTATATATAATAGTAGGCTCTGCTTGCGTGGTGGTCGCTCCTCCATCAGCGGCGCGGAGCATCTCGCCTCTTCCTGTCAAAAGCCAATCAGCATTTATATTATCACAGCAATATAGTATTTTCGCAATACTATCACTGGATAATCCTCTACTTCCTTTGCGCTGTTTGCCTAGAGACCCAATAGACAAGCCAGCCTTTACAGTTAGCTTATTGTCATTCAAGCCACTGAAAGTCATATATTTATCTAGTCTGTCAAAAAAATCCTCCATTTGTATTGCGAAAAGTCAACAAAAGATTTGGATATATAGAAATAACACTATATCTTTGTGTCGTATTAACTGAACAAAGTTATGGAAAAAGAATTAATAAACAACAACCCAAATGAATTTAGGGGTCAATACACCTACATCGCAGGTGTATGTGGGTGCCACCCTAATTATGTAAGACTTATCCTTAGCGGTAAACGCAAGGTAAAGACTGAGCGCGCCGAGGTAGCTAAACTTATCCGCGACACGGCTGCCGCGATGCCTAAACGATTGATTAATAACTAAAAAAGATAATGTAATGGAAAAAGTCACTAACAAACTAAGCATAATCTCGCACCCCGATTTGGGGCAAGTGAGAAGTGTAACAATTAAGGGTGAACCCTATTTTATCGCAAAGGATTTGTGCGATATTCTTGGCTATGCCAATAACAGAGATGCTATTATGAAAAATGTTTACCCCGAAGATCGAGCTGACGTAGCTATTAGCGACGGCAGCCAAAATAGACAGATGACCATAGTCAACGAGAGCGGTTTGTACTCATTGATAATGAAATCAAGATTGGAAACTGCTAAGGTATTCCAACACTGGGTAACTTCAGAAGTATTGCCTGCGATCCGTCGTCAAGGGTTCTACGTGCACCCGTCGGCGGTACTCACGCTGGCTGAGACAAGACGACTGCAAAAGGTGATGCGCGAAAATGTCGACAGGTATATAATCGCCGAAGACATTCGTCGCTGTGCTCGGAAGTTTGGATTAAAGGAGTATCAAATCAGAAAAGTGCTGTCGGGCGACTTTACCAACAACGACATAATGCTAGACTTGCAAACCAAGGCACTCGCCAACCAGCAGAAATGGAACAACGCATACAGCGTGGAGCGTATGAACGAGGTCACCAAGGCACTATCGAAATAGCGACAGTAACACCTAAACGATTGACTAACAACTAAAATACAAAGCTATGAGCACAAAAAGAGAGATCAAAGAGATTTTATGCGACGAACTTATAGGTGACATTAGGTCGATGATTGCCCGAATGGACTCCTACTTAGAGTACAATGCTCAAATAACGGTTGACAACGACGGGTTGCTGGCCAATAAAGCAATGCAGCTTCAGTCGCAGTGTAACAAGTTAGATTATCAAATTTCAAATAACAAACAAGATGACACCAACAATTATCGCCCAGAGGGCGGCGGAGTTCGCTAAAGCGGAACTTGCTCGCACGATCGGTGAGCAAATGGACACTAATATATGCCATTGGCGTAATATGGAACGCGGGTACTCTCAAGGGTATAAGGACGCGCTTGAGGTGCTCGAAAAGTATCAGCGCGATCACCTGGCGGAACTCACGCGCATCGTGTCGAACTTCGAGCACATCGCCGAGTTGGCGAGCAAACTCACCACGGGCAATGTATCTCACGATGGTCGCACGATACTCGGCGTGGCACGTAACAATGCCGAATTTGTTCAAGAACGGTTTATAAATGTGATAACTAAATAGATATGACTACTATCACTTCCAGGCTCGAACATGAAACAACGTACACTCTCCGCGAGCGATATTATCTGACCGCGAACAAAGAACAACGCGTAGAGCGTATACTGATGTGTACACACGAATGATATGCAAAATAGATCGTAGCAACCGAAGACTATCTGTCAATGCCTGAAAGGATTGAAGATCAACGACGATCACAAACGGTAGATTATAAATCAATTAGTAATAACAATTATAACTCTTAAAATTATGGCAAAATCAAATTTTTATATGGGAATTGTAACAGTAAGATTGAAAGCTCCCGATGGCTACAAACCTCGTGTTACGACCTTTAGAATGGGGTACATTAGTGAGCTAAACACCGATAAATTTAAGGCTGATACAATGGCGGAAATAACTGATAGAGTTAAGAGTAAGATGGAGTTTGAAAATGAAGGGGTTAAGCTAACAGCCACCTCATCCATTGAGGTTACTCCTGTGCTTGGAATTGAAAACCTAATCAAACGGTAACTACGAAAAAAATCGTAAATAACAAACCATAGTGTATGAAAATCCCGCAATCAGCTAACGACTGGCAACTTGGAGCGAGACCGAGGCGGGAGCTACATATTAACAACTAAAACACAGAGATATGAACAAACTCACTCTCCGAACTGTAGTCGCGACCACTCCATCAGCTGATCGCGTTGATGATCGTCCAAACACCGATAATAATCGGAACGAAATTTCGCATCATCAAAATAAACACCAAAAGTATAGAACTCACAAAAGATTGTCGCGGCGCGACTTAATAGAGCCAACGAATTGGCATCTTCGTCTTCAAAAGTAAATGGTACGATAAAACCATAGATACCCACATTGGGAGGTAATATGGGATCAAATCTACCATTATTTAAGAATGTAAATTTTCTAACGATATCGTTGCGTTTTTTAGAACAAAACGACTTTAAGAACATAGAAGTTAATTTGGTGGCATCATTACGCTTGCGCTCACTAATAAATAGTTGACAAATAAAACCGCTACAACAATTTGAATAGTTCATAATTTTATTTTTGATTAATAAAAGTTTGACACACGCAAAGTTAATCAAAAAATCCCGTAGGCGGCTGATGGCCGACAGCTCGGAGCGAGACCGAGGCGGGAGCAAATAGAAAAAAACAATCAAGCTGCGTTCAAGCGCAGTCAAAGAGTTAGTTAAACAATATTACGGTGGAGATTTACAATAACATACTTTGTATAAGCGGCTCGGAGCTCATAAAGTCCGAAGTCAACCCCACTGGTGTATTGCTCCTTAATACTTATATGTCACTCAAAAAAAGAGAACAAATCAACGTGATACGTTATGGTGGCGGTGGTCACCCCGCCTTGATCGAGTACTCGAGCCTGCCGGCCAAATATCGCGTGCAGTGGGAATCGATGCACGGCGAGCCGGGCAAGACTAAGGCGTTCAAGCCATTTGCTGAGCGGCTCACTAAAGACTGGGCGGTACGCAACGAACTAACACAATACAGATACAATGGCACGAGCACGCTAGACGTAGTCACCCAAGAGAGTTACGCTCGCGATGCGGAGATATTTAATGCCATCACCGAGACTTTCACCGAGATGAGAGCAGCGCGTGGCCAAGCACGAAAATCGATGCAAAAATCTTGGGATTTGATGCTCTCACTCGTCGACGAGATCCGCGAGGTGTACACTCCAAACAATATACCCACAACAGCAATCACGCTCAAACGTAAGTATGACAGATACATAAGCGAAGGCTACCTATCGCTCATTCACAAGAACTTTGGCAACCGCAACGCAGGTAGAGTGCCAGAAGGATTGTGTGAGGACACTCTACTCGAGTTACTCAGCCACGGCAATCAACTTCCAGCATCGATGGTAGCTGAGCATTACAATATGTGGGCTGCACCTAGTGGGCACGACACCATCACTGAACGTACAGTACTTAACTATTTGGCCAAACACGAATTTGAGATCAGCGCCCAGCGCAAAGGTCTCAAAGTATGGGCGGATAAGTACGACCCTATAATCCAACGTTATCGCCCATCCGCACCATTGCAGCTCATAAACTCTGACGACAATGACCTCGATCTATATTTTAACCGAATCTATGTGGATAAAAATGGCAAAAAACACACCGATCATTACTACCGTCCAAAACTATACGTCGTGCTTGACGCTCATTGCGATTACATTCTAGGTTACGCATGGGGCGATCAAATTACCACAGAAGTAATTAAAGAAGCGTTCCGAAACGCACTCAATCACATCAAAGAAATTACAGGCAATTACTATCTGTGGCATCAAACTGTTGCCGACCGTTGGGGGATTACATCCGAAGGATTACAAACATTTTACAACTCATTTTCAAACTACACCCCACCAACGGCAAAACTGGCGCGTGCGAAAATCATCGAGAGTTCATTTGGCACGCCCTGGCACAACACGCTCAAGTCGTACAATAACTACGCTGGTCACAATATTACAGCCGTCGAAAAACATAACAGTGACTTTGCACAGTCGCACCTCAGTCAACGCCCAAATATAGCAGAAGCTCCATATCAAATTGCTCAGTTTATTGAGCGTATGCGTGACCTGCCATGGCTGAAAAGCAAACAAAGTCGCAGAGAAGTATGGTTAGAAAATTTCAACAGTATGGCAGCCGCGCGCGAGCGTTACATCAGCACCGAGCAATATTTACAAATATTCGGTCGCCAACACGAATACACCAACACGCTAACCAATGGAGGCTTGACGGTCACCATTGGCGAGATCAAACGAAACTACGACATTCCCGACAACATTTATCGCGTGGCGGTTGGTAAAAAGGTACGAGTAACATACGACCCTGCGAATCTATCGCGAGTATTGGTCGAGGGTGACAAAGTACGCTTTGTTGCCTCGGAAAACACCCCGATGCCTATGGCGCT
>JAVXIH010000109.1:0-5034 GCA_036648455.1 Mucinivorans sp.
TTCCGGTTTTACAGGTAAAAATATGACCAAAAATGACTCATAACAAATTCAATGAACAAAATTCAAACAGCTTCTTAATAATTTCTCGTTAATCAATAATAATGAAACGTTCGTTTTTGATTTGCCTTTTTGCGCTGTTTTCTGTTGGCGTGTCATCGGCACAGAACACTATCGAGGTGGTGGTGAACGGAATGCGTAAAACGACAGGTAAGATTCTGGTGTCGCTCCACAATAGCCAGGATACATATGGTTCGTACACTACGTGTTATAAGTCCAAGGATATTGATGTGTCGAAGCACGAAAATTCGTGTGTTTTCAACAATTTGGCCGACGGTACATACACTGTCACTTTGTATCACGATGACGATAACAATCGCAAGTTGACCACCAATTTTCTTGGTATTCCGCGCGAGGGGTTCGGTTTTTCCAACAATGCGAAGGTAGTGCTGGGGCGACCTGCCTATAAATTGGCGAAGTTTGATGTCAAAGGCAATCGCACGGTGAGGCAGATAATTAATTTGCAGTTTTTGTAGGGTTTTTTCGTGGTGATTATTCCGCGTTTGTCGATCAACAAAAAATGGTTGCGATCAGAATGAAGATCGCAACCATTTTTTTTGCCTTTTGGAAGCAAGGCTTCTCAACAGTTTATTTTTTTCTGGCGCTGAGCAACATCCCATAATTGGTAATCGGAACGCCAGCCGAACAGCATTGCTCGATTCGCGCGCGGATGGCCGCCGATGTTGCCACACATCCACCACACTGAACAACCAACGAATAGCAGGCTAAATCTTCGGGCAACGAGCTGCGACCATTAATGACCGTGAATTGCAAGTTGCGATCGGTCAGCTCGAAGAGATATTGCGGAATTTTGACCCGAGCTATATCTTCACAACTAGTTTGATGCGAACAATGTTCGACGAGCAATATCCGATCGCCATCGTCGAGCCCCGCAATGGCCCCCAATCCCTGACGATAAGCTTTCATATCGCCTTTTTGCTCGGCTAATAAAATACTGAAAGTGGTGAGCTCTGAGCGGGTGCCAACTATTTGAGCCACAGAAGTATACGCCTGCGAATCGACAACCACCAACCGCGGAGAGATGATCTTCAATGTGGCATCTAATTCCGCAGGTTGAACCACCATCGCCCGGGCGTGTAGATCCAACGCCGCGCGCACGGCTGCCACTTGGGGCATAATGAGTTTGCCCCGCGGAGCCTCGCTGTCGATCGGACAGACGAGCACCACCGTATCATCGGCCGAAATTCGCCCACCAAAAAAGTCGGGCTCGGTGCCGATCTCGTTTTGAAGTTTTGTTTTGATCTGATCCAGGAGTGTGTCCGAAAACGGTTTGTTGACCACAATACGTGGTTTGCTGGCATCGATGGTCTCCAAAAATGCGCTCTCCTGGGCATCCATCTGCCCGTCTACCATCGGCACAAAGAGCACCAAATCGCTCTCGGCTATCGCTGCGCGGGTGGATTTAACTCTTTGAGCGCCGATGGCGGAAGTGTCGTCAAAACCAGCCGTGTCAATAAAAATAACAGCTCCATAGTCCAATAAATAGAAGCTACGGCGCACTGGATCGGTCGTTGTGCCCGCCTGGGGGGCAACGATGGATGCTTGTTGGGCGGTGAGAAAATTGAGTAGCGTACTTTTGCCAGCGTTCATCCGTCCGACAATGGCGATATGCGGTTTCATAAGCAGTTAAAAATATTGATTAACATCGTCCAACGTGATTTGTTCGCCGTTGCTTAGTATGACTAGCCGTTCGATCACGTTGCGCAATTCGCGCACATTGCCTGTGTAAGGTCTGCGCTCCAATTCGACAATGGCTGCGGGGTCGATCGAAATATGACCGATGGATTGTTCGGCGCATATTTGTTTCAAGAAATATTCGATCAGTAACGGCAGATCGCCCGATCGATCGGCGAGCGATGGCACGTGAATCTTGATCACCGAAAGGCGGTGGTATAGGTCTTCGCGGAAATGTCCAGCAGCGATTTCGGTAGCTAAATCTTTGTTTGTTGCCGCTATAACGCGCACGTTGACCGCAATATCAGAGTCGGAACCTACGCGTGAGATTCGTTTTTCTTGCAACGCGCGTAATACTTTTGCTTGGGCGGCCAGGCTCATATCGCCTATTTCGTCTAGGAATATTGTTCCTCCTTCGGCTTGTTCAAATTTTCCGTGGCGCAGTTTGATGGCCGATGTGAACGAGCCTTTTTCGTGCCCAAAGAGTTCGCTTTCTATCAATTCGCTTGGTATGGCGGCGCAGTTGACCTCGACAAAGGGCGCTGTGGCGCGCGAACTCTGCAAGTGTAATTGCCTAGCTACAAGTTCTTTGCCTGTGCCGCTAGCGCCAGTGACCAGCACTCTGGCATCCGACAGAGCGACTTTGGCGATAAGTTTTTTGACCGTATCGATCGCGGGGCTATTCCCCACGATTTCATAGCCCGAAACGATGGCGATTTTACGGCGTAGAGCTTTGTTCTCTGTTTTTAGTTTGTTGTGTGACAGTGCATTGCGAACGCTCACCAGAAGGCGATTCATCTCGATCGGTTTCTCGATAAAATCGAGTGCGCCATTTTTGATCGCTTCGACAGCCGAATCGATTGTCCCGTGCCCCGACATAATTATAACAAGAATTTCTGGGGTCTGGCTTTTAATTTTTTCGAGCAATTCCAATCCGTTCATCACATCCATTTTTATGTCTGTGATCACCAGGTCTGGTTTGTCGAGTCCAATCATTTCGAGCGCTTGCACCCCATTTTCGGCCACAGCAATGGTGTGTCCTTCGAGTAGTAACAGTTCGCTGACCGTACTACGAATACTACGTTGATCGTCAACTACCAATATTTTTGACATAGTCTGTTTTTTTATTCCCCAAAGATATAGTATATTTGTTCAATATTTGTATAATACATTAAACTTAGATGGCTGAACTTTCTCAAAAAATGCGACTTTTGTTGCCCGAATATGGTCGCAATGTGCAGAAAATGGTGCAATGGCTCTTTACGATCCCCGATCGCGACGAGCGTAGTCGTCAGGCTGCCTTGGTGGTGATGACTATGGGTAACGTCTATCCTCACAAACGCGACACGGAAGAGTTTCGCCATATGTTGTGGGATCATCTTTTTATGATCGCTGGCGATAGCTTGGACATCGATTCTCCATTTGCCAAGCCTGCTCCCGATCAATTTTCGCCTTCGCCCGATCGTGTCCCTTATCAACAAAAATATATTATTCAACGTCAATATGGGGCTCTGGTTCCTCGTTTGGCGCGCGAATTGACAACGATCGAAGATGAGAATGCTCGCAACAAGGCGGCTGCGTTCTTGGCTCGCTATATGCGCCAAAAATCGTATGATTATAATAATGAATTTCCATCTAATGATTTGATTATTAATGATCTATCTACTATGACAAAGGGCGCTATCGTGCTTGATCCTTCGGTGTTCAATGGGGCTCAGATCGAGCTGCGTCAGCAACCAAAAAGGAATCAGCCGAACCAAAATCGCAACAAAAATCGTACCATCAATAATCGTCAGGGGCGAAATGCGTGATGTGCGCTAAGTGTGTCGATGGGGTCGTTGGCTGTGTTGGGAATAAACAGGTTCTTAATCCAAAAACATAAAAATTATGGCTCAGTTTGAAGTGACAGGTTCGTGCCCGCTCAGCGGCGAAATTACTCCTCAGGGGGCGAAAAATGAGGCGCTCCAAATTCTTTGTGCTGTGCTCTTGACACCAGACAGGGTGGAAATCGACAATATCCCAGAAATAGTTGACGTGATGCAACTTATTGATCTGTTACGAGATATGGGTGTCGAAGTGGAGCGTTTAGGCAAGGGTCACTATGCTTTCAAGGCGAGAGAGGTGGATATCGATTTTATGCGTTCGCGAGAGTTTCGCTTAGCGGCTTCGCGTCTTCGCGGGTCGGTGATGATGATCGGCCCGTTGCTGGCTCGTTATGGTCGGGCATATATGCCCAAACCAGGTGGGGACAAGATTGGCCGCCGCCGGTTGGATACTCATTTTATTGGTTTTCAGGCGCTTGGTGCGGAGTTTAACTTCGATACAGATGATAAGTTTTACACTGTTTCTTCGCCGCGGGGTCTGCGTGGAGCTTATATGCTGCTCGACGAGGCTTCGATAACGGGGACGGCTAATATTATTATGGCGGCTGTGATGGCCGAGGGCGAAACGACGATTTACAACGCGGCGTGCGAGCCTTATATTCAGCAACTGTGCCGAATGTTGGTGCGTATGGGTGCCAAGATTTCGGGGATTGCCTCCAATCGGTTGACAATCGATGGGGTTAGCTATCTGGGAGGGACGAGCCACCGTATGTTGCCCGATATGATCGAGGTGGGTAGTTTTATAGGTATGGCGGCCATGACGGCTTCGCAGATATTGATCAAAGATGTTTGTTATGATGAATTAGGGATTATCCCGGCTCAATTTGCGCGTTTGGGGATCGTTATGGAGCGGCGCGGTGATGATTTGTTCATTCCGTCGCAGGAACATTATTCCATTGAGAGTTTTATCGATGGTTCGATAATGACCATTGCCGATGCTCCGTGGCCTGGATTGACTCCCGATTTACTGTCTGTGCTTTTGGTTGTTGCCACACAGGCCAAGGGTTCGGTTTTGGTTCATCAGAAGATGTTCGAGAGTCGGTTGTTTTTTGTTGATAAGTTGATCGATATGGGGGCTCAGATCATACTTTGTGATCCTCACCGCGCGACGGTTATCGGTCACGACCATCAGATTAAGTTACGGGCCACTCGGATGACTTCGCCTGACATACGAGCAGGGGTAGCGTTGTTGATTGCGGCGATGAGTGCTCGGGGGACGAGTGTGATCCAGAACATCGAGCAGATCGACCGTGGTTATCAGGATATAGACGGTCGGTTGAACGCCTTGGGGGCTAATATTGTTCGGGTGGAGTAGTGTGTTTGCGGCGGATGGACGCGTGGCGTCTTTTGATTGCAGTGACTATTTTTTGTTAGACCCAGCAATCAAGAGGCGCTGTGC
>JAVXIH010000110.1:0-4918 GCA_036648455.1 Mucinivorans sp.
GATAGCTATTGAAGCGGCAGAAAGTAGTCCGATCAAAAGAAAAGGGATTGGGATACTATACACAACAGCATATTCATTAAGCAGATCAACAAGCGGCATAGGCAGTATCTTGCCAATATCTAATGTGTGATACTGTCGGTCGAAATTGAGTGGCGCAGGTTTAGCTATACAAGCCCCTGCATCGAGGTTTAAGAGATTGTTTTGCATTACTAACTTTTTTTCGTGTTTAGAGTATTTATATTTTGCTTGATAAGGATAGCCTCTACGTGAGATGTTTTGAATAGTGAGCGTCTTCCTGATTTCAGCGGTACGATATAACCCATTGCAATAAAGCGATAGAGTGTACTGCGAGAGATGCGCAGATAGGCGCACGCTTCAGGGACAGTCAATAATGGATCTCTGCTCACGGGCTTTGGGCGTGTGTGCATAATAATCGTATCAACAATTGTTGATTTGAGCTTTCCAAGGAGAGCGTCCTCGTCTAGCTGATTGATGGTAATTTTTTTACTCATAGTGGTACATTGTTTTTGTGTTAATTTCTGGGTCAAAGATAAATCGGATTATTTGAAAAAACAACATAACACATTGATATGCAGCTGATTGCAATACAAAAGAACGCCTAACTGTTACCTCGGAGATTTTGACGAAAAACCCACAAAGTCCCTTGAGAAAGGAGTCTGTGGGTTTTTCTGCAAAAAGCGCAAAATGCTAACTGTTACCAAAGAGCCGACGAACATAACGCTTAATATGCTTATTGTCAATGCGTAAAGAATTGCGGCATTAAAGATAGGTGTTACCTTGAAATTATTTTTGATTTTCGAAGAATATCGCTGCTCAGTATGGGTAAAATTGGTGGTTTGTTAGTGTCTGGAATGTGTAATGTAAGCCCATAAAGAGGTGGGCGGGTCTCTGTTTGGTCTCCATTTTGGATTGATAGCTTGCGCCGTGATATTGGAGTGCAGATTGCCAATAGGGGCAAGTAGCTCACATAGAGACCTTTGGCTGGAGTATGCTTGAAGAGTAGGAGCTTTGGGGCTCCATTCGGGTACCCACATAAAAAAAGCCCTCGTAAACTTCAATGTTTACAAGGGCTTTCAGTGTTTTTTGTGGTGCCACCAAGAATCGAACTAGGGACACACGGATTTTCAGTCCGTTGCTCTACCATCTGAGCTATGGCACCAGGGAATGGTTCTGTTTCGATTCAATGCCCGCTTCCCGCTTAAATCATTAACCCAGCGAGCACCGAACCGAAGCACAAAGGTAAGTGTTTTTTTTGAAAAAACAAATTATAATGCAATTAATTTGTCGATCTTTTCGGCATATTCGATCGAATCGTCCACATAAAAGTTGATTTCGGGCACCAAACGTAGCTGATGGCGCACACGCTGACCTAATTCGTGGCGCAGGGTGGTGGTGGCTTTCTTCAATCCCGCCACCGTCTCATCGCTGGCCGCGAAGGGGAAAACGCTCACATAAATCTTTGCCATCGTCAAGTCGGGACTCATACGTACCTTGGTCACCGACACTACTTTACCGCGCGTGAGGTGGGCGGCCGGGCCCATCAAGATCTCGCTCATATCCTTCTGGATCTGAGCGCCGACTTTTTTCTGGCGTAAGGTCTCTTCTTTATTCATCTTTTTTTGCTTTTACTTTTCCTTTTATGAAACGATATTGGAGCCCCAAACTAAGGCTCATCTGATCGACGGGCGAACGAAAGGGGTTGCCTTTGTATTGCTGCACGCCTTTCATTGCGTCCGACAGGGCGATATTATACCTGAAATCGAGCGTAATGGCAAAGCGTTTGATGCCGATCATCACCCCCGCGCCTGCGATCACCCCATATTCGACTCGGTTATCGCGTAGCGGATCGTATTTATACTCGTTTTCGGTGTACTCCCCCGTTTTGATATTTGTCAAACGTTCGGTGCCGCTAAGGGTGTAACTCAGGTAGGGGCCCAGGTTGACCATTATGCGCGACTCTCCCTTACCTAACGGAAAATAGGGCTGCCAAAGTATGGGCAACTCGATGACCGAGTATTTACGCGAATAAAGTTCGTTGTTGTCTTGCGCAAAAGAAGTGCCGTGGGCGAATCCCTTCTCCATATATTGTATGTCGATCTCGATTGTACCAACATATTTTTGGGCTGGCACATCGAAGCGATAACTGATACCAAAATTCATCAGTCCATAAGGGATCGGTTTGTTGTTGCGTGTGGGTTCTATGCGGGCATTACCCAACCCATATCCGCCGCGGATACCGAATATATGATCCACCAGAACTGGTTTCCACGCCGCTTCGAGCGTTGGCACTTCGGGCTCTGGTGCTTTTTTTGCCCCCGTGGTTGTTGGTTTGGTGGTTTGCGCAACGAGTGAAGTGACACTACAAATCACCACCATCACCAGAGTCCAAATCTTTATGTTTTGAATGATCTTCATTTGCATTAATTGAACAGTTCCTTCGTTGTCACGTGTTCCACAATATCCCAATTTTCTTTGGCTTCGATTTCTGTTTTGCCTCCGCTGTTGCGATAGACGCGCACCTTTTCGGGCCATCGCCGTTCGGTCAGCACGCCTGTGTCCCACTGTCGATTGTGGTTCGAGTCTTGGATAATACGGAGCGAATATTTTTTGGGTGTCAAGTAGCGGAACTGTATCGTCTGTCCAGCTGCCACATTTTCACGTCTTTGCACCACGGTCAAGCTTTTGCCCCGCCCTTGGGTGAGTTCCACTATATAATTACTTTTGTCTGTCGTGTCGACGGCTAAGGTCACCGTGATTGTGCCAAATTTGTCAGGATCGGCTATTTCGAATTTCGAACTCAGCGTGTCGTTGGTTGCGAAAGTGATGTCGGTGAACACACTGTCAGGAATCATCAGCTCGTATTTCGCCCCCACTTTCCACGGCGCTTGGATCACATATCGGTGCATAGACAGAGAGTCGATGCGTGCTTTCTCGATCGTTCTAATGAGCGGCGGTTCCTTGGCTCGCGATTTCTCGTCCACCTCGATCCGTGTGAGTTTCACGCGGCTACTGTCGATACCGCGCAGGGGATAGGTGAAAGTGAATCCAATGCCCTGTTCGGGATTAAGTGTTTGCGAGGCATTAACCTGAAAGCTAAACGGATTTTTTTCTTTGACTTCGGTCGTATCTTTTTTCGCTTTCTTGTCCACAGGTTTGACAAATGTCTTGTTATAGAATGTCAGTTTCTCTTTCTTGGAGAAAAACTGAAACACACTATCTTGGCGTTGGTAGACAAAGCTGCCCGAGATAGTGTCGGGTATTGCTTTGTATTGTGCCAAGCTTGGCGGTGCGATCCACAGGGTGATCGAGTCCCCCATTTTGTTTTTCTCTTTGATAAGCCACGACGTGTCGACCCCTTTGAGAATAAGTGAATCGTAGCGAGCATCTTTGGCTGCAAAGGCGAAGTTGAGCCGATTACGTCCCACGCGGGAGTGGCTGATCAAATTTTGCCTAAAACGTGCCTGTTCTTTGAACACTTCAAACCGTAGTTGCAACGAATCGATCACCGTACGTCGCCGCGCTGTGTCGTAGTCCATCATAAAGGGTTTGAGCTCCACGGGGTTGAAAGTGGTGTCGCTGAAAGCCACTAAGTCGGTCCCGGCTTGATAGCGTTGGTCGCCGTTGTTGTCCAGAAAGGCGTAGACCCGATATGGTTTTTCTTTGAGTATGTCGGCCACAAAATAGCCGCTACTATCGGTGCGAAACACAGCTTCGGCTCGCGAAAGGAACAACGTCGAATCGAGAGCCATACTATCGGCCTTAGGATCAAAATAATTTATAAATGCGCCAACGACAGAGTCTTGCGTAAAGGCATCGATCACCTGACCCGCCATCATCAGAGAGTCGATCACCGCGCCCGTAGAGAACACAAAAGCGTATCCATCGAGGCGATTCCCCTCGTTGTTGTCTACTATGGAGCCCCCAAAATCGAGGCGGTAAGTAGTGTTAGGGGTCAGCGTGTCGCGAAATTCAATGATGATCGAGCGATTTTTGATGGCCAACTGTGGCTTGTGCAACGAAGCGGGAGACATAAAAAAAAGTTTCGATTGATCTTTCAGTTGGACATATTCACTGAATTCAATCTCTATTTTTTTGCCATTGAAATTGGTAGAGTATGGGGCGGGATCGCTGCCTATGATGCGTGGGGGGAGCGAGTCACGCGGGCCGCCGGTGGGAGAGCTAACGGTTGCACAACGAGGTATGGCGACCACCACGATCACCATCCACACTATTAATCGTATTATTTGTTTTAGCACTTTGCTGTTTGTATATCGGACAAATGTACTACTTTTGTGTGGGCTATCCAAGCATCGCCCAAAAAATATGGCAAATTCAATCACAATATACACTGACGGATCGGCACTTGGCAACCCTGGGGCTGGGGGGTATGGCACGGTAATGATTTCGGGTCCTTTTCGTCGCGAGATTTCGCAAGGTTTCCGTTTGACGACCAACAATCGGATGGAGCTTTTGTCGGTCATTGTGGCCTTGGAGGCCATAAAGGTTGCCCCGGCCGAGGTGACTATCTATTCTGATTCGAAGTATGTTGTTGATGCGGTCGAGAAGCGTTGGGTGTTTGGGTGGGAGAAGAAGGATTTCAAGGACAAGAAGAATCCCGATTTGTGGAGGCGTTTTTTGGTAATATATCGTCGGCACAGTGTTCGTTTTGTGTGGGTCAAGGGTCACGCGAGCAATGAGGAGAACAATCGGTGTGATTTTCTTGCCACTACTGCTGCGCGTTCGGGAGCTTTGTTGATCGACGAGCAGTACGAGGCGATGGTTTCTCGCTATGGTCGCTCCCGCGACACGGAGATTGCCGTGAATAAATAATATCATCAAAAATAACACTACTAATAAAATGCGTATTTCCGTTGTGGAGCTGCCCGAAATCAATTGC
>JAVXIH010000111.1:0-4912 GCA_036648455.1 Mucinivorans sp.
ATCAGCCATTGCCACGCTTTTTACTGCTACTATTTCCACTTTTTTTCTATTACTACTCTGAATAGTATTCGATCCTATGTTAAAAAGCTGATTTCAGGCATAGTATCAATTGCTGTATGTCTCAGTATTAAAAAATTATAGTGCTTACATATTTGTAACTATGATTACGTAGTATAAGTTAGCAAGATGATATTATTTGATACTGAAACAACACTGAAACAATCAAGGAAAATTGGAATTATAATAGATTAAAAAACATATAATTATGGAACTTTTGTACATTCCAGAACACACTGCTTGTCATAACTACATCTCTGACGTTAAAGTAGGTTTTATGTGTCCGGAGCTTAAAAAAGGGGAGTATTTCAACAAGCAAAGCAAGCCAGAAAATCACCTAATTTTCATTCTTAGTGGTAGCGTGACTGTGAGTTGTGACGAGTATCGTGATCGGATTTTCAAAGCGGGAGAGCTGTTTTTCTTGCCCAAAATGAGTGATTGCGAAGGACGCGCCCTGGAAAATTCAAGTATGGTGATCCTCGCATACAGCAATCAAGTCACCTTGTGCGACAAGAAATCGTTGGAAGAGTTATTTTCTTATTGTCAGGCCATTACATACGATTTTGAACCCTTAGAGATTCGCGAACCGCTGACTACTTACTTGAATTTATTGCAAAGTTACCTAAACGCAGGTATGAATTGCGCTCACTTGCACGAGATAAAACAGCGGGAATTATTCCTGATTTTCAGGGGGTATTACACCAAAGAAGAGAACGCCAAATTATTCTATCCAATAATTGGAAAATCGATCGATTTTCGTAGTATGGTAATGGAGCATTATCTGTCTGTGCGCACTTCAACCGAGTTGGCTGCCACGTGCGGCTATTCGACAAATGCTTTCGCGATCAAATTCAAAGATGAGTTTGGTGAGCCTCCGTATGCTTGGATGCAGAAACAGATAGCACGTCACGTGAAGGGGAAATTGCTGCAATCAGAAATACCTTTTAAGAGCATCGCCGACGAGTTTAATTTCTCTTCGTTGGAGCATCTTATCAAGTTTTGTAAAGCGCATTTAGGAGGTACTCCTACCCAGATTAGGCAAGATATGGAGCCAAGAGTCCAATGATTGAAGGGTTCCCTGATCTTGGGTTCTTTGGTGTGAATACGGCCTGGTGATTGGGGCTTACTCGCTGTGAATGAAGATTTTAAGCTCCTAGATTGAATAATGAAGGGGCAATTGCGAGAAGTTATTTGAGCTGAAATGCTAGGCGATAATGAAATGTATAGTATATAAGTGAAATTATATAGTGCTCACAATTTGGATGTGCTTACCTTTGTGATGTCAGAGAGTCGGAATCGGTCCGACAGAATAGTGAAGATTATGGCTGAATTTCTATTCAGAGTAAAATCGCGAAAAATCATATACAAAAGTAACTATTTTTATGAATAAAACAAATACTTTTACACATATATTAATTGTTGATAATTTATAGCGTTACCACTCGTTGGTTTATAGAATCGATTACTGTCCGATCAAAATTGCTCAGATAAATCAAAGTTGTATGTTCGGAATCGTGCCCCAAGCCTTCGGAAATAGCGGCTGTCGGAGCGCCGGTCTCCTTGGCGATTGATGCCCAGCTGTGGCGAGCGACATAAGCGGTGAGCGTTGTGGGAAGATTGGCCAAGGCAGCCACTTTTTTCAAATTGGAATTGATTTGAGCGTAAGCAGCTTTGTATTGCGCGCGCAAGGTGTCTCGCTTTGGTCTGTTGATCAGTGGGAGCACAAACTCGGGATCGGTATTGTATTTGTCCAACAATTTTTGCAGAGGTTCGGTGATGGTGATCTGCAAAGGTTGCTGTGTCTTGTGGCGCTGATAAAATATAATCCCATCGTTGATGTCGGTATATCTGAGATACAAAATATCGACTGGCGACATACCGCGAGTGTAGAAGCTGAACATAAAAAAATCGCGAGCCTCGTCCAATTTTGGCTGAGTCGATAAATCCAGATTGGCGATATTCCGAATTTCATCCTTCCTCAACGCTCGCTTGACCGTCTTGACGTTGTGAAGATGATATTTGGCAAATGGATTGTGCCCGTGCGATACCAGGCAGTCGTCGAAGGCGCGATTGTAGATCGTGCGCAGGTTACGCATATAATAATTAACGGTGTTTCTAACCACATTTGTGGAAATCAAGAAATTCTCATAACCACGCAAAAACGCTACATCTATATTGTCAAAGGTGATGGTTTGATTGGCTACATATCGTTGCAGAGACCTGAGTGTTGATTGATAAGCATCGGCGGTTCCGATTTTGCCGATGCGTCGTTTTTCGTTTGTCTGTTTTTGCATATACGCAAGCAGATAGATGTCGTTTCGGTCTCTTCTGTATCGCGACATAATGTCAGATGCCGTGTATTCACTGCCGCTCGCTCTCAGGCTTTCTATCTTCACATTCAGATCGGTCTTCACTTTTTTGATGTACTCATTTATTACTTTGATCTGCTTGCGGGTCAGAGGATGGTCTTTGTTGTAAATAGCGCATTGATTTTCGTGGTCAAAATTCGCCTCGTCTAAATCATAGCCAAGGTACATAACTCGTTTTTGTCGCCGATGGATCACCTGAATCACCAAGGCGTAACCACCGCCTTTCTTCACTCGTTCTTTGTTTAATAAGGCTTTTACTGTTGTCATTTAATTCCGTTTTTAATTGTGATATGCCGAATCGCGCTGCAAATGTAATAGAATAAGAAGCTGTTTCAATTTGTTTCCAAAATTTTATTACTGCAATGAGTACGCCTTGAAAAATCTAATTTTTAGAAGCCTCCCTCAGAGAGTGCTGACGATAAAAATGTAAAAGGACGAGACTAGGCTCGTCCTTTTTTCTTTTAGATAAGGGTGAGATGTGAAAAAAAAGTTTGTTCAACCATTTTTTTAAGTGTAACTTTACGATAATTCCGTGAAATTATCAAATTAAAAACCAATGAAAAAAAGTTTTCTCTCCTTTGTTGCTCTCTTGTTGTCAGTGCTTACTTGTGGCGCTGCGAATCCGACTGACGAGATCACCTTTGCTGCCGTTGACCCGTTGGTCAAAGTGTTGCGTGAGATGAATTTCTTCGGCCCTTTTACCGACACCATTGACGTGGCTCGTGGCGAAACGGCAACCTTTCAATTTGCGGTGCGTGCCGCCAGACCCATAACTGACCTGACGGCAAAAGTCACTTTCAGCGATGGTAAAAATGCGTTGCAGAACATTAAAATTGGTTTTATCGAATATGCTCGTGTTGGAAATCCGACTCCTGATCCAGCCAAAGATGCCATCGTTTCGCCGTCGCATTACTACCCCGATCCGGTTCACGTTGTGCCTTCGGTAGACGTGGTGCGCGATGTGGCGCAACCGATATGGATCCGAGTGGCAGTGCCCAAAGATGCAGTGGAGGGTCTGTATCGAGGTTCGATCACCATCGAAGGAAAATTGGCTGGCGAGAATTTCACAATGAGCCAGACGATGAATCTAAGGGTATATCCTGTGGTGCTGGGTGCTCCTCGGTTGATGGTCACCAATTGGTATTCGATGGCTCCATCGATGGTCAAAAAATTCTATGCTGGGCGCGATGTGGCACTTTATTCCGACGATTATTGGAAAATGTTGGGTGCGGTGGCCGAAAAAATGGCAGATTGTTACCAAAACGTTGTTATAATTTCGCCGGTAGACCTAACTAAATTCACGCTCAAAAAAGGGAAATACAGTTTCGATTTTACGAATTTCGATCGCTCGGTCGAAATTTTCGAGCAAGCGGGCGTAGAAAAGGTGATCGAAGGTGGTCACTTGGCGCGTCGTGCCTCCGATTGGGGCTCGTCGTTCGTTGTCAATGTGCCAACGGGCGAATACACCCCATCGGGCGAAGTGGTCACTCGCGGGCTGACGGCTCAGAATGACAGCACGATCAACTATATTAACCAATTTATTCCGGCGCTGGTCAAACACCTCAAAGCTAAGGGTTGGTATGACAAATATCTGCAACACATTGCCGATGAACCAACGGCTGGGGCAAACGGAAAATCGTATATCGACATCGCTAAATTAGTCAAGACAGCAGCGCCTGACATCAAAATCATAGAGGCCTGCCACACCAAAGACCTTGATAATGTGATCAATGTGTGGGTTCCGCAGTTGAATTTTTTCAATTCAGATCATAAATTTTATCAAGAGCGCCAAGCGGCAGGCGATCAAGTGTGGTTCTACACTTGCCTGGCACCGCAGGGACAATTTGTGAATCGGTTTTTGGAACAGCCGCTCATCAAGACTCGTTTGATTCACTGGTTGAACTATAAATATGGAGCTACGGGTTACCTCCATTGGGGTCTATTCTATTGGTGCACAGACGATCAATACAATCAAACTACGATTATGAACACCGAGGGTGGCAATACTTTGCCTGGTGGCGATTGCTGGATTGTGTATCCTGATAACGGTGTTTTGCACGGTTCGATTCGTTTGGACGCAATGCGTGATGGGGTGGCGGACTATGAGTTGCTGAAAATGCTCGAAGAAAAGAATAAACCGATGGCGGATGAATTGTGTCGTCAAATGGTTTACGATTGGGCTCTTTACAACACCGAACCGTACCATTTTCGGAAAACTCGCCGCGAGATATTGCAAGAATTGAGTAAATAACTCTGTTTTTTGCAAATATATGCAAATAGACGATAAAAATTTCGTGTAACGTTTTGTATTTCGATAAAAAAGCGTATATTTGCACTCGCTTTAGGGCGAAATGCTGTTGTAGCTCAGTGGTAGAGCACTTCCTTGGTAAGGAAGAGGTCTCGAGTTCAATCCTCGATAACAGCTCATAATAATGGATCGCACTGCTATCCACAGCCGCGGAAATAGCTCAGTTGGTAGAGCATCA
>JAVXIH010000112.1:0-4771 GCA_036648455.1 Mucinivorans sp.
AAATCCTCACTTACTTCAAGTAAGCTCCGGTTTTGCGACCTTGCCCGCCTTGAAAAATTCAATTTTTAGAGGCCCCCATTAGCAACAAAAAAATTAAAAAGTATGTTTTTATTAATGATTGCTATCTTCTTGGGCGGTATAGTGCTTATCGCGATGGAGGACAAAATAGGCGTCAATAAATCGGCTGTGGCTCTGATGATGAGCGTCACGTTGTGGGTTGTCGCCTCGTTGGGCGGTGTGGACATCTATGGCGCTGACGGCTTTGTGGAGCAACTCGGTGATGCGAGCGAGACCCTTTTCTTTGTGATGGGTGCCTTGGTGATTGTCGAACTGGTGGATACGCACGGCGGTTTCCGAATCATTTCGGATCGTATTTCGACAACCAACAAACGGTATTTGCTCTACCAAGTGAGTATTATGACCTTCTGTCTGTCTGCTTTTCTGGACAATATCGCAACGGGGGTGATTATGATTGCTCTGCTACGCAAGTTTATCCCAACTCAAAAGGAGCGATGGGTGTTTGCCTCGATGGTGATTATTGCTGCCAATGCGGGAGGGGCTTTTTCGCCAATCGGCGACGTGACCACGATCCTGCTCTGGACGGGTGGCAACCTCACTCCGTTGCATCAAGTGTCACATCTGGTGCTGCCTGCTTTTGTGTCGATGGCTGTGCCGATGTTCATCATTTCGAGAACCTTCAAAAAAGGAGATCTCTTGGAAGGCGAGGTGCCGATGAGGATCGAAAATGCAAATCTACCCGAAATATCTAACCGGTCGCGCATTGTGATCCTTATTCTTGGTGTGTCGACGATGATGATGGTGCCTGTGTTCCAAAATTGGAGCGGGCTGCCTCCTTTTATGCGTGTGATGTTGGGTATGGCCTTGATGTGGATCTACACCGATTTGATGTATGGGCGAAACGACACGATGCCCGAAGAGAACAAACTCCGCGTGGGGAATATTCTCTCGCGCATCGATATGAGTACCATTATGTTCTTCCTCGGGGTGTTGCTCAGTGTGTCGGCGCTCAAAGTGTCGGGGCAATTGGATACGGTTGGTAAATTTTTTGAAGACACAATTCCCGATCCGCTCGGCATCAGTTTCGTGATCGGCTTGATGAGTTCCTTTGTGGATAACGTGGCTCTGGTGGCCGCTACTCAGGGGATGTATCCTGTGGCCGAAATGGGAGTCTATGCAGCGAATTCAGAGTTCTGGACTTTTCTGGCCTATTGCGCCGTCACGGGCGGCTCGCTGCTTATCATTGGTTCGGCAACCGGGGTGACGGTGATGGGGATGGAGAAAATATCGTTTATGTATTATCTCAAACGCTTCTCGCTCATCGCCTTTGTCGGGTATTTGGCCGGCGCAGGCTTGTACTTACTCATAGCATAAAAAAAAGAACGGTCGAATGAAGTCAAAGTTACTTATTGCCCTTGATAATAAATGGTTGCTGCTGGGTCTCTATCTGGCGGCTGCTCTGTGGACGTTGGTGGTTCATTATGCTGGCGATGCGGCTGGCGGCTTAGGTTACAATAATTACGATATTTATACAGGCGTGGCGCGCCATTTTTTCGATGAATTGCCGCTCTATGGTCATTCGCCTAGCGAATACCACGACATGAATCATTACGGCCCGCTTTTCGCTTTTCTGATATATCCTTTTACATTATTTCCTCGCTTGGCGGGTCTAGCGTTATGGGTGGCTTTCACGGCCATTATCTATTGGTTGGCGATTCGTTGTTTGCCATTGGCTCGGTCTGTGGTTGGTATTATTTTGGTGATGTGCCTGCCCGAATTTTACAATGCGGCGCTCTATCAGCAGTTTAACACCGTGACCGCGGCGCTGATCGTGTGCACTTGGATCACCATCACTTCGGGGCACGAAGCTACGGCGGCGGCGCTGATAGTGGTTGGCTCGATGGTGAAGATATATGGAATTGTGGGGCTCGCTTTCTTCTTTTTTATCCCGCCATCTAGGCGATGGTATTTTGTGCGTAGCTTACTTCTTTGGACTGTAGCGTTGTTGGTTCTACAACTTATTTTCACCTCGTGGGACTATCTTTGGAGTCAATACGTGGCTTGGGGCAATGATCTGGTGGGCAAGCACGGTACCAATATCTTTTCGCCCTTCCAGAATCGTGGTTTGCTGGGTATGATTCGCAAATTGACAGGCTCGGCATCGTATTCTGATATGTGGGTGCTTGTTCCGGCAATGGTTATTTATTGTTCGGCATATTTAAGGTATCGACATTTTGACGAACGTCGTTTCAGGTTTTTGTTCCTTGCCTCGACTTTGCTTTTTATCGTTCTTTTCAGCTCGGGCACCGAAACGCCAAGTTATATAATGGCGATGACTGGGGTTTCGCTTTGGTGGTTCGCCGCTCGATCTTCGCACACGGTGCTAGATTGGTGTCTGCTCTGTTTTGTGTTTATTGGTACTTTTGCCAATGCGATTTTTCCTCACGCACTTTATTTAGACGTGATCTTCGCCTACGCCCTCAAAGCATTGCCTTTCAGTTTGGTGTGGTTGAAAATTATGTACGAACTAACGTTATCTTACAGAAAAATAGATGGAAAACAAGAAAATTTCGATTGTTGTACCAGCCTATAATGAGGCTGGCAATGTCGAGGCGCTTTATGATGCTTTGGCTGTCGAGTTTGTGCACTTACCCTACTTGTGGGAGGTGATTTTTGTGGACGATGGCTCGACGGACGATACTCTGGCGCTAGTCAAATCGATGGGCGAGAAGTATGGCAATGTTTTTTATATCGAATTTTCGCGGAATTTCGGTCATCAGTCTGCCCTGAGTGCGGGTATGCGTATGGCAACTGGCGATGCGGTGATCACGATGGATGCCGATTTGCAGCATCCGCCTCATTTTGTGCCGCGCCTGATCGAACAGTGGCAAGAGGGCTATCAAGTAGTGTACACTGTGCGCGCCGAGGATCGTCGTTTGGGGTGGTTCAAACGCAAGAGCTCCAACGCTTTCTACGATGTTTTGGGTTCGGTGTCCAAAGTCAAGGTTGAGCGAGGAGCGGCCGATTTTCGGCTCATTGATCGCCAAGTGGTTGATGTGCTCGGTTCGCTGAGGGAAGCCGATCCGTTCCTGCGCGGCTTGGTCAAGTGGGTCGGCTTTCGCCAAAAGGCGCTGGAATATAATCCAGCCGAACGGCTATCGGGCAAGAGCAAGTATAAGTTCAAGCAAATGATCAACTTAGCCTTTCGCGGAATCACCTCGTTTTCCGAAAAACCATTGTATGTCGCTCTGTGGCTGGGTATGATTATGGCGTGCGCGTCGTTGCTTTATTTGCCCTATGTGATATGGGCTATATCGGTTGGCCACGCTATGGCAGGGTGGTCGTCACTTATTTTGACGGTTGCCTTTATGGGTGGTATTCAGCTCATTGTGTTGGGAATAGTGGGGCTCTATATTGGCAAAATCTTTGTGCAGAGCAAAGGCCGCCCCGAGTATATTGTCCGATCGACTAACATACCCCGAGCGCAATAATTTTTAGAAGTCACCTACAATCTACTTGCCCAGCGAGCGCAGCAAGGGATATAACGTATCGGCGTAGCGCATAAAACCTAGATCGGTGGAGTGCACCGCGTCCACATACGGTTCGCAATCATAGCCCATCAGCTCACCCCCCGACACCCAGTGCAGTTTGCGATCGCCAGCGTCGACCAATCGATTGAAAATCACGCGCATAGCCGCGCTTTTATCAACTTGTTCTTTGTGAGCCACTGTGCTGAGTGCCATCGTTGGGAAATAGGTCTGTTCCACCACCACAATGGGCACGCTGGGATGCGCCTCACGCAAAATAGTGATGAATTTCTCCATATTGTTTTCGATCATTTTGTCGGTGCAATTAGGCGCAAAATCCAACACGAAACTGTGTGGATTAGGAATCGAAGCCATCGCGTGTGCCATTTCGTAATCGAGCTTGGCGTTGCCCGAGAAGCCTAGGTTTATAGCCTCGCGATCGAGCCGTCGAGCCAGAATCGAGGTGCCGTTCATCCCTGGACGCGACGCGCACGCCCCCTGCATAATGCTGGTGCCATAGAAAACGATCGGGCGAGCACTGCCTCGGCGAGGCGAATCAACACCCGCAGCTTGGATCGTGTAGAGCGAATCGATGCCGATCTCCACTTGACTTACCCCTTCGTAGAGCGGCAAATACATCATATACTCACGCATTTCGGGCTTCATGTCCCCAATCAATCGACGCGAAGTGTTGAGGCCATTCGCACCGCCTGTGGCCACGTATTGCCATTTTTTGCCGTTCAAAAAATATAGATCGACACCCTTGATTCCCGCATCGGTCATATGGTACATCGAATTATTGCCCGTCAGAAGCCAATGAGCCGAAATAGTGGGCGAATCGGTGCGAAAACGCACGTAAAGACCTGACGAATTGCAACCCAGATTCCACAGCTGATCGCGCACCGTGCCCTTCATTGCCGCTGGCAGACGCTCGTATGGAGTGCGCGACACCCACGGCGCGTGACCCCCAATGGTGAGCTGTTTGGCATCCGTCCATTGAGTCTGAGCCGGAGCCACGAACGAAATAAAGAGAATTAAAGCGGTGAGAATTATTTTTTTCATAGTCATAAAATGTTAGAGACCTTCTTCGTATTATACAAAGATAGCGGAATTTTATGATTATTGAAAATCAAACAATGGCCATCACCATTAGTGCAATGCGTATTTCCGTTGTGTAGCTGCCCGAAATCAATTGCTCTCGTAGGCTAAGCTTTGAATTTGAGCGA
>JAVXIH010000113.1:0-4636 GCA_036648455.1 Mucinivorans sp.
TATGCCAACCAACGCAGGGCTCTATCAGTGTGGTAGTGTTGCTTTGCCTGCAAACCACGCTAATGCTGTTCACAACTGGTGGAAAGATGGTACTGATGCTATTAGCACTCCTGCTCTAACAACTGCCGCTCTTAAGGCAGTGGCTATATCTGATTATGGCCCTCTTGCTGCTATTTATAACAGCGGAGCTAGTGATATGGCAACTATCCTTGGTGACGGCACCAATGGCGGTCGCTACACTTTGGAAAACGTAGTTCCTGCTTCAGGCAAATACGCTGTCTCTACCATTATCTATGCTCAGTTACAGATCACTCCTAAGGCTAAGCTTACTAATGGGTTAAATAACATGGATGGAGCGGATATCAAAGTAGGCGACAAGTACTATGCTGTGAAACATAAGAGCGCTAACACATATAAGTTTTTTGAAAGCAAAGACGAGTTTGACTCTTGGGTATTGAATCATGCAGTCATCGCGGCTGAATACGAGACCTCAGGAACTCTTTATAAAAATGGTATCCACTACTACCGTGTCAATATCACCAACGACAACGGAAAGGCTCCTGAGTTGAAATACTCTTTGCTTCGCAACAAAATCTACGATGTGACCCTAAAAGAGGTTAAAAACTTCGGTAAAGGAACTGATGAGGATCTTGTCAAACCAACCGACCCTATCGAAACTAACGCTTGGATTGAAGCTACGGTTAAGGTTAAGGCTTGGGGTGTTGACCGTCAAGAGTCAAATTTGGAATAATCCCCACATAGGGTGTATGGCTTTGATCGGCCATACACTCGCCAAAGCCCCCGAGTGGAGGCGCAAAAGAGTTAAAAAGATGTACAAAATGAAAATAACGAACAAAATCGCTGTCCTGTTAGCTTTGTGCTGCGTGGTCTGTTCCTGCACCAAGGAGGATCTGTCGCAGTGCGGCGAGCCTTACAACGTAGAGTTGAGTTTTAGCTACACTCTCAATGTAGACCAGAAGGATAAATTTGCCGACCAAGTCAAAACCATCGGCCTTTATATCTTTGATGGTAGCGGCAAATATGTTGGCTACCAGAGCGCCCAGAAGATCACCTTCGGCAAAGACTACACGATGAAAATCAGGCTCGAACCAGGCATCTACGATTTTGTTGCGTGGGCCAATGCCGATGAAACTGTCTATCAGGTGTGTGACGGAGCCAACAAACAACTGCCACTAGAAATGAGCAAAAGTACATTTGCCGAAGCCGTGCTGTTGCTCAAAAACCCCAATGGAGTGGTCAACACAGAACTTCCAAGTCTTTTCCACGGTATGGCCTCACGTGTTGAAATCAAAGAGACTGGCCTACAACGACAAAAAATAATGCTTGTCAAAAACACCAATATTATTAATATTAAGCTACAAAACACAGCGTCGGTTCTCAAAACTGTCAAGTCTACGGGCAAAGCCACCAAAGCCGCCGCGCAACTAGAAGTGGAACTCACAGGCGACAACGGACATATGGCCTTCGACAACTCACTAGTGGCTGGAATGCCTCAGGTGCTCTACAAGCCTTACAAGACAGTTGGCGGCACCGATTTCGGACTATCTGTGCTGCGCCTTCGTATGGAGCAACCTATGATGATGCGTGTCGTTCACCCCACAAGGGGCACTAAGGTGCTCGAGCGAGACCTCACTCAGCTTATTATCAAGGCTGGTATAATCAAAACTAACGAAGATTTCGACCGCATCGACAACTATGATATCGTGATCGCCTTTGGCGACACCGCCTCGGCCGAGGCTACCATTACCATTAACGGTTGGCTTGTCGAGCGACCTGAATCTGACCTAAACTAACAGCGATGAAAAAAATAAATATCATAGCATCTCTTATTCTCTTGTTTTTTGGCTGGGGCTGTGTCAAGCAACCAGGAACTCCATTGTGCACAGCCGACGGCCAATACAATTTGGCTCTGGACATCAGCCGTGCGGTGGATCCTGATGCCAATTCTGTGGGCAAGGAGCAGGACATTGTCAGTGCCCGTATGATAGTGATCGCCAAAGGCAGCGGGAATCCGCAAGCAGGCAGGGTGACCTACAACCACAAGTTCGATGCCAGTGAATTGGTTGGCGCGGGCAAAGATGTAATTAAAGCTTTTGTGCGCAGCGGACAGAGCGATGTCTATCTAATCATCAACGAGCCTACGGACAACTCCGCCGCGCTCAACAAGATCGAACACCTCGATCAACTTCAAGCCGCCATCATCAATTTCCCCACCGCCGCGCATTCCGTAGGTTCGCTTGTCATTCCGATGGTGCAAGTCTACCAAACCGACATCAAGCCATATCCAGATGTCACCACCGTCAACACCGACAATGGTGTGGAGCGGCTGTGGGCTAAGGTTCGTGTGCGTTTCAAAGCGACCGACGACAAAGCACTGATAGATGCTGGCTACCCCAACATGACGGGTACGGTTGTCAACAAAGTGCAGCTGCACAATGTGCCTGAGTTCAGCTATGTGATGGCGCAGGATTACCCTTCGACCTCTGCTTTGCGAGCTGATGGCCAGGCGATCACCAAAGACTACACCTTGACCACCACTGCCACCGAAAGTGCGGGTGCCTACTATGAATTTTACGTTCCCGAATTTTTGGGAGCCTCAGCCAACCGTCATAGCTTCTTGAAAGTCCATACCACCCAAAAGGATGGCTCATCTCGCTACTATATTTTGGATTTGAAGACCACTGTTGCCGAGCCGAGTTTCAACCTCTTGCGCAACACTTTCTACGACATCACGGCCACCATTCGCGGTTACGGCCAGGGCGATATCGATGTGGTGACCAATGTTTTGCCGTGGAACAATGTGACAAGTTCACCCGAGGTGGGCGAGTTTCTGGAAATAGACAAACAAGACAAAACAATAACCCTAGGCCAAGAGACAGCAATAAAAGTAACCACAAGTGTGGATCTGTCCACGCTGTCGATCGCTTCGGAAAAAGGCAATGTGACGTGGAGAGTGGAAAAGGAGATAGACGGTGGCAATCAGCAGGATCGGAAGGGGACTATTTTTGTCAGAATCAAGCCCGAGGCAACGAGTTCGGAATTCTTTTCGGGTGTAGACAAACTGACCGTCAAAGTTGGAAGGTTCTCACAGAGCGTCACCCTGAATCACGAGCCTTGTATGGCGCAACGCTTCGCCCGTGGGATGCTGGTTTCTGATGGTGCAGGAGGTGTTACAATAGGCGCTCCAAACTCCGATCCGAAACAGAATCTACTCTTTAAGTTCGGTAGACCAATGGGAATGTTGTCGCACGCTGCTAATGCTCCTCTAACACTAGTCTACAACACCAGCAATTGGCCAACTGCAAGTGGAATAATCTTCAATCCAGTGGCGCTACCATTCTCGCCAGAATATAGTGGAGGTGATAAAGATTATATGGAAAAACAGATAGATGCCAACGGTTGGGCTGCTAGTAGAGATGCCGGTGATGTATGCCGAATTATGGGGCAGACAGATGGCCATTTCTGGCGCATACCAACTCAGAACGAATGGAAAGCATTGGTTGCAGAGGGCAAAAAGGCAATATCAATGAATGGGCAACCATTACAAGGAAGTAATGTTCCAACGGCTGATTTTGGTTGGTTCTGCGGCCCAACAGCCCAACAAGGAACCGAGGCCACTGCTGGTACTCCACCTAAAGGCTCTGTATTTATATATAATTTATCGTATGGACGAGATGGTACTCCATTTACTGTTCTTTCAGGGACATTAAATATTGGTACTTCGTCGCTCTACGACCCTTCAGCCACGAACTTTGATGAGACGATGGGGTATGTGACGGCTAATGGACTTTATATTGACCCAGAAAGCTCACTTAATGTCTGGCAACACTCAGTAGCAATACGTTGTATTCGCGATTATTCTAAAAAATAGAGAAGATGAAACTATTCAATCACATATTAATCATAGCACTTGGGGTGATGCTGCTCTCTTCGTGCACCAAGGAGCCGATGGGCGGTGATGAGCCGCTACCCGAGGGTGCGGTGCAAATTAGCCTTAGCTTGCCTAACGCTGAGCCACTTTCTAAAGCCGACGTGCCTAAAACAGATTATGAATCACGCATATTGAGTGCCACGATACTCTTCTACGACCAAGCCTCCCAAAAACTCACCAAAAAAGTGTCTACTGGCCAGGCGGGTGTTGTGTGGAATGAGGCTGGCAGAAAAGTGATTATCTCGGCTGGCAACATCGATCTAACGGCGACATACGACATTGTGGTGCTGACCAACCTCCCCGATGCAGCAGCGTTGGAGGGGACAATAAACGAGAAAGATACGCGAACGCAGTTAAATGACGTTCTCTCGAAGCTCACATCGCCAATCGTTCCGGACAACACCCACGCACTGGTGATGATGGGCGAGACTCAGAATCACACGTTCTCTAAAAACATAACAGCCACCGTAGCCCTGGCGCACCAAGCGGTCAAAATTGGTGTCAACGTATCTATAACGCCAGAGTTCGCTGCCATTGCTGGTGCGTTTTTCACTGCCGCAACCGCGCCATCGAGGCTCGCGCTCTACAATGTGCCCAATATGTCGTGGATTACTGGCAACCACCCTACCAAAAATATGTTTGTACGCTTCAAGAATCTCACCACCCTGACGGGTTATGCCCTTA
>JAVXIH010000114.1:0-4635 GCA_036648455.1 Mucinivorans sp.
AAATCCTTGATTTACCCCGGTAAATCTTCGTCATTCAAACAAAAAATCTACTCAAAAATAGCCTCATTAAAATGGATAAACAATTATTTACTATCACTTAAATCGAAGCTATAATTTGGGTCAGAATAATTAGTAGCACCATAGCCACTGGGTATACGGTGGCGTAGGCTAAGGAAATGGCAGAGGCGGCTTGTCCTTGGCCCATCGAATCGGCGGCCGCCAAACCAGGGGTGGATGTCATACCACCTGTCAAAACGCCAAGGAGTTCCAAGATGTTGATCTTGAAGAATTTAATGGCTACGAAAGTTGCCAGCACCATCGGGATGATGGTGATCAGCACACCCGAAATGAAGAGCGTGAAACCACTGTCGCGGAACGTTTCCACGATCCCCTCGCCAGCCGATGTGCCGACGCTAGCCAGAAAAAGCAATAGTCCCAATTGACGAAGCAGTTGGTTGGATGACGAAGACATAGTCCAGAGCACGGGCCCCGTTTTGCCAACCGCGCTCAGCAGTAGCGCCGTGAGCAACACGCCACCGCTCAGACCGAGCGAAAACGAGAAGCTGGCACCAAAAGAAATCGACAAATTGCCAACCAACACCCCCAGTACGATCCCGAGCGCGATGGGAAAGAAATCGGTGTCCGAAATTTTACTGCGCTGATTGCCAACTAATTTGAGCACCTGTTCCAGATTTTCGCGATGACCGACAATAGAAAGTTTATCGCCAAAGCGCAGTGCAAGCGATGGCGATGGCGCTAGATCCAATCCCGCGCGACGAACGCGAGTGATGGTGGATCCAAAATTCTGTTGCAAGTTCAGGCTGCGTATAGTCTTACCGACCAGGGCTTTGGCTGTCACAAGAGCGGTTTGAAGTTCGATATTTTCGCCAAAAGGCAATTCGCCTTCGATCCGTTTGCCGACCAATCGTTCTAGTTTACATAGCGATTCGCTCGAGCCGACGGCTTTGAGTCGATCACCAATTTCCAGCGTATCGTTACCGGTAGGAATCAGGTGATTTTCGCCGCGCGAAATACGCGAAATCACAGCGCCAGTCGAAGCGCGTATATTGAGATCGGTCAGTGTCCGCCCAGCAACCAAGGCGTTAGTGACTTCGAAAGTTGAGGCTTCGATCACCGGGAAACCATCGCGCCGCTGGGCGAGTAATTTTTCGCTTTCGCGCGCCATATCGACTTTCAGAAAACGTGGCAAAAGTTTGACAAACAGAATCACCCCAATCACCCCGAAAGGGTAGGCGATACTATAGGAGACGGCAGCCAGATCACCAGCCACCTCTTTGGCCGTGGCCAGACCAGGGGTCGAGGTGAGCGAACCGGTCAGCAAACCAGCGGTTTGCGCGTTGTCGAAACCGAAGACATATTTCATCGCCACGGCCACCCCCGCCGCTCCAATCACCAAAATAGCGGCTATCAGAGACAGAGACTTGCCGCGAGTACGAAAAGTGGCGAAAAATCCTGGACCTGCTTGAATGCCGATGGCAAAAATAAAGAGTACCATCCCGAAAGTGCCCAGCGAGGGAGGAATCACAACCCCAAAATGACCGAAGAGAAGAGCGACAAAAATAACGGCCGACACGTCGAGTGTTATGCCGCGGATACTGATGCGCCCGACGATAAAACCGATGGCGATAATAACAAATAAGGCGAAAATCGGACTCTCGAACATTGTTGTGTTGGTTTATGGGGTAATAACTACTGTGTTTATTGGAGTATAGGAGCAAAAATATCGAAGAACCAAATCATTTGATCTTCGGGTGTCATCCGACTATTGTCGAGTACCGTGGCATCGGAGGCTTGGCGTAGCGGGCTCTCGTGGCGCGATAGATCGGCGGCATCGCGCTCGCGCACGTTTTTTTCTATGTCAGCCAGCGCCACCGCGCCGTGTAGCTCATCGTAACGCCGCTGAGCACGAATCACAGGGTCGGCTGTCATAAAAATCTTGATGTCGGCCTCGGGGAAAACCACCGTGCCTATGTCGCGTCCATCCATCACCACCCCGCCGCGGTGACCCATCGCACGTTGGATAGTCACCAGCTTGTGTCTCACGGCAGGCAGCGAGGCGACGGCGCTCACCATATTATTGACCTCCACACTGCGAATGGCCAAGTCGATATTCTCTTGATCTAGATAAATCTCGGATCTACCGAGCGTGGCGTTGAAGACGAACGAAATATGGACGCTATCCAAATTCGCCTCTAATTCCGCGCCTAGGAGTCCACCTCTGATGGCGTAGAGAGTCACGGCGCGATACATCGCTCCCGTGTCGATAAAAACATAACCCAAACGCGAGGCTATGGCCTTGGCAAACGAACTTTTGCCACACGAAGAGTAGCCGTCGATGGCGATGATCAGCTGTCGTTTCGTCGTCATATTTTTCCCGTGGCGATCAACGCCTCGATAAGTTTATAAATCACCATACAAACCGCGTAAGCGCCAAG
Source organism: Mucinivorans sp. (assembly GCA_036648455.1). Lineage (GTDB taxonomy): Bacteria > Bacteroidota > Bacteroidia > Bacteroidales > Rikenellaceae > Mucinivorans. The sequence continues at coordinate 2,457 of JAVXIH010000114.1, forward strand.
TAACATAATCAATCCACCCGAAATTTTGTTCATCCACCACAGAGAATGTAGCGTGAATTTCTTGCGAAATTTGTTCACCACCCACGTCAAGAGGAACCACCACGCGCTCCCGCCGATAAAGACACCCATCACGATCATCCATTTTTGCATCGTTGTGGCTTCGGCTCCACCGACACCCATAGCAGCGAAAATGGTCACAAAAACTAAGAAATACGCTGGATTGGGCAGCGTGACGAAAAGTACAGTCGAAAAATTACTCAAATCGCTACCGCGGCGAGGTACGGTTCCTGGTCGGCGTATTTTTTTCAAAAAAATCGTCAAACCAAAAACCACAATCAACAGCCCACCGATGGCTTCGACCCAAATTTCGTAGCGCGCGATAAAACCGTTGACCCAAACCAACGCGAAAATAGCCAGCGTTGCGAAAATAGTGTCGGCCGTTGCCGCCCCGATCCCCGAGACAAAGCCCGCACGATGCGACACACCGAGCGTGCGCTGAATACACAACACGCCAATAGGGCCGAGTGGAATTGATGCCATCAAGCCCGCAATGATGCCATAAACGGGCATCGATATGTAGTCTAAAAACATAATTTGCTACAAAGTTACTATCTTTGTTGAAAATCTAGCTAACTAAGGTATGAAATTTATCAAAAAACCGCTTTTTCTTTCTTTGCTCAGTGCTTTACTACTCAGCCTACCTTGGCTCAATATGGGTTCGTGGTGGATACTATTTGCTTTTGTACCATTATTTTGGTTGCAAAAATCGCTCCAAAGTGCGGGGCGACGCGGCTTTTTGTGGTGGGTGGCGCTCGCCCTGTGTGTGTGGATCACGCTGACCTGTTTCTGGGTGTCTTTTGCTTTTGCTGCCGCCTCGATCATTGTGCCGCTGGTTGGTATTGCCTCGTTGTGGCCGGCTTGGTGGCTATATAATATAGTGTCCAAACGTTCGGGACGCGCTCTTTCTTACACTATATTCATCTGTGCGTGGATCGTGGCCGAGTGGTGGTACTCGGTGGGTGATGTCAGCTTCCCGTGGCTCACCTTGGGCGGGGCGTGGGCTTGGTCGCCTTGGGCGGTGCAGTGGTATTCGCTCACCGGTGTTTATGGCGGAACGCTATGGATCTTGATTGCCAATATCGCTATTTTCACAGCCTTGACAAAGCCTCGCGTATGGTATTTTGTCGGTGCGTGGGTGGTGGTGCCGATCGTGGTGTCGCTCTCTATGTATTGGAGCTACACGGAACCCGTCGAACGGATCGAAGTGGCTGTCATCCAGCCTAATATCGATCCATATACCGAGAAATACGAGACTGATGGTTTGGCGGTAGTGCTCTCTTTGGCAGCCACGGCACCCGCCCAGAGCGAGCTTTTTGTAGCGCCCGAAACGGCAATTGTCAACACTATTGATTTGAATGATTCGGTGCCCAACCAAGATGTGTTGCGTGTGCAGCGTTTTTTGTCGACGCGTCCTGTGGCTGCGGCTTTTATTGTTGGTGCGATGTCTCATTCTGGCGATACGTACTACAACACAGCGCTTTATATTGATTCCAACGGGGTGCAGACTTATCACAAGGGCAAGTTGGTCATTGGTGTGGAGACCACTCCCTCGTGGGCAGCTTGGGCTGCTCGTGCCATTGATATGGGTGGTTATGTGGGTTCGCTAGGTCGGCAGGCCGAGCGTGATATTTTTCGAGCCTCTGTCCCGGTAGGTTCGGCGATTTGTTACGAGAGCATATATGGGGAATATTTTTCGCAGTGGGTTGCTTCGGGGGCGCGTTTGATGACCATCATCACCAATGATGGTTGGTGGGGTGACACGCCAGGTTATCGTCATCACGCGGCTTATGCTTCTTTGCGAGCCATTGAGTGTGGTCGGGCGATAGCTCGGTCGGCAAACACGGGTGTATCGGCGTTGATTGATTCGCGTGGTGTTGTTGGTTCTAGTTTGGGTTGGGATGAGCGTGGGGTTGTTTCGGGTTCTTTGCCTCTTGGTGATGGTATCACTCCGTATGTTCGTTGGGGGGATATGACGGCTCGCCTGGCGTTATACGTAGGGGCTTTGGCTTTATTGTTTTTCATTGGTCAGCGGACGCGGACGGACGCATAGCGTCTTTTGATTTGGGCGGTCGCGCGGCGACACCGAGATTGGACGCACAGCGTCTTTTGATTACCGTGA
>JAVXIH010000115.1:0-4618 GCA_036648455.1 Mucinivorans sp.
CAAAAATCAGCGGAAAAAGAGTGGCAATAAAGTGCTGGAAAGAAATTAAAACAGATCCTAAGTTGATGCGCTTTTTAATTTGGGGTTGAATCAAAAAAAATTGCTACCGCATCTCCAATTAATGCTTTTTTAGTAACTTTGCACGATGAAAAAATTTACTGGCGTTGGGGTCGCTCTTATTACCCCATTTACGGAGGATGGGTCTGTCGATTTTCAGGCCTTGACGCGTCTTTTGGAACATACACAAAGTGTTGATTTCTACGTTGTTCTGGGCACTACTGGCGAGCCTGCCACGATGACTATCGCCGAACGTCACGCTGTTGTCAGACACGTGGTGGCTCACAATCCGACCGCCAAACCGATTGTTGTTGGTCTGGGTGGTAATTGTACTGCGGATCTTGTGGATGCTCTACAAACGTTTGATCTGTCGGGTGTTAGTGCTGTGCTGTCGGTCGTTCCCTATTACAACAAACCCAACCAAGAGGGTATTTTCCAACATTATAGTGTAGTGGCTAAACATTCGCCGCTTCCTGTGATTCTTTACAACGTACCTGGTCGCACGGGGGTCAATATGACTGCTGCCACTACGTTGCGTTTGGCTCGCGAATTTGGTGAAAAAATAATTGGAGTCAAGGAGGCTTCGGGTAATTTGGCGCAGGTGGCACATATCTTGCGGGATCGCCCCGATAATTTCGTGGTTCTTTCGGGTGATGACAATTTGACTTTACCCCTCATTGCCCTTGGCGGTGATGGCGTTATTTCGGTGAGTGTCAATGCTTTTACGTCTAAATTCACCGATATGGTGCACAGCGCGATGGGTGGTGATTTGTCTACCGCGTCGCGTTTGAATCTCACTTTACACGAGGCGACCGAGCTGCTATTCGAGGAAGGAAATCCAGGAGGAATAAAGGCGGCACTTGCTTCTAAAAGCATTATTAGTAATGTTTTACGACTTCCACTTACACCTGTCAGTCAAAACTTGTGCGACCGAATTGCCGTTCAAATTCAAAACTATGATTTATAGAAAACTGATCATTGGCTGGTTAACTTTAACTTTAAGTGTTTTTACTTTAAGTGGGGTAGCTCAATCTCCTGATTATAATGCAATTAGAGATACTGTTAGCAATTCTTCATCTAAGTATTACTATCCTTTGTTGATCGGCCGTTACAGACTGTCTGACACCACTTTAACTGCCTCCGATTACCATTACCTCTACTATGGTTATCCAGAGCAGGGAACTTATCGGCCGTTGCTTATTAATTCGTTTAGCGACTCACTTTCGATGGCCTTTGGCACGCGTGTCACGCCGACGGCCGAGACCTTTTATCGGATCATTCACCTATGTAAAGTAATACTTGAACAAGAACCGTTTAACTTGCGGGATTTGAACGCGTTAGCTTTTGCTTATTCGCAATTGGGCGATACAGCCAAGGCATCTCGCGTTTTGCGTCAGATGGATATGATAGTTGCTACAATCAAGGCATCTGGGAGTGGTAAGACCGAGCAAAGTCCTTGGTATATATCATATTACAATCACGCCGAAGATATTCTAAATTTGATGAATGTGCCTACTCGTCGTCCGATTATTTTGTCGCGTGAGGTTGAATTATTTCCAGTCGATCGTACAAAAACTAGCGATCGAAGTGTCAAAGGCTATTATTTTAACTTTGCACCTATCTATTTTCACCGTCCCGATTACTTTGAAGATCCAGACGTGATAAAGCCTAAGAGAAAGATGGAAATTAATCCACTTTACAATCCTAAGTCAAAACTAAATACAATATCTCCATCTAAAAAATAAAATATTATGTTCGATTTAATCATTATCGGTAGCGGCCCTGGTGGGTACGCTGGTGCTATTCGTGCATCGCAGTTGGGACTCAAAGTTGCTATTGTTGAACGTGCCGAATTGGGAGGGGTATGTCTAAACTGGGGTTGTATTCCCACGAAAGCACTGCTCAAAAGTGCCGCGGTCTTTGATTATGCACGCAACGCGTCTCATTATGGGGTGACGCTGGATGGAGAGTCGTTGACGGCCGACCTCGACCGAATGGTCGAACGCTCGCGAGCTGTGGCTAGTCAAATGAGTAAGGGAGTTGAGTTTTTGATGAAGAAAAACTCGATTCAAGTCATTGAAGGTCAGGCTACAATCATCGATTCAGGTAAAGTGATGGTTGAGGACAAAACATATGAAGCCAAGAATATTATTATAGCCACAGGGGCTCGTCCGCGCGAATTTCCTACAATTCCGATCGATGGAGTTCGGATTTTGAATTCGCGTCACGCACTGACATTGACCCATAAACCTGATTCGATTGTTGTTGTGGGTAGCGGTGCTATTGGGCTCGAATTTGCCTCGTTTTTCAACACTTTGGGAGTCAAAGTCACTGTGGTTGAGTATGTTGATCGAATCGCACCGCTCGAAGATGCGGAAATTTCGTCGACTCTCGAACGTGCGCTACGAAAGGCGAAAATTACGATTATGACATCGACCTCGGTCGAAAAAGTTGAGGTTCGTGGTGAGAAATGTTTTACGGATGTGATGGGTAAAAAAGGAGCGCAAACCATTGAGAGTGATGTAGTTCTGTCGGCTGTCGGTATTACGGCGAATATCGAAAATATGGGACTCGAATCGCTTGGGATGGACGTTGAACGTGGTAAAATTGTTGTTGACAACCATTTCCAGACATCGGTGTCAAATATTTTTGCCATTGGCGACGTGATTGCAACCCCGGCTTTGGCTCACGTTGCAACAGCTGAGGCAATTAATTGTGTTGAATATATTGCAAATTTATCGCCACAACCAATTGATTATAGTGTAATTCCTTCGTGTATTTATACTACACCAGAGGTTAGTTCGGTGGGGATGACCCAATCTGAGGCAGAAAGCCGCGGATTTGAAGTTAAAATTGGGAAATTTCCGTTCACCGCCAGTGGGAAAGCCACATCGGCCGGGGCTCGGGATGGGTTGGTGAAACTTGTTTTTGATGGCGCAACTGATAAACTTTTGGGGGCTCATTTCTGTGGTTTGAATGTGACCGAAATGGTAGCCGAGCCAACGTTGGCGCTCAAATTAGGCGCAACGGCGGCTCAGATTATTGCTACTATCCACCCGCATCCTACTATGTCTGAGGCGGTTATGGAGGCTGCGGCTGCGGCACACAACGAAGCGATTCACGTGTAACTCTTTCGGTGATTCGAAGACCAGAGAAGATCGTGATCAAATAGTCGCTCAAACCATAAGCATCAAAATATAGGAGAAGTTTGTTCGGTCAAATGACCGTGCAGATGACTGCGGTGAGCGAAAGGGGGCGATAATGTGTTTTATCCGCCGATTCGTTCTTGGAATGTTTTGAAGCCGTCACCTAGGGTTTCGTGGGCGTTGACCACAATCATAAATGCCGTGGGATCGGCCTTGCGTACGCAATCTTGAAGGAGAGTCATCTCGCGTCGAGAAACGACGACAAAGATCATCTCACGCGGGGCGTTGGTGTACATCCCCGCCGAATGGATATATGTCCCCCCGCGCGAGAGATCGTCGAGTATAAAATGACGAATATCATCGTGTTTGTCGGATAAGATAAAGATCAGTTTGTCGCCCGATCCACCCTCTAAAACTAGGTCTATCACCTTGGTGGACACGTAAATAGTCACCAGCGAATAGAGAGGCACTTTCCAGTCGCCCAGCACCACTAAACCGAAAATAACCACCATCGAATCGACAATGAGCAGGGCGCGCGAAATGGGCATATGGGCGTAACGAGAAACGATCATTGCCACAATATCTGTGCCGCCACTGGTGGCGCGCGAACGTAAGATCAGACTGATGCCAGCACCCATAATCACACCGCCAAAGATGCAGGAAAGCAGCACGTCGTGGGTCAGATTGATACTGCCACCCAACATTGTGGCCGGATCAGAACCGATGAAACTTGTCATTGCATCCATCATCACGGGGCACGAAACGGCAGCGAAAATGGTCTTGGCTCCAAAGAATTTTCCAAACAGAAATAGCGAAATCGTCAGCAACGGAATATCCATCATCAGCCCCCAAGTACCAACCTGGATCGATGGAAATAGATAGTTGAACACCACGCCAGCCCCGTAAACGCCACCTGGGACGATTTTGTAGGGAGTGATAAAGAGCACGAAGGCCGCGGCAATCAGGAACGCTCCGCACAGCACCAAGGCGTATGACTTAATTTCTTTGCTTTTCATTTGTCGGTTGTCAGTTGTCGATCCAAAAGAGGCTCAGCCAAGAGTGGACGAGCCTCGAAATTTTAAGGGAACTTCTGAAAATTAGATTTTTCAAATCGATCCGTAGTAGAACGCCGAAAAAGCAATTTTGGAAGTCACATCCACTACTGATCAGCCAAGATCGAGCGTGCTTTGTCTAAAATTGTAAGGTCGTCCAACACCACAATACCACCATCGGGGCCTGGTTCGAGGTGAAAACCTTGGGGAGCTCCTTCGCCAGTTTTGTAGTGTGTGCCGCCAAAATAGTTACGTACAGTGTCGGGATCGAGACCCAAGTCGTTAGCGATTTTTTGCATCGACCCACAAGGAAGTGCATCTTTGATACGACGTAGTTCATTAAAAGAAATTGTATTCATAACT
>JAVXIH010000116.1:0-4617 GCA_036648455.1 Mucinivorans sp.
AAGAAATATAAAAAACAGGCTGAGGAAATTTTGGCTGGTGAGGCTAAGAATCTGATTTAATTTCTGTCCAGCATTTTATCACCACCATTTTGCCCTCTTTTTTCGCTGGTTTTTGAGCGTAGTCCACTACTACCTCGGCTAATCATCGAAAAAACAGCCTCGAAAATTGCAGTAATAAAATTTCGAAAACAAATTAAAATAGCTTCTAATTAAATATTAAAAAAAGAATTATTATGACAGCTTTTCATAAAATATATACAGCCTTGACGGCCATCACCAAGGCAACTGTGTCGCTCAAAGCAACTTCGGTGGCAAACGATTCGTTGGCCACGGTGGATGGTCGTTTGGCTCAGGTGGTGAAATTGGCAGGCGAAAACGTGACCTTGCAAGTCTTTGCGGGCACCGAAGGGATCCCAACCAACGCCGAGGTGGTGTTTTTCAACCGCCCGCCGATGCTTAAAGTCGGGCCCGAATTGTGCGGCCGTTTTTTCAATGCTTATGGCGAGCCGATCGATGGACCAGCCATCAACGGCCAGGAGCGTCAAACGGGTGGGCCTGCGGTGAACCCTTATCGTCGAGAGCAACCGAGCGAGCTGATCGCCACCGGTATTGCGGGTATAGACTTGAACAACACGTTGGTGTCGGGTCAGAAGATCCCATTTTTTGCCGATCCTAACCAACCATTCAACCAAGTGATGGCGATGGTGGCTCTGCGTGCCAAGGTCGATCGTATCATTCTGGGCGGGATGGGGATGACCAATGACGATTATCTGTTCTATAAAAATGTTTTCGAGAACGCGGGCGCGCTCGATCGTATCGTCTCCTTTATGAATACGACCGAGAATCCGCCAGTGGAACGTCTGTTGGTGCCTGATATGGCGCTTACGGCGGCTGAATATTTTGCTGTCGATTGCAACGAAAAAGTACTTGTGCTGCTCACCGATATGACTCTTTACGCCGATGCGTTGGCCATTGTGAGCAACCGTATGGATCAAATTCCGTCTAAGGACTCGATGCCTGGTTCGCTCTATTCGGACTTGGCGAAGATTTACGAAAAGGCGGTGCAACTGCCAACAGGCGGTTCGATCACCATTCTTGCCGTTACCACCCTCAACGGTGGCGACATCACCCACGCTGTGCCGGACAACACTGGTTACATCACCGAGGGTCAGTTGTTCCTGCGTCGCGATGCCGAGATTGGCAAGGTTGTTATCGACCCATTCCGCTCGTTGAGTCGTTTGAAACAGCTCGTTATCGGTAAGAAAACCCGGGAGGATCACCCGCAAGTGATGAACGCTGCTGTGCGTTTGTATGCCGATGCGGCGAGCGCACGCACCAAACTCGAAAACGGTTTCGACTTGTCGGATTACGACACCCGCACCCTGGCCTTTGCCAAGGAGTACTCGAATGATCTGTTGGCGATCGATGTCAATATTTCGATCGAAGAAATGTTGGATACTGCGTGGAAACTATTTGCTCGTCACTTCTCGAAAGCCGAAGTGGCTATCAAGGAGTCGATAATGCAAAAATATTGGCCATCAAAATGATAACTTTCCAATTCAATAAAACTGCACTTGGCGAACTGGGCAAACAGCTCAAAATGCGCGAGCGCGCCCTGCCTACCATCAAAAGTAAGGAGAGCGCTCTGCGTGGCGAGGTGCGTAAGGCGAAGGAAACGGCTCAGAAACTCGACATCGAATTGCGTCAAACGATGGCGCAATACGACTATATGGTTGAGTTGTGGGGCGAGATGGATTCGACGCTTGTGGCGGTGGAAGATGTGGAATTGAACCAGTCCAAAATCGCGGGGGTGATGATCCCCACGCTGAGCAAAGTCAAATATGTCGAGAAACCATACAACCGTTTCACCGCGCCTTTGTGGCTCCCCGATGGGGTGGCGATCCTGAAAGATTTGGCGCGATTGGGACTCGAACGCGAGGTTTATTACCGTCGACAAGAGATTATGGAACACGCGCGCAAAAAAACTACTCAAAAAGTCAACCTCTACGAAAAGGTGCAAATACCTGGGTATGAGCAGGCTATACTGAAAATTAAACGTTTTTTGGAGGACGAAGAGAATATTTCGAAGAGTTCCCAGAAAATCATCAAATCACGAATTGAAGCCACAGCGATATGATAGTTAAAATGACACGATACGGCTTTTTGCTCTATCACGGTCAGGTGTCGGAATTTCTGGAACGCCTGGGTGATAAAGGTCTTGTCGATATTACGTTGAGTGACACCAAACCCAACGAAGAGCTCAGTGGGGAGATTGCCCGTTTGACGATGCTCAAAAATGTGGCGCGTGAGTTGAAGGGGGTGAAAAAAAGCGACGAATCGCCAGCGCCCATCGTTGATGTAGACCAAGCGGTGGAGTTGTATACCCAATCCACGGCTAAGATTAGCGAATGTCGTGGGGCGATTTCGCGAGCCCAAGCCACCAAGCAAGAGGTGGCAGTGTGGGGCGATTTCGATCCTCGGGCTGTCGATATGTTGGCCGATCGGGGTGTGAAATTGCGTTTTTTCGAGACCACGGTCAAGGCTTTTAGCGATCAATGGGCTCAGGATCTGCCCATCGAGGTGGTCAATCGAACCAAAACTGATGTCTATTTTGTGGTGGTCGAACAGCTCAACAATCCGATTGATATTCACATCAACGCGTTGGAGGTCAAGGCGCCAGCGAGTTCTGCCGCCCTGAAAGACGAAGAAATAGCGCGGCTCGAAGCCCAAATTACGGACGCTCAGCGCGATATTGCGCGTTGTGCCATCGCGCGTGAGGCTCTGCTCCAAGAGATACAAACGTTGTCAGAGAATATTGATTTCGAGCAAGTTAAGATCGCGGGCGAAGATGCTGCCGAAGGGACGCTGAAAATTTTGGAAGGCTGGTCGCCCAACGAAGATCGCGCCGCCATTGTCGATTTTGCCGAAAGCCAAGGGGTGGTTTTTACGGTCGAAGATGCAAAAATCGAGCAAAATCCACCGATCAAACTCAAAAATCATTTTTTCGCAAGGCTCTATGAGCCAATTGGTTCGCTCTACCTCCAACCGCGTTATAACGAGTTGGATATGACTCCATTTTTTGCGCCTTTCTTTATGATTTTCTTCGGTATGTGTTTGGGGGATGCTGGGTATGGGCTGCTTTTTATTGCGGTTATACTGGCTGTGTGGAAGAAAATTCCGAAGAAGATGAAGGATTTCGCGTGGCTCGGTATTTTTCTGTGTCTGGCGGCTGTCATTTTCGGGATTTTGTCGGGTAATGTCTTTGGTATTGAGCTTATTAAGGTGGATGCGTTGGTTGATTTCAAAGAATTTTTCCTCGATCCCAACGATGTGTTCTACATTTCGATCGCCCTTGGAGCCGTGCAGGTTCTCTTTGGTCAGGTGCTGCGGATTTTCAACCGTGCTAAGCGTGGCGGCAGTTTTATTTATGGGCTTTCGTCGCTTGGTTGGGTGATCCTTTTCGTCAGTTCGCTCATTGCAGGGTTCGATTTGTTTGGCGCAGCGTTCTCGTTCCAAAGCATAGCATATCTGATCGTTGCAGGTTTGGCCGGGGTGCTGATTCTGTTTCTCAACAAACCTAAAAAGAATCCATTTGTCAATCTAGGTGCGGGTCTGTATAGCTGTTACGAAATGGCAACTGGGGTGGTTGGCGACTTGATTTCCTACGTTCGTCTGTTTGCCATCGGTCTAGCCGGGACGGTGATCGCGCAGGTTTTCAATGAACTATCTAAGGGTTTGAGCGGTGACATTCCAGTGATCAGCTTTTTGATAATGGTGGTGATTTTGGTGATCGGCCACGGATTGAATATATTTATTTCGGCCCTTGGGGCCTTTGTGCACCCAGTTCGTTTGACTTTTGTCGAGTTCTACAAAAATGCAGAATTTGAGGGCGGCGGGCGTGTGTTCAAGCCATTCAAAAGAAAAATTAATAACAAATAAAAACAAAAAAAACTATGGAACCAATCTTACTTGCCTACATTGGCATCGCACTTATGCTTACTCTTTCGGGCGTTGGCAGCTCTTATGGGACAACTATCAGCGGCAACGCGGCTGTGGGCGCAATGAAAAAGAACAAAGGGGCTTTTGGTAGCTATCTGATTTTATGCGCAATGCCATCTACGCAAGGTCTTTACGGCTTTTTGGGCTATTTCTTGTTGAAGGGCTTTTTGGTACCCGAGATTACAATGGCATCGGCTGCCGCTATTTTTGGTGGTGGTTTGGCTCTTGGCGCGCTTGGTTTGTGGAGCTCGATTCGCCAGGGTCAACTTTCGGCCAACGGTATCACGGCTATCGGTAACGGACACGATGTGTTTGGTAACACTTTGATTTTGGTGGCCTTCCCTGAGCTTTATGCAATCTTGGGTGTGGCTGCAGTGTTCTTTATTCAAACCGCGTTGTAGTCAACTGAAAATCTGTTTTATGTGGGGAGGTTTCCGAATTTCGGAGGCCTCCTTTTTTTGCGGCCGTGTCGATCGGTTTCTTTTCCCGCTCCATAGCTATTCCGCAATCTAAGATGGTGGTCGGTTGGTTCTTGCGCTGGGCTGGTTCTAGCTTTGGGGGCGTTTCCCACCCCCCAAAAGCCCCCCGGGGTTCATTTCTTTTTGCGAGGCCCAAAAA
>JAVXIH010000117.1:0-4452 GCA_036648455.1 Mucinivorans sp.
CATTGCTACGATTGGTTCTTCTGCACCAAGCAACTATCCAAAGACGAGGTAGAGTCAAAACTCGGGAAATAGCCCATTACCCCCTCATAATAAAAGATACACCCGTACTTGCCGTACGGGTGTATCTTTTTAAGGGGGGTTCTAAAAATTGCTTTTTCGGCGTTCTGCTGCGGATATTAGAAACTTTTTTGTTGAGATCCGTGTTTCTATTCGGGCGAATAGCCCAGATTTTTCAACTTACGATCGTTATCTCTCCAATTTTCATCTACCTTGACAAAAATTTCCAGAAAAACTTTTTTCCCTAGAAATTCCTCCAACTCCTTGCGCGCCGCCGTCCCGGTTTTTTTGAGCATCAAGCCTTGATGACCGATAATAATCCCTTTTTGCGAGGCTCTGGCCACTAAAATCACGGCACTGATGCGATCCATCGTTGGCTCTTCTTGGTATGCTTCGATCACGACCTCGCTCGAATAAGGAATTTCTTTGTCGTAGTGTGTCAGTATTTGCTCGCGTATAATCTCCGAGGCAAAGAAGCGTAAAGACTTGTCTGTCAGTACTTCCTTGTCGAAATATGGCGGAGCTTCGGGCAGTAGCGACACGATGCGGCGCAGAAGATCATCGGTACCAAAATGCAAGGTGGCCGAAATTGGCACTATTTGCGCCGTTGGTAATCGCTCCATCCATCGAGTGGCCAGTTGCTCTAATGAGGCGGGATCGGATAGGTCTATCTTGTTGATCAACACTATGATCGGCACCCCAGACGCTGCAACTTTGGCGAGAAACTCAGGGTTTTTATCCCCAGTTTCCACCACATCCGTCACATAGATCAGCACATCGGCGTCGGTGAGGGCGGAAGTCGAAAAATTGAGCATCGCATCCTGCAATTTGTAGGCGGGTTTCAACACCCCAGGGGTGTCGGAAAAGACAATCTGAAAATCGTCACCCGTCACAATACCACGAATGCGGTGGCGTGTGGTTTGAGCTTTGGAGGTGATGATCGAGATCTTTTCGCCCACCAAAGCGTTCATCAGTGTCGACTTGCCAACGTTTGGGTTGCCGACTATATTTACGAAACCAGAATGAAACATCTATTGTTTTTTAGCGAAATTCTTGTAAAAATATGGTATCGTCGATATGCCTTTGTAGAAGCAATCGAGCGAGTAACTCTCGTTGGGCGAGTGAATTGCATCGCTATCGAGCCCAAAACCCATCAATATCGATTTGATGCCCAACACTTGTTCGAAGGTCGAAATGATGGGGATCGATCCACCGCTATAAAAAGGCAATGGGCGCAGACCGAAGGTCTCGTTGATGGCATCCGAAGCCGCTTGATAGGCCACCGTGTCCGTGGGCGAGATATATGGTGTGCCGCCGTGGCCAGGGGTGATATTCAGGGTAACTGATTCGGGAGCAATGCTTTGCATATATTCGGTGAATATCTTTGTGATATGGTGAAAATCTTGGCCTGCCACCAAACGCATCGAAATTTTGGCAGTTGCTTTGCTCGGGATAATAGTTTTAGCACCTTGGCCGATATATCCGCCCCAGATACCGCAAACGTCCATCGTTGGGCGGATTCCTTTGCGCTCGGCCGTTGAGTATCCTTTTTCGCCTTGGGTGGCGCGGATGGCGATCGAGTCTTTGAAGGCCTGCTCGTCGAAGGGAGCCTTGGCGATCTCGGCGCGTTCGGCAGGCGAAAATTCATACACCCCATCATAGAAACCAGGAATGGTGATCCGTCCGTCTTGATCAACCAAACGAGCCACCATATCGCAGAGTACGTTGATCGGATTGGCCACCGCACCGCCATACAAACCGCTGTGTAGGTCGCGATTAGGGCCCGTCACTTCGACTTCAACATACGATAAACCGCGCAAACCACACGTAATGGAAGGGGTTGAGAGTCCGATCATCGAAGTGTCGGAAACCAAAATTATATCGGCCGCCAGCAGTTCTTTGTTCGCCGCACACCATTTGGTGAGTTCGCCTGAGCCTATTTCTTCTTGACCTTCGAGCATAAATTTGACGTTGCACGGCAATTCGCCCGAGGCACACATCGCCTCAAAAGCCGCGATGTGCATATAACTTTGACCCTTGTCGTCGTCTGCGCCGCGAGCCAAGATCCGCCCATCTTTGACCACAGGTTCAAAAGGAGGATTTTTCCACAATTCGATCGGGTCAACGGGCATCACATCGTAGTGGCCGTATACCAAAACGGTGGGCAGGGATGGGTCGATAATTTTTTGTGCAAAAACAATCGAAGGCCCCCCCGTGGGGTAGATCTGAGCCTGGTCGGCACCTGCCTCTTTGAGCCGAGCGGCGAGCCACGCCGCGGCACGATCCATATCGGGAGCGTGAGCGGGTATTGAGGAGATAGATGGAATGCGTAGTAGATCAAATAGTTGGTCTAAAAAACGATCTTTATTTTTTTCGATGTACTGTGCGGTTGCTTTCATAGACTTATTTTTTTCTGTAAAGATAAGAAAAATTAAAAAAATGTCAATACCTTTGTGCCGATTAAAATTATAAAAATAATGGATACTGCAACTTTACATCCGATGATGGTTCATTTTCCAATTGCTCTCATCATTGTTGGTTTTTTATTTGCAACGCTTGAAATGTTTTTTGTGAAATGCCGTAAAACGCAGTGCACTCTGAAAGTAACTTATTGGTTGCTGTCGCTTGGAACGCTCAGCGCCATAGCCGCTGTCTTGACAGGGGTGATCTTCACAACGATGCAAAGTTCGATTTTGCTGCCCGACCACCGCACGATGGCCTTTGCCACCTTGGCTGTGGCGCTTGTGGCAGCTGCCCTTTATATATACTATATATATAAGGCTCCCGAGAGCAAGATATTGCACTGGGTGGCATATTTGGTCTACTTTGGTGCCGTCGTCTTGGTGTCTGTCACAGGGCATTATGGCGGGATGATGGTTTATTAGGATTAAAAAGTTAACTAAAAATAATTAAAAAAATGAAAAACATTTTTATGATGGCAGTTTTGGCTGCCGCTGTGGCTTTCACAAGCTGCTCAAAACCTGAAAAAACAATTGAAAATTTGAAGACCGCTGCCACTGGCGAAGCTAACGCTTCGGCTAAGTACGCTGCCTTCTCGGCTCAGGCTGCCAAGGATTCATTGCCTAAAATTGCTGCAATGTTTGCCGCTACTTCGGCTGCCGAAGCCATCCACTCGGCTAACCATATCGCTGAATTGAGTAAATTGGGCGTGACTTTCACTCCAACTGTTGATGCGGTTGAGTGCGACAGCACTTTGGCTAACCTTTACACAGCTAAAAATGGTGAGGAATACGAATTTTCGACTATGTATCCTGACTTTATCGAAGTAGCAAAAACTGAAAAAGCTAACGGTGCTCTGCAAGTATTTGATTGGGCAATGAAAGCCGAAGTTAAACACGCTGAGTTCTACATTGCTGCTATTCAATCACTTGAAGCTGGCACCAAAGAAGATGCTCTTCCTGCCGAATGGCTTGTTTGCCCTAAATGTGGCGATACCTTTATTGCTGGAACCGAGGGAGCTGCTTGCGAACTATGCGCTACGACAGCCGAAAAGTTCAATAAATTTCAATAATTCAGTTCCATATGAGAAAGTTATTAGTTCTTCTTTGCGTGGTGCTTGTTTCGACGAGCGCGATGGCACAACAAACAGCTGCTCAGGTTATAGCGCGTTACAACGAAGTGACGGGGCTTAACAAGGCTGATTTCAAGGCGGGTAATATGATGATGGATGTGGCGGTAGCTACTCCGCAGGGTAATGTTGCTATGCAAATCATCAAGGCCGAAGGTGCCAAGTATCGTATCACGGCAAATATGGCAGGGCAAGAGATGTTGGCCGTTGCCAATGGCGAAAAGGGTTGGATGAAAGTACCTGGACAGGCTGTGCAAACCTTGCCCAAGGAGGCGATCGATCAACTGGCTTCGCAAGGCGATATGACCGGTTCGCTCAAACTGGACGAAACACTTTTTGACTTTGTGCTCACGGGCGAAGAAAACGGTAACTATGTGGTGCTTGGGACTCCCAAGAAAGGCGCTAACACAATGGGTATCACCGAATTGGTAGCGTATTTCAGCACCAAGACAGATATGATGACTCGCAGCATCAGCAAGCTTGACATCAAGGGTAATAAGGTCAATGTGGATGTTAAATTTAGCGCGGTTAAAGATTTTAACGGTCTGAATCTACCATCCATTATGGAGATAGCCACCACTGGTGCGCCGATGATGACGCTCACCATCAAGGAGTTAAACACTATTTATCCTACCGCAGCTTGGATGTTTACCGAGCCTAAATAATTTTTATTTTTTACAATTAAGGGGTCGCGGAAACTATGTTTCTTCGATCCTTTTGGTTTTAAGTGATAGTAAATAATTAAAATGTGTCAATAATTTTTATCTATTACTTAATACTTTCTCGTTAATCAAAAATAATGAAAC
>JAVXIH010000118.1:0-4416 GCA_036648455.1 Mucinivorans sp.
CCCAGGATAGAAACGTCTAGAACCGACTAGTCACGGTAATCAAAAGACGGTAATCAAAAGACGCTGTGCGTCCACCCCACGCTACAACGGGTAATCCAACGAATAATGCAAACCAACCGATCGATGCAAAGCGTGAGCCTGCTTGATGATCAAATACGCCACAGCTATCATATTGCGCAACTGACATAACTCCACCGAAATAGTCGATCGACGATACAAATGCTCAGTCTCATTATAAATGATCCCGATACGCTCCAAAGCTCGCTCCAAACGTAAATTAGAACGAACAATACCCACATAATAACTCATCACCTGCTGCATCTCCTTGATCGACTGCGTGATGAGCACCATCTCTTCGGGCGACGTGGTGCCCGCAAAATCCCAATCAGGAAGCCCTTGTTGAAGTTTTAACTCATTGACACGAACCGCGGAATGCTCGGCAGCCCTGGTAGCATACACAACGGCTTCGAGTATCGAATTACTAGCCAAGCGATTAGCCCCGTGCAAGCCAGTGCGCGACACCTCGCCAATGGCGTAAAGCCGACCGATCGAACTCTCGCCATTCATATCCACCTCGACCCCGCCACACAAATAATGCGCCGCCGGCTCGACAGGTATCATCTCACGAGTGATGTCGATGCCCAACGATTTACACTTCTGGTAAATCATCGGAAAAGCCTCGCGAATTTCGTCCGCCGCGCGATGGGTAATATCCAGATAAACATAGTCTTGACCACTGATTTTGAGCTCGGTATCTATGCTGCGCGCCACAATGTCACGCGGAGCAAGCGAACCCATAGGGTGATATTTATGCATAAATTCTTTGCCGTCCTGGGTGCGCAACACTGCACCGAAACCACGCACAGCCTCCGAAATAAGGA
The DNA here is from genome assembly GCA_036648455.1 of Mucinivorans sp. GTDB lineage: Bacteria > Bacteroidota > Bacteroidia > Bacteroidales > Rikenellaceae > Mucinivorans. The sequence goes on from JAVXIH010000118.1 coordinate 882, forward strand.
ACGAAGGACGCTCGGCAGGATTGTAGAGAGCGGTGGGGTGAAACTGCACAAATTCCATATCGCGGAGCACCCCTTTGGCTCGGTGAACCATCGCTATTCCGTCGCCCGTGGCAAGCGGCGGATTGGTGGTGGTGTTATAAATATTGCCTATGCCGCCCGTGGCAAGGACGGTCACCTTGGACAGAAAAGTATGCACCTGACCCGTTGCAATATCGAGCACATAAGCGCCGTAGCACTCGGTTCCTGGTAGCGATTTTTTGACTAACTTGCCCAGATGGTGCTGGGTGAGCAGGTCGATTGCAAAGTGATGCTCCAAAATCTCGATATTGGGATTAGCCGCCACAGCCGCCGCCAAACGGTTCTGGATTTCGAGCCCCGTGGAATCTTTATGGTGCAGAATTCGATTTTCGGAATGACCACCCTCGCGAGCCAAGGCGTAGTGATCACCCCCCTTGTTGCGATCAAATTCCACGCCCCACGACGTTAAATTATCGATCGCTTCGGCCGCCGAACGAGCCACCATCTCCACCACTTCGCGGTCGTTGATGCCCGATCCACAGACCATTGTATCTTCGATATGGCGAGCCAAATCGCTCGTCGAATACAGTACGGCGGCAATGCCACCCTGCGCATAACGCGTGTTAGTTTCGGTCAGCGTTGCCTTGCTGACAATCAACACTCGACCCTTGTCAGCAACTTGCAAGGCGTAACTCAAAGCCGCAACCCCGCTGCCGATAACTAGAAAATCACACTCTCTATTCATAATTATATTAAAGTTTATTGGCGTAAAATTAAAAATAAAAAGCTATATTTGTCTTTATTTAATGAAAAAAGTTGAAACAAGAGGCAATTATAACAAAAATAGAGGGCGAAACGATCACGGCTAACATTGATTGCGCTGAGGCGTGCCGCGGTTGTTCGGCCACGGCGATGTGCGGAACGGCCAAGGCAAAAGAAATCACACTGCACGCCGATGGCCTTCAGCGCTGCGTGGGCGATCGTGTGGTGTTGGAGCTCGAACGTGGTGTGGGTATGGCGGCCGTAGCGTGGGCGTATTTGATCCCCGCGGTTCTGCTCATTGGTCTACTTTTATTGCTGCAATCTTTGGGCGTTAATGAATTGATCTCGGGACTCTCGGCTCTGGGCGCTGTTGTGATTTACTATGTATTAATAAAGGTACTCGGCCTTGGGGCAGGGGTATCGATAACAATTATTGAAGAATGAGTGATGTATTTATCTACACTCTGATTGTGCTTTGCACGATTGGGGTTGTGTCGGCTGTGGTGCTTTATTTTGTATCACAAAAATTTAAGGTTGTCGAAGATCCTCGCATCGACACCACAGAGGCTCTTTTGCCTGGGGCAAATTGTGGTGGTTGTGGTTTTCCTGGTTGTCGAGGTTTGGCGGCGGCGGCCGTTAAGGCTGACGATCTGAGTTCGATTTACTGCCCCGTTGGCGGCGTGGACACTATGAAAGCGGTGGCCGAACATCTGGGCAAGGCAGCTCCCGAGCGCGAGCCCGAGGTGGCCGTTGTGCGTTGTAATGGCACATCGTGCAACCGCGAGCGCACCAATGTTTTCGATGGGGCGACTTCTTGTGCCGTCGAGGCGGCGCTTTATGGTGGCGAAACAGGTTGTGCGTGGGGATGCCTGGGCAAGGGTGATTGCGTGGTGGCTTGCGCTTTTGATGCTATACATATCAACCCCGAAACAGGCCTACCTGAGGTGGACGAAGCGAAATGTACCGCCTGCGGAGCGTGTGTCAAGGCGTGTCCAAAAATGGTGATCGAACTACGCAAGAAAGGTATCAAAAATCGTCGCATATTTGTCTCGTGTGTGAACAAAGATCGCGGCCCGGTGGCTAAAAAAGCCTGCACGGTGGCGTGTATCGGTTGCGGTAAGTGTGTGAAAGCCTGCCCCTTTGATGCCATTACACTCGAAAACAACCTGGCCTATATCGATCCAGCCAAGTGTAAATTGTGTCGCAAATGTGTGGTCGAATGTCCAACAGGAGCTATTTGGGAAGTCGGTTTCCCTGCCCGCAAAGAGGCAGTCAAAGAGACCGAATCGCCAGCCAAACCAGAGGAAAATAAACCAGATGAAAACGCTCAAAATTAATCTACCAGATGAAAACATTTTCAATAGGCGGGGTGCATCCGCTAGACTATAAAATTTCGAGAAACAAGGCTATCGAGCCTTCGGCTCTGCCGACCGAGGTGTCTATTTTCACCGCGCAACACATTGGTGCGCCCGCGGAAGCGCTGGTCAAAAAAGGCGATAAAGTAGTTGTTGGTCAAATGATTGCCAAAGCCACTGGATTCGTTTCGGCTCCCGTGCATAGCTCGGTTAGTGGCACGGTGAGCGCCGTTGGGCTGGCCGCCGATGGTGGCGGGATTCGCAAAATGGCCATCACCATCGCCTTGGAGGGTGATGAGTGGGACGCGTCGATCGATCGATCGACGGATATTCAAAGCGAGTGCAAATTAGAACCTAAACAAATAGTAGAAAAAATCGCTGCTGCTGGTATCGTAGGCCTTGGCGGGGCTACCTTTCCGTGCTCGGTGAAGCTCACCCCACCGCCAGGCAAAAAGGCGGAAGTGCTCATTGTCAATGGTGTGGAGTGCGAACCGTTCTTGACGGCCGACGAGCGGTTGATGATCGAACGTGGCGATGAGTTGATCATTGGATGCCAGATAGTTATGCGGGCACTAGGGGTCAAAAAATGTTATATCGGTATCGAAAACAATAAGCCCGAAGCCATAGCCAACCTAGGCCGCAAGGCGAGCGAAGGAATCGAGGTAGTGCCGCTGAAAATGAAATATCCGCAAGGAGGCGAGAAACAATTGATCGAGGCGCTCACGGGGCGCGAGGTGCCTAGCGGGGCGCTGCCGATCGAAGTGGGCGCGGTGGTGCAAAACGTGGGCACGGTGGTGGCTATTTACGAGGCAGTGCAAAAAAACAAGCCGCTCTTTGAGCGTGTTGTCACCGTGACTGGGGTTGGGGTCAAGGAACCGCGTAACCTATTGACGCGCGTTGGTACGTCGATCGATTTTCTGATCGCCCAGTGCGGTGGGGAGCCCGAAAATACTGGAAAAATCATCAACGGAGGTCCAATGATGGGGCGCGCGATGAGTAATTCAGCCGCTCCCGTAACCAAAGGAACTTCGGGCGTGTTGCTCGTTCCAATCGCCTCGTCAGCTCGTGCTAAGGCTGGGCCTTGTATCTCTTGCGCACGCTGTGTGAGTGTGTGTCCGATGGGATTGGAGCCTTATCTGCTGTCGAAAATCAGCAAACTCGGACTTTATGACAGGCTCGAAGCGGAGCGAATCACAGACTGTATCGAGTGCGGTTCGTGTGCCTACACCTGCCCTGCCGCCTTGCCGCTGCTGGATTATATCCGACTGGGGAAAGGCGAAACAATGAAATTAATCCGCGCACGCAAAAAATAGCGTCAGCCATAAGGGGGCTTCTAAAAATTGGATTTTTCAAGGCGGGCTCGTGGTCGCAAAGCCGGAGCTTACTTGAAGTAAGTGAGG
>JAVXIH010000119.1:0-4341 GCA_036648455.1 Mucinivorans sp.
ATTTTCGAGGCTGTTTTTCCGATGATTTGCCGAGATAGTAGTGGACTACAGATCAAAAATCAGCGGAAAAAGAGGACAAAAAGAGTAGTAATAAAATGCTGGAAACAAATTAAAACAGATTCTAAGATTAAAAAAAACGGAGAACTTGCTTTTATAATTTATTTTTCGTAACATTGTAGCGGAGAATTTTGTTTGAAAACCGCTATGAAACGTTATTTATTTTTTATCGCACTGATTATTTGTTCGTTATCTGCGTTAGCATCAACGCCGCCTGCATATCCGATCTCGATTACCACCCTAAATGATGGCTCTGTGGCCCTGGCAAACAAGGGATCGAAGAATGTTGAGATATATTCTGCTGACTTTTCTAAAAAAATTCGTACTATCCCTTTCGTGGATTCGCCCCAAGGAGTAGCCCAAAGTTCCGATGGTGCTTTGCTAGTGACCACCTTCACCAATGGGCTCAGCAAATTGCACCGCGTGGGGGCACAAGGAATCGAAAAATCAGTCGTGGCACCTTATGGCGCAGGCAAGCCGATTATTGCGGGGGGGAAGCTCTATTTGGGAGGTCAATTTGCGGGTACGGTGGCTCAGTTCGACCCCAAAACTCTGACCCAAGAACGGACGACAACAGTCCTGCGCGAGCCTAAGGCTCTCGTGGCCAGTGATAAATATCTCTTTGTGCTCAATTTTCTACCCGCCACGGCCGCCAATCTGACCTACGTTGCAGCCGATGTGTCGGTGATTGACTTGGCGAATTTCAAAATTGTTAAAAACATCAAACTCTCTAACGGCAGCAACGCCCTTCGCGATATACTGCTGACCAAGGATGGTAAATATGTGCTGGTTTCTCACAACTTAGGGCGCTACACGGTGCCTACCTCTCAGCTCCAACAAGGCTGGATGAACACATCCGCAGTGAGCGTAATCGATGCCACGGGACTCACCTACAAAGGGGCGGTGATTGTGGACGAACCAAATCGTGGCGCGGCAGGTACGTGGGGAATAGCCCAAGGAGGCTCCGATGGCGACAAGATAATCATCTCGCACTCAGGCACTCACGATGTGTCGATAGTCGACTACAAAAAGATGATCGACAAGCTCGAAAATTACAAAGGCGGGATCGATATGTTGGACTACGACCTGAGATTTTTGTACGGTATGCGCGATCGAGTGGCCTTGACGGGCAACGGTCCGCGCGCGATGAGTGTATCGAAAGACGGCGCAAAGGTCTATGTACCAACATATTTCTCGGACACGGTGAATATAGTCGATCTGACGAGCGAAGAAATAAAAACCGTAGCGCTGAATCCTGATCGCCAAATGAACTTGGCGCAAGTTGGCGAACGAATTTTTAACGATGCCACTTATTGCTTCCAAAATTGGCAATCGTGCAACGGTTGCCACCCTGGCGATGCGCGCACGGACGGTATGAATTGGGACTTGATGAACGATGGAATCGGCAACTCTAAAAACTGCAAAAGCCTGCTCTACTCCATCCAGACCGCCCCTTCGATGATCTCGGGGATCAGAGTATCGGCCGAATTGGCCAACCGCAAAGGATTTACACACATTCAATTCTCGAATATTCCCGAAGAATTAGCCTTGGCTGTCGATGCCTACACCCGCGGGTTAGAGGCGCTGAATAGTCCGTTCTTGATGGATGGAAAATTGTCGCCCAAAGCCGAAGCAGGACGCGCGGTGTTCGACAAACTACGTTGCGGCGAATGCCACTCGGGGCCATACTACACCGATATGAAAATGCACCGAATAGGCGAAAACATTGAATTCGAAGCTGGTTGGGACACCCCGACCCTGCGCGAAGTGTGGCGCACGGCACCATACCTTTTCGATGGACGCGCGGCGACAATGCGTGAGGTTTTCTCGGTCCACAAACACGGTATCAATCGTAAAATTAGCGATAAAGAGATCGATGAATTGACAGAATATGTTAACTCATTATAAAAAAGAAGAGTAATAATTATGTCAGTAATAAAATACGATATAACACATTCATACGCCTCGACCTTCAAGGAGGGGCTCGCCGAGCTAGTGGCAAATCTCGACCCGAGACGAGTGGCTCTAAGGCTTGTGTTTTTCGGAAATCCACTAAGCGAAGAACAATATACCGCGGAACGGTATTTGATTATCGAAGCACTATTCGACATATACGGAGAGAAATCACCTCTGGTGAGCTATGTGGCTCAGCCGCCTCTTGCCGCCACTCTGGTGATGGAGAGTCAAAGCGTGGATCAAGACATCGATGTGGTTTACAGTCAATTGATGGATCATCGCTACGTGCGCTTAACAAGCGAACTGGGCACGATGATCTTCACCGAAGGGATTCTGCCCGTCAACCTGGGGGCAACCATCAGCGAGCAATCGCACGAAGTTTTCTGTGTGGTGGAAGCGATTCTACTACAAGAGAATCTCTCGCCAAACGATATTTCGCGCCAATGGAACTACATCGAACAGATAACGTGTCTGAACCAAGGACGACAAAATTACCAAGAGTTCAACGATGCGCGCAGTGAATTTTATAGCACCACTTCCTGGAAAGAGGGCTACCCTGCCGCCACTGGCATCGGCACTTCATTTGGAGGGGTGATGGTGGAAATCGATGCCGCGCACCTGAGCTGGGCGCGAATCATTGCCATCGACAACAGCCTGCAAGTTGCCGCGCACGAGTATTCCAAACAAGTACTGCTCGGCTCTAAAATGCTATCAACCCCTAAATTTGAACGAGCCAAAGCGGTCGATTATGGCGATGGAAAAGTAAAGATCTACATATCAGGCACAGCCGCCATTCGAGGCGAAGAAAGTTTGGTGGGCGTTGGAATCACAGAACAAACCATCGCCACACTCGAAAACATCGAATTTCTCTGCTCGCCCGAGAACCTTGCCACTCACTCAATCACGGTCAATTCAAAAGTGCAGTACAATTCACTGAGAGTTTACCTGAAATTCCGTTCCGACTATATGACCACGCGTGATATTATCGAAAAGCGCTATGGCACAGGACTTCCGGTGCTCTATGTGCTGACCGATGTGTGCCGCGACGAGTTGCTGGTGGAGATCGAAGGCACGGCAGAATACAACTAAAATACCTCAGCAAATAACAAATAATTAATATAAAAAATGAAAAAACTATTCCTTTCAATCATCGCCGCGGTAGCTATGGTGGCTTGCGGTCAATCATCAACAAAGTCTACAGAATGTGTAGCACAAGACCCTATGAAACAAACATTTACAAAAACGTACACCAACGCAGATTTCTACAAGGATGGTGTATTCCAACAAGACACAGCCAAAAAAGCATTCTTAGCAATGTTTGACTTTTACAGTGTTCCGTTCACCAAATTTATGGAACAAAACATTTGGTTCACCGATTTCGGTTTGGGCGATTTCGAGAACACTGGTATGGGTGGTATTTTCTGGGTTAACGACTCGGTGAATGGTTATTTTGCTCACGCAATTTACTTGTTACCAGGCCAGATGATCCCTGAGCACAAACACGTTAAGACCAAATTCCCAGCAAAAATGGAGAGCTGGATGGTCGAAAAAGGTTGGTGCTACAACTTCTCGGAAGTAGGCGAAACTCCAAACGCACCTGCTGTTCCCGCTTCGCAACAAGCCACAACAATCTCGAAATTCTTTGTTGAGCAACACGTTGGCGATATCGTTCACCTGAAAGATAAAGGTGCCGAAACTTTCCACTTCTTGATGGCTGGTCCCGAAGGCGCAATTGTTGACGAATGGGCTAACTATCACGATGGTGCTGGTTTACGTTTCACAAACCCTAAGGCTGCACTCTAATTTTTCATAGGTTTTGTATTCATTCCTGACCGGTATAGCACTACTCGTTGTAGGGTATTTCACCTACGGTTTATTGATAGAAAAAGTACTAAAAATCGACCCCAAAAGGGTTACTCCCGCTTACAAGAATCAAGATGGGGTCGATTTTGTACCAATGGCCACGTGGCGAGTTTACCTCATTCAGTTCCTTAATATTGCAGGGCTTGGCCCAATTTTCGGAGCTGTAATGGGAGCGAAATTTGGTGTTTCTGCCTATTTGTGGATCGTACTGGGGACAATTTTCGCTGGTGCAACTCACGATATGATAGCTGGGGTTTTATCTATGCGGCACGACGGCGAATCGCTGCCCGAGACGATAGGACGCTATTTGGGTGTGACAGTCAAGCAATTAATACGGGGGTTTTCTGTGGTTTTGATGATACTCGTAGGTGCTGTTTTTGTAGCTGGGCCTGCGACTTTACTCGCCAAACTCACTCCAAGTTCATTGGATTACACTTTTTGGCTTTACGTCATTTTTGGTTACTA
>JAVXIH010000120.1:0-4274 GCA_036648455.1 Mucinivorans sp.
TGGTATAGAGATAAGCCATAATACCATCTTCTGCGTGTAATGGTTCTGGCAATTCGGTCACGATATCCCACACGAGCGAACCGCCTAATGCCGTTTGTACTGCCGAGCAGATATGATACACAACTTCAAGTGGCAAGTCGGTATCTGGATCGGCCACAAAATAGAGGTGTTTTTCTGAACACCGCCCATCGCCATCTATATTTGCAGCCGCTTGATGATGATATAATCTCACCGCACAGTATTTTTATTTGACATAACATTGTATTTTCAAAGGTTATTCCATTACGCTGTATATGACGCTTCGTCATATTGCGTGTTGGCAGTAACAAAGATACAAAAGAGGGTACGACATTTCGTGTCATACTCTCTGTCAAACTGTTACAAATAATTTTGCACTTCTGCGTTAGGTGCGCGTGAGCACCTGACACGTCGTCATATTGCATTTATTGTTTGGGCATTTGCTCTTCCAATTCGCGGATGATGTAGTCGCACAAGTCCAATCCTTGCTCTTTATCTTCTTCGGAAGCTAACTTTTCGAGCGTGTCATCTACTTTATAGTCAAGCATTCCTACTTGTGCGGCGAATCCGTCAACTTTGGCTTTCCAAAGATCGCAGCATTGTAGGTCGGGAAAAAATATCACACGCCGCCCTTTGAGTACTTTACACTTTTCGGCAGTCAGACCGTTGAGCCCTCCTGTGGCTAAGCAGACCATTTGTGGATATAGACACGAGGCGACAATTGCGGTTTTTTCGCTCTCGAATATCGCAACCACTGCATCTGGACGTGTGGGCAATAGATGTTCTGCATAAAGGCACTGTTTGAGATTAAAATCTTTACGAACAAATCCCGCATACTTCAGCAGGTTATGTATCCAGTCAATCCGACCAGGACACTCAGGGTCTTTTACGCGTTTTCCTGTCGTTTGGTTGTACTGCATTACTTTTCCTGTGCGGACTTTACCAAAGTAATCGATTTGCCAAAACACAACCTTCCCTCCAGCATATCCACCCAGACGGTAGTCGGAAATGATTTTAAGGATTAACTCATCCCCATACCTTTTGATTTTACCATATAGCCAAAGTGTAAAGTTAGTCCGCAACTTAGTTTTTTCCATAGAAGATTGCACGTGGACTGGATCGATGTAGTCTGTGGGCTTGGGTGGAACCACAGGAGTAGGACGATATGTAATTTGTAAGTGTTGTTTCCTACTCGTTGGGTTGTCAGCGAAGTATTTCCGTGGTGGATAGTGATAGCCACAGTTGATCTCTCGACTGCATCTACCGCACGATTTGTCAATGATGGTAAGAAAATTTGCTGTGTCAACATAAGGGGTAAGTGTGAGCTTGCCGCAGCCAGGGCACTCTAAAGTGTATTGTTTGCTGTGCCTTTTGTCGAGTGTATAACGATGTTGTGTTTGCATAACTGAGTTTTTTTTAATGGTTTTTGAAAAAAGGTATATTATCGTCATATCGTCATAGGTGGTTATGACGATATGACGATTTTGGGGATTATTTAGTCAAAGTGTTCAATAAATACGCTCCTTGCTTTACCGCCAACACATCTGACGACAAAATCCTTTTTGAGCTCTTTGGAAAACTGTTTGAAGCCTATCTCAGAGAAGTCTTCGTAGAATATTTGAAATTCAGAGTATAGGTTGCGAAGCGTTATTCGGTGCTCATCACTGGCTCTGTATTGCTTTACTCGAATAAACTCCTTGACAGGGCTAATCTCCTCTTGATACTCTCTAATTGCTTGGTTGGAGGCTAAGCAGTATGAAAATCCTTTTTGTGCAATCACCCGTTGCGCACCTTCCAAAGCGCGATTCAACACTCCAGCCAATTCACTTGCGATGATCTTTTTGGATAAGTTTACATCTCGTTTGCTCTCTTCGATAGTAACCTCGAACGTTAGAATTAGAAAGCGACGCAGGTAACCGTCCGAACTTTCGGCCCCATTGTCTGGCAACTCATTGGTGTTGAAGATAAGCTTGGCGTAGTTGTAGATCATTTGAGGTTCTTTATAGATATCTCGTGCCGAAATTGGCTCATTAGATGCCAGGATCTTAAAATCGGCTGCATTGATCGAATTCTTTAGGTCGGTGTCGTAATTGAGTAACTTGTTTTCAATTTTAATTCGGCAATAATTACGATCATAAGTCAGGTCGCCTACTTTGAAGTTGGTGGTATTGTGTTTGCCTACCAATGCGGTAATTACGTCGAATAAGACGGATTTACCGTTGGCCCCTTTCCCTAGCAATACCAACACCTTTTCGAGTTTGAGCCCCTTGATGAAGATATACCCCATGTATTCCAAGAGCAGCCTTTGCGCCTCTTTGTCTGGTAGTACTTCGTCCAAAAATTTATCAAAAATAGGACACGCGGCACTAGGGTTGTAATCAAACTCGAGGCAGTAATGTAGGTTGTCATCGGCTGAATGTGGATTCATCTCAATACCATTAGTGCTTACCCTTAGAGTATAATTGTTGAGGTTGATAAATGTTGTTAATGTATCTTGTTTTTCGGGTTCGCAGTATGCTTCAGCTTGTAATTGCTTAAAAAGCTTACTCTTTGTGCAATAGTAGTTGGCCTTGGAGTAATCAAATCCTGAGGCTTCGGCCACAGCTCCCAAAAAATGTTCGCACGTGTCTTTTGGCACTAAACTCCAATAGCGACCATTATACAAGTAGACCGACTGATTGGTGTACTTTATTGGGCTGCCAATGCTTTGTGCAATCGAGCATAGGTTTTTGATTGTGTGGACATATTTGTCGATTACATTAACCTTGTCTGAACTTCGTTTCAAAGAGGCGAAATCTAACGGTTTGATATTTGATAATATGTTGTTGAGTGTTACTTGAACAATATCTCTAACTTTTTGAGAAAATTGATTGATCGATTCGGTTACTGTATTTAAGATATTCATTGTGCTGGTGTTTTTAATTAGTTGTTACTTTGGATAAGTGCTGCTTCGATTTGAGAACATTTGAACAGTGTTCGGCGACCGATTTTGTAAGCAATCAAAACACCGCATTTTACGAATCGGTGCAGGGTGGAGGTCGAGATGTGCAATTTCTGACACACTTGCTCTCGTGTCAAGAGCGGATCGGATTCTACTTGCTTTTTTGATTGAGCGAGTTGTTTGGTTGTTGCCGTTGAACGATCATTGAACGCGGCAGTTTTTGTGGTTTTGTAACACATAGCTAAATTGGTTAAGCGCAAGCACTTTGTTGTGCCTACACTTATTTGTGTTCAAATCCAGTCGAGGTTTCATAATGGCGATTAAGCCTTGTTATTACTGTATCTATTTCACCAAAAATAATTTGATTTATGGTGATTTTTGACGATTTTATATTATCTTTGGGTAATTACACTTCTGAGATATGAGTAAAATTAAGACACCTAAAGAAGGTAGACCTGAGGTTACGTGTGCCAAATGTGGATACAAGAGTACGATCCACACAAAAAATGGATACACCATTGCCAAACGGGTACACAAAACCCAAGACAACAGGATAGCCAGGTATATATGTTATCGTTGTGGGTGCTCTTTTTATGACCACAACGCATTGAATAAAAAGAGGATGGGTTATACGAATACGATTTATAGAATCGCCACCCACCTGTTTATTGAGGGGTATAGTTGTAGCGAGATTTCCGATCTATTGGCTAAGAAATACTTTCCTGATGTTAGAATCAGAATAGAGGATTGGGTAGAGAGTCAGCAATTTAGACAGCTCGAAAAAGCAACCCGTGATTATCGCCGATTAGGGGAAGTTGTCGACCCCGAAAATGCAAAAACCTACAATAAACGTACTCCATATACCTTTTCGTTGCTTGTCCAAGAACGTCAAGAAGTTGCGGTTGTAGAGTTGGTGAATGGAAATATACGTAGATACAATCAAAAAAGTGCAGTACGCGCCAAACCATGTGATCAAATGCATGGTAAAAAATTTAATAACATTGTCGAACCAGGTGAAGAGGGTTTGATTAATGACGATTATACTAAGGGAAAAAAGCGTAAGGGTAAAATGTACGGAGAATTGGCGATAACATCCTTTATTGAAAAGGTCGTGCCTAATTTAAGTGATGAAAATATATCTAAAATATACAATGATATGATTGCTCGATACGAAAAAGAGCAATTGCAAGATCCAAACACCCGTAGCTATGCTAGCCTCGAACATTTGGAGGAGTGAGATTGAAATTTAAGCCTTAAAAAATGCGTGTGATTGTAGTGTGGCGGCGTTCTCCTCTTTACTCACCCGAATATAGCG
>JAVXIH010000121.1:0-4234 GCA_036648455.1 Mucinivorans sp.
CGAGCATTGTAAAAAACTTTTAACCAAAAAAAAGGAGGAGCTAATCAGCTCGCTCCTTTTTGAGCAGAAAACGAGACTCGAACTCGCGACCCCGACCTTGGCAAGGTCGTGCTCTACCAACTGAGCTATTTCTGCAATATTTTCTAAAACGTATTCTTGAAAACGTGTTGCTTACAAAGTATTCCTGAAAACATATTTTCCAAAACCCCTCACCCCCCAACCGCGATCGGTTATCTACATCTTCTGGGCTTTTGTGACGACAAAGTTAATGCAAAAAATCATATTTCCAAAACTTTTTGAAAAAAAATTTGCATCTTTACAGAAAGAATCACCTAAAAAACAACAAAATGGACAAGATTTCAATTGATTATAAGCACGATATGAGCTTTGAAGCGAATATCGAAAATTTTTCAATCGCGCTCGATGCTAAGAGCGAAAATGGCGGTTCGGCGAGCGCGCCAACGCCCAAACCCCTTATGCTTGTTGCTTTGGCGGGGTGTACGGGGATGGATGTGGCTTCGTTGGCAAAAAAGATGCGGGTGGAGCTCGAAAAGTTCGAAATCGAGGCCACGGCCAGCAAAAGCGACACGATGCCTGTCGTTTACACCGCAGCCGCGCTTAAATATAACTTCATCGCGGCACCAGAAAGCGCTGAGAAGATTCGCAAAATCGTTGGTATGTCCCAAGAGCGCTACTGCGGTGTGGCGGCTATGTTCCGTATGATTTGCCCGCTGAGCTACACGATTTGGCTCAACGGCGAGCAAATCTAAGAAGCTGTTTAGCGCACGGCGCGATAGATAAGCCCAGGGATAGAATCTGTGCCCTCCATATTGACAAAGGCGAAGTTGAACATCCACTTGACTAGGCGCACGTTGTGGCTCGTAAATTCACCCACAGGCAGTTTGATAACCACACGATTCCACCCTTTGTTGAGGTGGATGGCGAGCGGATCGCGGCTCTCGAAATTCTCGTTTGTGAGCGGCGTTTCGTTCGATTTGACGGTGTGCGTAGATTGCCAAACTGGCGGTGCGATCAAATTGCCGTTGATCCAGAGTTTACTGTCTTTGTAGTCCCATTTTCCCTGCTCGGGGGCGAGATCCATTTCTGATCGACCGTAATTCTGTGTCGAGAACCACAGCCCAACAGTTTGATCGCTAGGTGAATACACCCAAGTCGAAGCGTAGGTTGTGTGGTTTGTTTGTGGATCCCTGAAAAAACCGCGAATGGTGGCTGGGCCCCAAACGTGACGTAGATAAATGCCAGAACCGTAGGCTATGTGTGACTCATATCGCTTGCCATCAAAGAGATAGCTTCTACTGTTTTGGCTTTCGGGCGGGAATATCGCCTCCAAATTTCCACCATTAGGGAAGGGATCGCTGATCGACCATTCGGCGTTGGCTTGGCGAACATAGGCGAAGGGGTAGCCCTTGAAATTATTGTCTTTATGCCATATCATACGATTTTCGAACTCGGCAAAAGCGGCGCGATTTTCTTTGGTCAAATTCGTCCCGTTTTGATTAAAATATTCTGTTCCACCGCCATGCCACGCTCTTTGTGCGATGGCTAACGTATTGGGATACAGATGATTTTGGATAATCATTTGTTTCTCGTCGGCTATATATCGATCGTGCCACAGGGCGAGTATCACGCCCGCCATATCGTTCGATCCACGTTCTTCGTTGCCGATTTTGCTGTTGAAAAGACCGATCAGATCGGCGAAAGCGTCATAATGATTCAGGTAATGATAGCGCGAGTCGATGGTTGGAATCCCTGGCTGAGGTCTGCCATACGAGCTCCACATTTGGGTCATATCGATCTGTCCGACATCATATTTCCAACCTGGATTCCACGAGATAGTTTTCAGTCCGTGGGCTCGCACAAAAGCCACCATCTCGGGCACAAAATCGGCATTGGTGAATTTCACCTCGTCGGTGCCGATGTGCAGATATTCGACGCCCTCGAAAGTTTCGCACACCTCGGCAATGAGTAATTTGAGGATTTTCATCCCTTCGGGACTTTGCATCGAGTGGCGGAATGTCCGTTCAAAAGCCGCGCTATGGCCAGGCATATCGATTTCGGGGATTATCTGCACATTATGGGCGCTGGCGAAGGCCACCAGTTCGCGCGCCTGGGCAATCGTGTAATATTTCCCTTTGAACCTAGTGGTGTTGATCGAGTCGTTGATCATCGGAAAGATTTTGCTCTCCAATCGCCACGACTGATTCTCGGTCAAGTGCCAGTGAAAAACGTTGATTTTATACTCCGAGAGCTTCGCAATTTCGCGTTTGAGCTCTTCGATGGATAGGTACGAGCGCCCCACGTCCTGCATAAAACCGCGGATGGCAAAGGCGGGGTAGTCCGTTATCGTGCAGCAATCGTAGCCCCCTTTGTCGTTGCGTAACTGGCGGAGTGTTTGCAGCGCCCAGTAGATCCCTCGCTTGGTGAGGGCGGTAATTGTGATTTTTTGTCGATCTACTTGCATCGCATATGCCTCGTTGGCGTTAATTTCCACTCCATCGATCGAATCGACAAGTTTCACCCAAATCGTTTGATCGGCTCGCTGGTCGGCCGCCACCAAGCGCCCGCCCATTTGAGCGATTAGCGCCTCGAACTCGCCCCGCCACGCGGGAGTTATCAGCTGGATAGTACCCCCAGCCACAAATGACCCTTTCTGGGCTGTGATTTGTTGAGGCGTGGGTAGCAAATTTTTGATACTCGCTCTCGCTGGAATATTAACCATTGCCAGAAGGACGAAAAGATAGATCGATAATTTTTTCATCGTGAATATGTTTATTCCTACAAAGATGCTAAATTTGTAGATCAAAACCAAGAGGATGGAAAATAATAATTTTATGCGTCGAGCTATCGAATTGGCTCGGATGGGTGCTGGCCACACCTCGCCCAATCCAATGGTGGGTGCGGTGGTGGTGGACTGTGACGGCGCGATGATAGGCGAAGGGTATCACGCCAAATGCGGCCAGGCGCACGCCGAAGTTAATGCAATTAATGATGTCCAAAAACGCGGAAACGCAGCTAAATTGAGCGAGGCGACCATCTACGTGACCCTCGAACCGTGTTCTCATTTTGGCAAGACACCTCCCTGTGCCGATTTGATCATCAATAGTGGGATCAAAAAAGTTGTCGTCGGCTCGATCGACCCCAATGAAAAAGTTGCTGGTCGCGGGATCGAAAAGCTCCGTCGGGCTGGTGTCGAGGTGAGAGTCGGGGTGAACGAGGCGGAGTGTCGCGCGATCAACCTTCCGTTTTTCACTGTGCACGAGAAAAAGCGTCCATACGTGATTTTGAAATGGGCGCAATCGAGCGATAAGTTTCTGGATATTGTGCGTCCGATTGGCAGTCATCCGGCGTGGATGACGGGCGACAAGGCGCGGCAGGTGGTGCATCGTTGGCGGGCTGAGTGCGATGCGATAATGGTTGGTCGGCGCACGGTTGAGCTTGATAATCCGCAACTTACGGTGCGCGATGTCGAGGGGCATAATCCGTTGCGAGTGGTGACGGATAGGTATTTGCAGCTCGATGTGGGGTGTAATATTTTCGATGCTGATGCGCCGACGTTGACCTTCACCGAGCGAGCTTCGAAGGTGGCTCATACGGCGACTTGTCAGATTGATTACTCGACAGATACGTTGCCACAGATATTGAATGCACTGTTGGAGCGTGGCGTTCAGAGTGTGATGGTCGAGGGTGGGGCTCAGCTGCTCAACTCATTTATATCAAGTAAGTTGTGGGATGAGGCGCGGGTTTTCACTGCTACTCAACCCATATCTTCGTATTATTCTTCTTATGATTTTGTATGCGATGGGCGGGTTGCAGCGCCTCGGATAGATGGTTGTCGGGTGGCGGAGGATGTGAGGTTAGGGTTGGTTATTTTTCGGCCTTTGTGATTGGTCGGACGGACGCACAGCGTCTTTTGATTGCTGTGTCTAATGGTAAATCGATAAATTACCGTGTCGGGGCACCGACCGCGGGGTTGGGGCGCGTAGCCCCAAGTAGAGACTGATTATTGGTTGATCAGAGTAATGAAAAAGGTCTCGCATTCAAAGTCGTCAAGGGTCAAGAATTTTTGCAGCGTAGCGGAGCTACGCGGAAGGCAAAAATAATTGAGCCTAAAAAAGCTAGAACCAGTTTATAGAAACTGCTTCTAGCTTTTTTAGTTTTATGTTATTACTGTCCGATAAAAACCATTACGGCACAAACAATGCGTGTCAGAGTT
>JAVXIH010000122.1:0-4026 GCA_036648455.1 Mucinivorans sp.
GATAACCTGCCTTGGTGGAAATTCCAAATCAATGGAGCTTCGAGCGGGACGACATATACCTTCACCAGTTTGAATAGCGCGGCAACAAACGGAGCTTCTCCTTGCAAAGATATTGGTGGGGTGAAATTCCGAATCCCCAACCAGCGCGAATTAGTGCTGATGCAGTCGCGCTTGGGGACGAATAAAGATGGGAATGACGGGAAATGGACAGGTTTGAATTTTTCGCGATCGACTTTCTCGTTTAATATTAATCAGAGCGGAGTAACAGGTAATAGGCCTGGATTCAGTGTCCAAGAGAGAGGTGAACTTATGTGCTTGCTTACTGGCGATCAATCTGGTGGTACGCGTTGCGTGAAGGATTTGCCATACATAGCACCGCGCTAGCTGCGCGGGCACTCGAAGCGGCCTATACGGGAACGCTGTCGAAAAATTTCACAAACTTAGCGTGCGGCATCGATACACATATCCGAGCATAACGACTCGCCCGCTCCTTGTCACTCTTGGTGAAAAATGATAGCGAAACCGAACCAATGTAATGCTCCAACAACTCATCTTCGGTCTTGTTCACCACTGCAAATATCCCCCGCGGAGTCGATGTGTTGTAAAATTCACGCGCCAACAGCCCCCGCTTGTCGAGGTATTCGATGTTGAGCGCTATGTCGGCACGTGTGGCTTGTTTGAAATCCGAGGCCGCCTTGCGACCCTCTGCACTGGTCAGAAGCGACAAAACTGCCTCCTGCGCAAAAGCGTTGACCCCATTGGTGCAATACATTAATCGAATCTCGGCCTCGTCGTGCACCGCGCGATCGGTGGTGTGGATAAATCCTAACCGCTGACCACTCAAACCAACCGATTTCGAGAAACTTTCGGTGATAATTACATTGTCTAACTCCATCAATCGAGAATAGTAATCGTCTGTGCCATCCAAAAAAATCCGACGATAGGGCGAATCGAAAAACACCACCACACCAGCATCGCTGAGCGTTTTGACCAAACGGAACATCTCTTGGTCATCGTATTTCTCGCCCAACGGATTGCCAGGATCACAAATCAAAACCCCCGAACCCTTCAATTCGTCGATCATATTGTAAAGCTCGCTGTGCGCTGTGTATTCGCCGTTGCCCACGCCACGAATGGTGAGCAAATGGAAATAACAACCCCAGTAATATATTGGCAAATAAAGTTTCTTGATGGCCACCGTCTGGATCACCAAATCCAAGGCGTTCATCCCACCGGCGGTGATCAATATGTTCTCCTTGCTCGATTGTCCACAAAAATATTCTTGGTTGATCGCCTCGCGTAGCTCCGCAAAACCAGGTCCAGGAGGGTAAACTTGCATACGAGTCGAATTGAAATCCAACCCATTGGCAACACTTTGTAGGTCAACATTGACCACCGAATTTACACCGCGATTCAATGGCAAATATTCTTGCCCCGTCTGAGCGGTTAATCGTTTTAATTTTTCGCCTATCTGGACTATTTTGCTGAGCGTAGCTCCACTTTTTTTAATTTCCATACCTTTTGTTTTCTTTTATTGCTTTCTTGTTTCTGTTCAAAAAATTCCACCCAACGGTGATCTTGAACATCGAGGTGTATGATTTGCGTTCAGTTTTGAATAAGTCGATGAAACCGTGCGTGTAACTGGCTGCCACATCGAGCCCGAAACGGAAGGTGTAGCCCACACCACCCACAATGCCTATATCCCAAGGGGCGATGTAATCGATGTGCTGATTCACCGAACCGTATGACATTTTTGAGTTGATCAGATAACCTGCATTAGGACCCAAAAAAACGCGGAACCCATTGAATATTTGGTACTTGACAAGCAGTTGCAGGCTGAGGTAGTCCAAGTTGTAGTTGGCTCTGTTGCCCACTATGCTTTGCTCGGCAACGCCGAAGGAGCCTTGCTCGGAATAATACAAACCAGCCTCGAAACCAAAGCGATTGATGGTGTAGTCAACAAATAACCCTGCCGAGATCCCCGCGCGCGAAGAACCGGTAGAACCCGTGAAGTCTGAGAGGTTGAGCCCTGCGCGAATCCCGCCGCCCAAGCCGTTTCCATTCTGTGCCACCGCGCCTTGCACTATTATGCAAAGGAGGGCTGTAAATAACAGTTTTTTAATCATCACTACAAAGATATAAAAAAAGGGTGAAACAATCACCCTCTTTTTATCAAAAATTATTCCACGTTTATGCCTCTCGTGTTGTCTGTTCCAATTTTTTCATTTTCGAGAATAGGAACGATGCTGATAGTAAGCATAGTGTAACCAAAATACCCCATACGATCCACAGTGGAAGACCTGCCCAGATGTAACCCACAACGGCCACCAAGTAGTTGCCAATGGCTGTGGCTGCCAACCAACCGCCTTGCGCCAAACCTTTGTATTTTGGAGGGGCCACCTTCGAAACAAACGAAATACCCATTGGCGAAAGGAATAGTTCCGCAATTGTTAAAATAAAATATGTGGAAATCAACCAATTAGGCGACACACGAGCTGCTTCGGCGATACCACCGGCTGCCTTGGCCTCGTTTGGTGTCATCAACCCAAGCGAACCGATGAGCAACACAATGAAACCGAGTGCCGCAATCACCATCCCGATACCGATCTTGCGTGGGGCGAGCGGCTCTCTACCTTTTTTGTTGAGCCACGCGAAAAATGCCACCGCAACAGGGGTGAGGATCACGATAAAGAATGGATTGAATTGTTGGAAAATTTCGGGAGTGATTTTCATAATCGGTGTGAAGGAGCTGTAAGCCCACCAAGCGAGCCCTGCACCCGCAAAAGCAGTCACCGCACCAATCACACGACTATTACCTTTGCCTTGGAACATACTCAACACCCCATAGAAACAGATGGCGAATGGGAGTAGAGTGAGCAGCGAGAAACCGAAACGATCGAAACCTGTGACCGAAGTCTGGGTGTAGTCGCGCGCAAAGAAGGTCATCGTGAGTCCGTTTTGGTGGAAGGCCATCCAGAAGAAGATCACAACGCAAAAGACCAGCCCCAGCGCAACCAATCGATCCTTGGTCTGTTGAGCGGTGAGCACCACCGAATCGTTTGTCCCCTCGGCAGTTTTTTCTTTCTCGGTTTTGTCGGCGCTCTTGTAATATTTACGGAAGAGGATAAAGACTAACATCGAAAGAATCAATGAGAAACAAGCCACCGCAAAGCCGTAGTTATACGATTGAGCGAGTGAAGTGGTATAACCAGCACCGAAAGTGGCAAGGTTTTCACCTTCGTGCCCCATTTGGGTGGCATATTCGGTGAATTTGGCTGTGCCTTCGGGTGTGATCACTCCGTTTTCGAGTTGGTGATACAGATCGGGAATTTCGCTCACATATTGCGAATATCCGTCTTGTTGCAGAAAGTGGCTCGACACCGCGCCAGCTGCTGTGGGAGCAAATAACGCACCCACGTTGATACACATATAGAAAATCGAGAAAGCCAAGTCGCGTTTGGCACTGTATTTTGGATTGTCATATAAATTACCAACCAAGGCTTGTAAGTTCCCCTTGAAAAAACCCGTGCCGATGGCAATCAGAGCCAGCGCCCCGAACATCATCACCATCCCCGAGGTAGATACGCTAGTTGGAATGGCTAGCAAAATATAGCCAAAAAACATAATCACGATCCCCAGCATAATGGTCTTGCCATAGCCTAAAACGCGGTCGGCTACAATACCACCAATCAGTGGTAAAAAATATACCGCAGCCAGGAAAACGGCAAATATTGTACTGGTTTGGTCGGTCGAGAAACCGAATTTAGCTTGCATATAGAGCACAAAAATGGCGAGCATCGTGTAATAACCGAAGCGTTCGCCCATATTGGCCAATGCGAGCACAAAGAGTCCTTTTGGTTGTCCTTTGAACATAGTTTTGATTTGTTAGTTAGTAATTATTTATTGTTATTTGGTGACTTATAAAAATTGCTTTTTCGGCGTTGGACTTCGGATCTTAAAATCCTCACTTACTTCAAGTAAGCTCCGGTTTTGCGACCTTGTCCGCCTTGAAAAATCTAATTTTTA
>JAVXIH010000123.1:0-4005 GCA_036648455.1 Mucinivorans sp.
AATGGGCCCATTTGAACGGGTTAGGAGATTTTTTTTTGTTTGGTTTTTTTTTGGGGCCCCTAAAAAATAATTTAACCGGGGGGGGTTGGGGGGTGGCAAACGCCCCCAAAGCTAGCACCCAACACTAGCCCCGAAGCTAGAACCCAAAGAAAGCTAGTATAATTACAAATGGCTGATCGGGTTCAAAAGAAACAGAAGCCCCCTCACTCCTGTTTGGTGTGTTTTTTGCGCCACTCGCGAGGGCTGAGTCCCATTTGTTGGCGGAAAAGGGTGCTGAAATATCGCGGATATTTGAAGCCCGTATCTTCCGAAATTTCGGTGATCGTTTTGCCTGTTGCTATCAGCAATTCGCCCGCTCGATCGATGCGGATGTGATTGATATAATTATTCACGCCCAGCGAAGTGATTTGACTCACCTTGTTGTAGAGCGAAGTACGGCTCATACAGAGTTCACTGGCCAGAAATTCGATAGTCAAATCTTCGTTGGACATATTCTCGTCGATCAAATCGTTGAGTCGGTCGATAAACTGTTCATCGGCGCTACTAAATGTGATTTGGCTGGCTTGGGAGAGTTTGTCTTTCGATCGGTTGCGCACCTGCAATCGATTATAGAGGATCGAGCAGACGATGTTCAGCAGTGAATCGATTTCGAATGGTTTACCAATATAGGCATCTGCGCCCATTTTGTACCCTATTTCGCGATTCTCGGTTTCGATCTGCGAAGTGAGCAGGACAACGGCTATATGGCTGATTTCGATCGATGATTTGATGGTTCCGCACAGTTCGAAACCATTGACCACGGGCATCATAACGTCACTAATGACAAGGTCGATTTTCTTAGTTTTGATGATTTCTAGCGCCTGAGCGCCATCGCCTGCACAATCGAGCGTGGCGAAGGACGAACCGAGCGCACCCCGCATAAAGTCGAGGAACGAAGGGTCGTCGTCCACAACGAGCACCGAATATTCTCGGAGCGAAAGTTTGAGTTTAACTTCTTTGATATCTGTCGGTGCGGTGATCTTGTCCAGGTTCACCGTCGGAGTCTGGGCGATCGTGCCGATGGATAGATTGGATGGCAAATCATAGAAGAAAGTCGCTCCGCCATCGGCGTTAGCCTTCACCCCAATGTGCCCCTTGTGTTGTTCGACTAGTACCTTGGCATACGAGAGCCCAACACCGCTGCCATTGCGGTTGTGTTTACCTTGATAGAAAGGGGTGAATAATTTGGCTTGATCCACGTTGTCGAGCCCAATACCTTGATCTTCAACCGATATTCGCACCATCATATTTTCCACCTGATCCACGCGGATGGTGATTGTCGAGCGGTCTGGGCTAAATTTAAAGGCGTTGATGAGTAGGTTCGAGAGCACGATTTTACATTTCGCCTCGTCGAAGGATAGTATTTGGTCAGTCAAGGTAGAGCGAAAATTCAGAGTAATACCGCGACTTTGCGCCTCGAAACTGAAATTTTCGATCATTTGATCGATCCACTGCACAATATTGTGATCCGTCAGGCAGAGCGGACTTTTGCCCGCTTCCATTTTCTGAACATCGAGCACCATATTGATCACGCTACTCATATATTGCGAGTTGTTGTATATTTTCTTGACCTGTTGCTCTTGGTTTTCGGTCAATGTTTTCGATTTGATCAATGCTTTGAGTGGGGCAATGATCAGCATCAGCGGAGTGCGAAGTTCGTGGCTGATGTTGATCAAATAATTGATCTTATCTTGGTATGATCGCTGTTCTACTTTGCGCATAGCGATCTCCATTTTGCGTTTTTTGAGACTAAATACACGGTGGATTGTGTAATACACCCCCGCGATTATCACCGACATGGCGAGCATCACAAACCATAATTGGCGCCACCAAGGCGGAGTGACGTTAATCAGAGCCACCGTTGTTGGTTGGCTCCATTGCCCATTGGCCATCAAGCAACTCACTCGAATCGAATAATCACCCGAGGACAATTGACCTAGCGCCAAGGTCGGTTCGTATGTCTGGACAGGGGTCTTGCTCAACCCGTCGACAAAAAAGCTAAAGAGTTTGTTGCGGAAAATGTCTTTTTCGTCCACAATCACCTTGATCGAGAATGAGGTGTAGCCATACTCTAAATTGATGCGTGCGATCGAGTTATCGTCGTATATGCCGGCCACCGATCGACCATCGGCAATGGCATCGAGTAGCGATATGCGAGGTTTCGGAGTCAGAGTATCACCCGCCTGGACTGTGTGGTTGTTAAATATTGCACGGCCATTGACCTTGATCAACCCCTTGGTGCTACCCATATAGATATTGTCGGGGTCTTTCTGTTCGAAGGGTGTGAAAATCAGGCGCGAAGGGGCAACACCATCCGACTCACCGAAAATCATAAAGCGGTTTTCATCAATCAGATAGCAGAATAATATATTGTCACCTCCGCCCCATAGTCGTCCCTGGCTATCGATGGATAGCGAGGTGACATCGGTGAAAAGGTTGGTCTCTATTTTCTCTAACTTTGCCGTATGAGCGTCCAACTTCAACAGTCCATTGTCTGTGCCGAGCCACACATTACCCGATTGATCCATCACGCTGGCCATCAGAGTCACTTCGAGCCCAAAGGCGTAGATCAGACTGAGCGTTTGCTTTTGTTCGTCCAGGCGCAATATGTTTTGATAGGACATCAAATAGAGCGATCCATTGAGCGAACCGATCACCTGTAAACCAGTCAGTTGTTGCGCGTCAATGTTGGGTGCCTTTATGTTGTGAAACGATTGATCGTGCAGATCATACCGTATCATACGCGTGCCCATAATATAAATGTGGTCACCCCCAGCCGCGTATAGGTTGACTAAGTTTCCCGATGAAAAGTGAAGAGATGTCTCTTTCCTGTTTTTGATCAACAATTCTCGGACAGCGCCCGACTGTTTGTTGAACACGAAAAGCCCTTTGTTGAAAGCCGAAACAAGCAATTCTTTGGGCGAATAGGATGTGATAGATACTATTTTTTGGCCAGCAGTTGATGGGTAGTGTGTAAAGCGATTGGTGGTGGGGTTGTAGTGATTCACTCCGCCGCCATCGGTACCAATCCAGAGCGAGCCATCGGGGTCGGGCCATAGGCAGACAATCGTTTCGTGACTCACTCCGCGTGTGCTGCCGCTCGGGGCGTAATGATAGGTCTGGATGTCGGTTGGTTTGATCAGGATCAATCCTTCGCGAATAGAGCCAGTCCAAATATTGCCGTGACGATCTTCGTAGAGCGAATAGAAGGAATTAGCCATAATCGAGTTTCGATCTGTGGGCTCGTTACTGATTTGGCTGAAAGTGCCGTCTTTCTGGTTGTATATGCTGATCCCATCACCATCGGTGGCAAACCATACTTGATCCTTGTGGCTCAGGATATCCAGCACGATATTGCCACATAATTCGCTCGACGATTCGGTGAAATGGTGGATTATATGATCGTCTTTATCGATACAATACACTCCTTCGTTGTAGTCTGACACCCAAATTTGTCCGCGGTTATCGATTTGGATTTTCCAAATAAAATGATGTGTAAAGAATTTAGACTGAGTAAAACGCCGAGTTGATAGATTATAGTACCACAGACCCGAGCTGCGCGAACAGATCACCAGTGTCTGTTCGTTCAGTCGTTTGATGTCGTGTATGGGGCCAATTGCGTTCTGACTTGCATCGGGCACTATCATCTCTTCGATCGAATCACTGGCCAATGAATATTTGAGCAACCCACCATCGGCACCAAAAAGCATACCGTCGGGGACAACAAAAGAGCTGAAGGTTGCAATGTGTTTAGAGTTGTAGAGTCGCTCCGAAAAATTATCGCTCACGTTGTTGTATGTCACCGTGCCGGTGGAGGTCGAAATCCATATTTTACCTCGATTGTCCTGATTAATCGCTCTGATGAAGGATGATGGCAGACCCGAAGGCTTCGTGTCGCGGAAATATCGTTTGAGTGTGTAATGGTCAAAAGTGTTGAGCCCACTTTGTGTACCGATCCACATAATA
>JAVXIH010000124.1:0-3880 GCA_036648455.1 Mucinivorans sp.
TACATAAACCCCCAGGATAGAAATTTCTAGAAACGTCTAGAACTTGCTAGACACAGTAACTCACAAAAAACCAACTAGCAAAAAAAAAGCTAGAACCAATAACAAAAAACGCTGTCCATCAACATGAACAGCGTTTCTTATAATTTCCAGTGATCAACAACCTACGCTTGGTCAGCAATAGGATTAACCGACACATACGATCTGCCCTCTGCCTTCTTGCGGAATGCTATCGTCCCGTCGATCAAAGCGAAAAGCGTGTGATCCTTACCGATACCAACATTCTCACCCGGATTGTGACGAGTACCACGCTGGCGAACGATGATATTGCCTGCCTTGCAGACCTGACCTCCGAAGAGTTTTACTCCGAGGCGTTTGCTTTCTGATTCGCGGCCGTTCTTTGAACTACCAACACCTTTTTTGTGTGCCATATCTTTTGCTTATGCTTCTTGTTTTAGTTTTCTGACTTAGCTACTGCGCCTATGTTCTCAACAAGAATCTGTGTCAAATACTGGCGGTGACCATTCTTGACTTTGTAGCCCTTGCGTCGAGTCTTCTTGAACACGATAACAGTATCGTCTTTCAAGTGGCGTAAAACCTTAACTTCAACTGCGACATCTTTGATGATAGGTGTGCCGACTTTGACCTTTCCGTCGTCTTCTAGCAGTAGTACTTGGGGGAAACTAACCACTGAGCCTTCGGCTTGTGGCAGACGGTGAACATAGAGTTTCCGACCCTTCTCAGCTTTAAATTGCTGACCTGCTATTTCTACAATTGCATACATTTACTATAGGTATAAAATGTTTTTTGGACTGCAAAGATATGTATTATTTCTCAATAACCAACATTTTATTTGAAAAACTTTCGCTGAAAGAGAATTAAATAAATCATAGCCACACTGATGTAGCTGTCGGCAAGGTTGAATATCGCTGAGAAAAAAACAAAGGGACCTCCACCCCAAATCGGAACCCAAGATGGCACATGGTCAATCTCGATGATCGGAAAGTAGAGCATATCCACCACATCACCGTGCAAAAACGTGCCGTAACCATCGCCCCAAGCCGTAAAATGAGACACCGCATAGTGGGTAGATTCCGAGAAAATCAAGCCGAAAAAAGCCGAATCCACAATATTCCCAAACGCCCCGATCAAAATCGCAACCGCGGCTATCTGAACGCCAGCGGGAGCATTACGACGGTGAAGACGAGTAATATACCACGCCACAAACGACAC
Organism: Mucinivorans sp.; assembly: GCA_036648455.1. Taxonomy (GTDB): domain Bacteria; phylum Bacteroidota; class Bacteroidia; order Bacteroidales; family Rikenellaceae; genus Mucinivorans. The sequence goes on from JAVXIH010000124.1 coordinate 1,231, forward strand.
GGCAACGATGCGAAATAGGCTCAAAATCAACTTCCCGCTATCGCCACCCAGCTCAAAGCCCCAAGCAGCGCCTGGATTCTCGATAAAATGAATGTTGAACCACGACCCGAAAACAGAGATGTTTTCGCCCAAGGTCATCGAGGTCTTCACCATTATTTTCGTTATCACATCGGCCGCCAACAGCGCCACACCTATTATATATAAATACCTTGCTTTTATATTCATTGCGCAAAAGTAATGCTTTTTTTGGGCGGGCAAAAATATTTACAAATAATTATTTGCAAATCCAATGGATTTTTTGTAGAATTGTAGTGGTAATAGCGACTTTTCTATTGTTTTCGACTCATAGTTTTTAACATTTTAAGTTCAACCCCAATTATGACAACCCCCATCATTTTTTGGCTAGCACCGCTGGCCGCCATCGTTGCGCTACTCTTTGCGCGCTATTTCTTCGTTCAGATGAAAAAAGAGAGCGAAGGAAATGACAAAATGAAACGCATAGCCGCCCACGTTCGCGCGGGGTCGATGGCTTATCTGCGCCAGCAATACAAAGTCGTTGGGTGGGTGTTTTTGGTGTTGGTGATCTTTTTCGCCATCTTAGCCTACGGTTTCGGGGTTCAAAACCCTTGGGTGCCGTTTGCGTTCCTCACGGGTGGCTTATTTTCGGGATTAGCTGGTTTCATCGGCATGAAGACGGCCACCTACGCCTCGGGGCGCACGGCTCAGGCTGCTTCCGAATCGTTGAACCGCGGCTTGAAGGTTGCCTTTCGCAGCGGCGCGGTGATGGGACTTACCGTTGTCGGGCTCGGTCTTCTCGATATTTCGGCTTGGTATCTGGTGCTCGACCATTTTGTGGGAGCCGATGGTGGGCAAAAATTAGTGGTGATCACAACCACTATGTTGACCTTCGGAATGGGTGCCTCGACCCAAGCACTCTTTGCCCGTGTGGGCGGTGGTATTTACACCAAAGCGGCCGATGTGGGAGCCGATTTGGTGGGTAAAGTCGAAGCTGGTATCCCCGAGGACGATCCACGCAACCCAGCCACCATTGCCGACAATGTGGGCGATAATGTGGGTGACGTGGCGGGTATGGGTGCCGACCTTTACGAAAGCTACTGCGGATCGGTGCTTGCCACGGCAGCCCTTGGCGCGGCAGCCTATTCGATGCAAGGGGGATCGTTGCAACTAAATGCTGTTTTTGCCCCGATGTTGATAGCCGCCGTAGGGATTTTGCTCTCCATTATCGGTATATTCTTGGTGCGCACCAAAGAAGGCGCTACGATGAAGCAACTCCTTGGTGCATTGGGACTTGGGGTCAATGTGAGTTCTGTACTCATCGCAGGCTCAACCTTCTTGATACTATATTTATTAGGCATTCAAAATTGGCTAGGGCTGAGCTTCTCCGTCATTACGGGGCTCGTGGCGGGGATTATCATCGGCCAAGCGACTGAATATTACACCTCGCACTCATATCGTCCGACTCAAAAAATCGCTGAGGCATCCAAGACAGGTCCTGCTACGGTGATCATTTCGGGTATTGGGATGGGGATGATCTCGACCGCCATTCCAGTGCTCACCATCGCCGCCGCCATTATTTTGGCCTATTTGTGCGCCACAGGCTTCGATGTTCAGAATATGTTGTCGGCCGAAAATCTTTCGCTCGGCCTCTACGGCATCGGTATTGCAGCCGTGGGGATGTTGTCAACCCTAGGAATCACCTTAGCCACAGATGCTTACGGCCCTATTGCCGACAATGCGGGGGGTAACGCCGAGATGTCGGGGCTCGATCCAGAGGTTCGCCGTCGCACCGATGCGCTCGACGCGCTGGGCAACACCACAGCCGCCACGGGCAAGGGTTTCGCTATCGGTTCGGCAGCGCTCACAGCGCTGGCTCTGATGGCTTCATACATCGAAGAGATCAAAATCGGGCTTATTCACCTGGGGCAAACCACGATCGAGGTGCTGGGCAAAACAGTCAATATAGTGGATGCCACGATCCCCGATTTTATGGAATATTATGGGGTTAACTTAATGAATCCGAAAGTGTTAGCTGGTATCTTTGTGGGTTCGATGATGGCGTTTGTATTCTGTGGGCTCACGATGAATGCCGTGGGGCGTGCCGCGCAGAGTATGGTGGAGGAAGTTCGCCGACAGTTCCGCGAGATCAAGGGTATTATGACTTACCAGGCCGAGCCTGACTATGCTCGATGCGTGGCCATATCCACCAAAGGGGCTCAGCGCGAGATGCTCTTTCCGTCGTTACTGGCCATTGCCGTGCCGATGATAATGGGTGTTATTTTCGGTGTTGCGGGTGTGTTGGGTCTGCTTGTTGGAGGCCTAGGGGCTGGTTTTGTGCTAGCTGTCTTTATGGCTAATGCAGGTGGAGCGTGGGACAATGCTAAGAAATATGTCGAGGAGGGTAATTGTGGTGGCAAGGGTTCGGAATGTCACCGTGCGACGGTTGTGGGCGACACGGTTGGTGATCCATTCAAGGACACGAGTGGGCCATCGCTCAATATTTTGATTAAATTGATGAGTATGGTTGCCATTGTGATGGCAGGGATGACGGTTGCCTTCTCTTTATTGTAGCGTTTTATGGGCATTTGATTACAGTGATTAATAAATACCGTGTCGGGGTACCGACCGCGGG
>JAVXIH010000125.1:0-3793 GCA_036648455.1 Mucinivorans sp.
AAAGCAATTTTGAGGAGCCACCTCAAAGTTTCACTCGTATGCCGACCCTCATATTAAACTGCACCGCGCTCTGGGTACGGAAATTGATCGGATGGGTGCCGTTGCTCAGATATGTGCTCACCCCTGGCTCGACATAGAGCCCAACGTGTGGCGTGAGGTGCACGTTCAGACCAGCAGCGGCATTGAAAGAGAGCATCACACCGCGGGTGTCTATCTTTTCGCTCGAACTCGACACCTGACCAGCGTTTGAAAGCACCTGGGTGCGTACACTACCATCCACCGCAAATTCGATCATCGCGCCCGCCGTGGCATAGAAATCTATCCGTCTGTTGGTTATGAAATCGTAAGACAAATTAAGCGGAACACCGAGATAATGCAAATTTTGGGTGTATTTATACGTCATATCAGGCTTCTTCTCGCTCGTCGAACGGAGGTAGGTGTAGACCAAACCGGTTTGGATGTTGAAGCGTGGCAAGAGCTCGAACTGCACCGAAGCACCAACCGAAACAGGGAAATGATGAACAAAATCCGCAGGATAAAAATTCATTTCGCCCGTGTATTGCCCCACCCTATAATCCATCATCACGGGATTACCCATCGGCGTTTTACGCGCCACGTCGTTCGAACCCGAACTAATGTTGGCAAACAGACCTGTCGTGACTTTCAATTTACGAGCCACACGAGGGCGAGTGTATTGATTAGATCGCTGATAATCTGGCGTTTGATAAACGATCGGCTTTGATTTTTTCTCCGTCGGCGGTTCGGTCTTTGTCACCACATCAGATTTTGGATCGATCGTCGGATCGATGGTTTGTTCAACAGTTGGCTCCCCAGCAATGACGGCCAGAAGCTCTTCGTCGGCTTTGCGAACCACTGGCTCCCCTTGACTGTGGCTGACGGCATCGGCCAGGTAGGTGGTGCGAGCGGTATAATTCAACCTCACGGGCGGTTCTTTGTCTGGTTCGCTGAGCAATGATTCATTAGGCGCAACGGCGGCTACGTTTGCCGCGGGGATCAGTTCTGACTCGTGGCGCAGTTCTTGCCAAGGATTAATCACGATCAAGGTCAATCCGCTCAACACCGCCGCAGCCGCAACCACACCTAGCCCCCAGCGCACTATACGCCGACGACCATCGTGCACACGCATCCGACGGCTCTCGAAACTACTCCACGAAGGGACATCCCCCGCAGTGTAGTCTGTCAAGCGACCTAGCGCCTGATCTATCAGATCTTTGCTCTCGTTCTTCATTCTATTATGCCCTCCTTCTTTAACTGTTTAGAGAGCTCCGCCTTAGCTCGATGTAGGATTAGTCGTGAATTTTGCGTTGTGATATGGAGCATTTTTGCAATTTCGTCGTGCGAGAAACCTTCGATCGAAAACAAGTTCAGCACCGCACGCTGTGGTGGCGACAAAAGGTTGATCATTCTTAGGATTTCGGCCTCTTGCATCGTTTGCAGAGCGTTGGAAGTTTGGCTCTCCACAAAAGACAACTCGCCTTCATTAGCGCGGTTGGCAACAGTCCAACCTCTGTCGTGGCGAAGGTGACTCAGGGCTGTGGTGACGAACACTCGCCGCGCCCATCCCTGGAATGAACCTTCGAAACGATATTTGCCAATATGTTTGAACAAACTGATAAAGCCATCGTGCAACCAATCCTGGGCCACCTCACGCGAGGGAGCGTAACGCAAAGACACACCAAACATCACAGCGCTCAGCTCCTGATATATTAGTTGCTGAGCGCCACGATCGCCTTGTTGGCAACGATGTATGATGTCATCTGTGATCAATAAGTGTTCGCTCGGTCAGCGCCTATAAAGTTACGCAAATGGGACTTCTAAAAATTATTTTCAAGACAAGGAGCGCCGAAAAAGCAATTTTCAGAAGTCACCGGAGACCAGTTTTCTTAGTTCAGCATACTACCTGCTGGTTTTGTCTCTGGTTTGCCAGTAGACACCACCCAGCTTTTGTAGGTATATGTGTTACGCATAAATGGATCTTCGCCGCGTTTGATCTCTTCTGTGGTAACGAAACCATTGCTATCAAAAGTATATTTGAAAGTATATACTACATCTTTTCCGTCCTCAACCACGGTAGCGGTATGGAGGAGTAGTTGGCTCTGCTTACCGAAAACATTGGTTTGCCAGTAGTATGGATTACCTGGGATCGAGAACTGTTGCATCCCGATAAAGTTAGGGCGATCAGCATACTTGAATGTTACCACGGTTTTGCCTTCTTTGACCACCGAAGCGTAGAGACCTAGTTCAATGTTCACTTTTTTATCTCCCACTGCCGTACGCATACTTTGGCCGTCATACTCGATATAGTATGGGGTTGTTGTGCCGTCTTTGTGGATCACAGCCGTTGCCATTCCGTCAGCGTTGGTGGCAAGTGAATCGACCAACACGCGTCCGCCATCAACGTAACGACGAGCCACAAGGCTGTCCTTGCCACCAATACCAATGTGGTATTCATATTCGATGAGCGAGATCGTGTCGTTCGTGAATGATTGAGACTTCAAACGAGGCAGACCATAGTAACCACCAGCATCAACCAACGCGAAATTATTGTCGATCTTTATTGATTTGCCGTCTTTAACGTAGTGAGATTCAATACTAGCGATGTCGTACACAAAAAAGCTTTGAGGTTCGTTGCTCTTCGGATTACACGAAGTCGAGAAAATGGCAGTCAGCGCCAAAGAAAGTAAGATTAGTTTTTTCATTTTTTATAAATAATTTGTTTGTTTACCTCTAAGATGCACCAAAGAATGGAAACGTTACAAAAAAGGTAAAAAAATTTATAGCGAGGGGTCTTAGAATGTCGTTTTCACAGCCTTACTTCCACCGCCATTGCTAACCAACCAACGAGTGTAAGTGTATATGTTGCGCAGATAAGGCTTGTCATTGCGAGTTATAATTTCGGTAGACATCAACCCATCACTGTCAAAGGTGTAATTAAACTGATACTTCACCTTTTCACCATTTTCGGTCACAGTGGCCGTGAAAAGAAGAAGTTCGCTCTGCTCTCCGAAACAAGATGATTGCCAATAATATGGATCACCAAGGATGGTCAACTGTTGAACACCTATCAAATTAGGAGAGCTAGAGTAAGTATATGTAGCCACAGGCACGCCATCCTTGGAAGCCTCACGATAAAGACCCTGACTCAGACCCTGATCCGAACTAATTTGGTATTCACCAACCATTGTACGCATCGACTTGTCGCTATAACGAAGGCCATATTGGGTGATAGTTCCATCTTCACTGATGGCGGCAACAGCCATTCGTTTGTCATTGAGAAGAAGTGAATCTTTCCAAATCCGACCATTGGTCGCATAGCGTTTAAGAACCAAACTATCTTTGTTGTCTTTACCCGGACGGTAGGTGTACTCGATGCGAGTGAGTGTGTCCCCGGTGATAGTTTGTGAAGCTAGACGTGGCATCCCCGACATCCCACTCACATTGACTAGATCGAAATTATTGGTGATGGTCACGGTTCGATTTGTTTCGTGATAATTAGACTCGATCTTCGATAGACCATAGAGATACACGCCCTGCGTATGATTACCGTTGTCGTAGCACGAAACAGCAAGAAAGGCAACCAAGGCCAAAGAAAGTAAAGTACGTTTTTTCATTGTGTTTGTTGATTTATTTTTGTCTAATTAAGATGCTTTCTAAGGACGAAACGTTACAAAAAAGGTAAAAAAATTATGGGGGCTTCTAAAAATTGAATTTTTCAAGGCGGGCTTTGGTCGCAAAACCGGAGCTTACTTGAAGTAAGTGAGGATTTTAAGAT
>JAVXIH010000126.1:0-3793 GCA_036648455.1 Mucinivorans sp.
CTCACTTACTTCGAGTAAGCTCCGGTTTTGCAACCACGAGCCCGCCTTGAAAAATTCAATTTTTAGAAGCCCCCTTTGAAACAATCCTAGACAAATAGTGCAGCGAATTACCCTGCTGGCCGTAAGCGACATCTACCGACCGAAGATCCATATCTTCGGTCGGTTTGTTTTCGTAGAGCGCGTAAGCACGGCGAAGGGACGTGGGCGAAATGTTGGGCATCACCACATTAGCCCCAACAGCCAAGCAACGCATCCGCGCCCCACGATCGATGGCATCAAGGGCGGTGGTGGAGGCGATGTTGATCGTTGGCATCATAAGGCGCAACAAGGCCACCATACGCAGGGTGAGTTCCACTCGCTGGGCGGGCGCAAAGGCCGAATGGCAGGCGGCAAGTGGTGCCGCGGCGTGTTCCACATAAGGCCCCATTCCGCACATATCAATCTCGGCCTGGCTCATCGCCATCAGATCGCGAGCCAAAATATCGAGCGTTTGACCCGGCAGACCGATCATCACACCCGTGCCAACTTGGTAGCCAGTTTTTTTCAACAGATCAAGACATTCTCTTCGCCGAGCCCATAAATGGTCGGCGGGATGAATTTGTTGATAGAGATTCTCGTCGAAGCTCTCCATCCGTAACAAATAACGCACCGCCCCCGCAGATCGCCAAAGGCGATAAGTCGCCTCGCTCTGTTCGCCAAGCGAAAGGGTGACACCCAGATCGGCACCACAGGGAAGTTGCTTGATGCGGGTCAAAAGATGTGCCACAAAATCGATAAACCGAGCATCGGTTCGCTCGCCAGCTTGGAGCACCACCGAACCGTAACGCCGATCGATGGCCAGGCGCACCGAATCGAGCACCTCGTGCTCTGTCAATTCATAACGATCCACGGCGTGATTATCGCGACGAATACCGCAATAATAACAATTCTTGGCGCACACGTTCGACAGCTCCACCAAGCCGCGAAGATAGACCTTCTGCCCCACAGCGCGCTCTTTGATGAGCCGCGAACGAGCAAAAAGCTCCGCATCCGCTGCCCCACTCAGGTAGTGTATAATTTCGTCGTAGTGCATTCTTTACAATGAAGCATTAACCGCACGGCGCGAATCGGCGTGCGAAAGATTGGATGAATCTTGGCCAGGCAATATGATGTTGTAGGTCGGGCCAACGGCGTGAGGCAAAAAAGCAAACGTGGCGCGATCGAAACCTTCATAAAAAGTAACTCGAACACTGATCCCACCATTTTTGTAACGTTCACGTTGGTTGGACACAAAATTGCCGAGCGAATAGATGGTCTGCCCCGCGGGATCAATCTGCTGCACCACGTGAGGATGCGAACCCACCACCACATTCACCCCACCCACGCGGCACCACGCGGCCAACTCTTGCTGGGCTCGCGAAGCACGGACACTGTATTCATCGCCCCAGTGGAAAAACGCCACAATATGGCTCGCCCCTTCGCCCCGCGCAAGGGCTATATCGCCCTTGATGAGCACCGTGTCGATCATATTAAGCTGCACCCCGCGCGGCACTGGCATACCGTTTGCAGAATATGTGTAGTTGAGAATTGCGATTTTGAATTTATTTTTGCAAAGATACATCAACTCCGCCCGCCCATCGTTCGCCAGGCGCACACCGCAGTAGCCAAGCCCCGCTCGTTGAAGAGCCTCGATGGTGAAACGCGCCCCCAGCAAACCCTTGTCCATCGCGTGGTTGTTGGCCAAGGCCACGTGGGTGATCCCCGCTTGCTTCAAAGCACCAGCAATAGCACTCGGCGAACGAAACATAGGGTAACCGGTGTAGGGCGGAGTGGGCGAAAGGGTGGTTTCGAGGTTGATCACCGCAAAATCAGCACTCTTCCAATAGGGAATAATAGTTTTCAGGCTCGACAAATAGTCGAAGCCGGTGTCGCGTTGAGCAGCCGAAACCTGAGGCAGGTGCTGCATAAAATCACCCGAAAAGATGATCTCGCATCGCGATGGCAGGTCAATCCTCGGCACAAAGGTCGATTGAATCGAGGCTGGATGGCAAGCTAAAAAGAGTGCCGTGAAAGATAAAAAGAGTGCCGTTCGGAAAATTTTCATAAATTTGTTGGTGCAAACAGTTTCTGAGCAAAGATAATTATTTTGAGTAGATTTATCGACATACACACACATAATATCGTGCCGAGCGACCAACAGACGCTCAGCATCTTTGCTCTGATGGTTAGCTCTGGGGCGCAAGTACCCACTGGCGGTCTTTTTTCGGCTGCTATTCACCCCTACGCCATGGCGGGTTTCGATATTACGTGGATCGATCGGTTGGCATATATCGTGAGCCACGAGCGATGCGTTGCCATCGGCGAAACGGGTCTCGATATGCGCCAAGAATATCGCGCCACCGAGAAACAACAACGAGCCGTGTTTGAAGAACATATTTTCTTGGCCGAAAAACTTCACCTGCCGCTCATCATCCACGCCGTCAAGGCCACGCCCGACGTGCTAAGGCAAATGGAGAAAGTCACCGTGCCCTTCGTTTTTCACGGTTTCGCGGGCAATGTAGAGGTAGCTCGTCAAATTATCGCCCGCGGCGGTATGGTGTCCCTAGGCGAGAAAATCACTCGTAACGGCGAACTTGCCGCACGAGTCGAGGCGATCGATTTGAGCCGAATTTTGCTCGAAACCGATGATGGCGACACCCCGATCCAAGAAATTTACGAGGCGCTGGCAGCGATAAAAAACGTATCACTCGAAGAGATAAAAACTCAAATCGAGATGAATTTTCACACCATATTTCCATCTATTTTATAGCTTTTCTATGAACGAACGCACCATCCAACTCCTTGGTCAAGACAAATTCACTCGCTTGGCGGCGGCAAACGTATTAATTGTGGGCCTGGGCGGCGTTGGGGCGTGGGCGGCGGAGATGATCGCACGCGCAGGAGTCGGTAGCCTGACGATCGTGGATGCCGATCTGATCAACCCATCGAATATCAATCGCCAACTGGTGGCTCTGCATTCGACAATCGGACGCTCAAAGGCCGACGTGCTGGCCGAACGTCTACGCGACATCAATCCAGCCATCAGCCTGACGGTTATCCAAGATTATATCAAAGACGAAAAGACAGGCGCTCTGCTCGCGAGCTCAAAGTTCGACTACGTGGTGGATGCCATCGACACGCTGAGCCCGAAGGTGAATCTAATTATCGAGTGCCTCGAACGCGGCCTGCCCGTTGTCAGTTCGATGGGAGCTGGCGCCAAGACCGACCCCACAAAAATTGAAGTGGCAGACATTGCCCGCACTCACCACTGCCCCTTGGCGCACGCGCTGCGCAAGAGGCTCCACCGCGCGGGAGTGGTGAGTGGTTTCTACGCTGTCTTCTCGGCCGAAGTGCCGCGCGAGGGGGCGATCATCGAATGTGAAGACGAGCCGAACAAAAAGTCATCCGTCGGAACAATATCTTATCTGCCCGCCGCCTTTGGTTGTTCGGTGGCCTCGGTGGTTGTTCGTGGCCTGATAGGCGAGATGTGATGGCCGACAAGGCTGGTTCAAATCGTACAGCAGTAGAGCGCCGCAAAACATTTTTGACACTTTCTGGAGGTGGCTTCTAAAAATTGAATTTTTCAAGGCGGACAAGGTCGATAAACCGGAGCGTACTCGAAGTACGTGAGGATTTATCGATCCGAAGTCCAACGCCGAAAAAACGATTTTTTGGAGCCACCTTAATTTTTCAAGGCGGACTTTGGTCGATGAACCGGAGCGTACTCAAAGTACGTGAGGATTCTCAGATCCGCAGTCCAACGCCGAAAAAACGA
>JAVXIH010000127.1:0-3736 GCA_036648455.1 Mucinivorans sp.
AGGAAAGGCAGTACCAAAAACTGCTGTGTTACCATTACACCATAGCTCAATATCTTAGCCCAATAATGGACCCGCAATAGAACTTTGACCCCGATTGCGAGTGCAAATGTAGTAATTTTTTTTAACTTACAAAATAAATTTATAATAAATCTTTCCCTATGTCGTGTCTAAAATATATTCCTTCGTATTTTATCCCCTCGATAGTGGCGTAGGAACGAGCGGCGGCAGCCTTGATCGAACTAGACAACGAAGTGACTGACAGCACTCTACCGCCAGAAGTCACCACCTCGCCCGAGACGAATTTGGTTCCTCCCTGAAAAATTATACTCTCCTCGCTATTTTCGAGCCCCGTGATGGGAAAACCCTTCTTGAAATCACCAGGATAGCCACCCGAAGTGCAAACCACAGTCACAGCAGTCTTGACGGAAATGTCTAACTTCTTGGTACACAAGGTGCCGTTGATAATACCGTCGAATAAATCAATAATATCGCTGTCGATACGCGGAAAAACAACCTGAGACTCGGGATCACCCATACGAACATTGTACTCAATCACATACGGATCGTCGCCACACTTGATCAAACCGATGAACACAAAGCCTTTGTAATCTAATCCGTCGCTTTTGATCCCATTCACCGTGGGCTCGACAACGTAACGAACCACTCGACGCATAAACTCATCATCGACAAAAGGAACAGGCGAAACAGCCCCCATACCTCCCGTGTTGAGCCCCGTGTCGCCATCGCCAATACGTTTGTAATCCTTGGCAACAGGCAGTACTTTGTAGCTATTGCCGTCTGTGACCACAAAAACCGAACACTCGATGCCCGACAGAAACTCTTCGATCACCACCTTGGTGGATGCATCACCAAACTTCTTGGCGAAGATCATCTCCTTCAATTCGCGCTTGGCTTGATCCAGATCGTCGATTATGAGCACACCCTTGCCACCCGCCAAACCATCGGCCTTCAAGACGTAGGGAGGACGCATCTGATCGAGAAAAGCCTCGCCCTCGACCACCGTACTGGCCTCGACGGTCAACGAACGCGCGGTGGGCACCCCGTGACGAAACATAAAATCCTTTGCAAAATCTTTACTGCCCTCTAATTGAGCTGCCGCAGCGCTCGGACCAAGCACGGGCACGTGACACACTAAATCGTCGGCTAAGAAAAAATCGCGAATCCCACGCACCAAAGGCTCCTCGGGCCCAACAACCACCAAATTGATGAAGTTGGTGACCACAAAATGTTTGAGCATCGCAAAATCGAGAGGATTAATGTCAACATTAGTCCCCCATTGGGCGGTGCCAGCGTTGCCAGGGGCGATGTAGAGTCTACCTAGTTGCGCACTGCGCGCAATAGAAGCAGCCATAGCCGATTCGCGCCCACCGTTGCCTAAAAGTAGTATATTTGTCGATTGAGGTAGTTTCATTTGATTTTTTTATGTAAGTACAAAGATAATGATTAATTTTGCTCCGACGAAATAACAATTAAATTTTAGATAAAAAAATGAAACATTTTCTAATTGCCGTCCTAGCCGTGCTAATGCTTAGCCCAATAAAAGCAAGTGCCGACGAAGGTATGTGGCTCCTTCCTTTCCTTCAAGACAAAAACCTTGCCGATATGCAAAAAGCAGGCTTTAAGCTCTCGGCCGAGGATATATACAGCATCAACCAAAACGCAATCAAGGACGCGATCGTTATTTTTGGCGGTGGTTGCACGGGCGAAGTGATCTCGCCTGCTGGCCTGTTGATCACCAATCACCACTGCGGCTATGCCTCGATCCAGAGCCACTCGTCCTTGACACACGACTACCTGAAAAACGGTTTTTGGGCCGCCAACAATGCGCAAGAAATTCCCACACCAGGGCTTGGCGTGGTTTTTATTCGTTCCATTAAGGATGTCACAGCCCAAGTATTGAAGGGGGTGAATGACCAAACCGCCGATTCGACGCGTGAAAAAATAATCGCTGCCAATAGCGCTAAGATAGCGGCTTCTTACTCTAAAAAAGATAACGCAAACATATCGGCGCGTGTGGTGTCGATGTTTGCGGGTAACCAATATTTAGTGTTTGAACAAGAGCGATTTGGCGATGTGCGATTGGTGGGTACTCCGCCAAGTGCGATCGGTAAATTCGGTGGCGAGACCGACAACTGGATGTGGCCACGTCACACGGGCGACTTTTCGATGTTCCGTATCTATGCCGCCGATGGCAAAAAATCGACAGCCGATTACGATGCCAAAAATAAACCATATGCTGCACCAAAGCACCTCAACGTGTCGCTCAAAGGGGTCTCTGACGGCGACTATACGATGATCATTGGTTTCCCAGGACGCACAAATCGGTATATGACAAGTTGGGAAATAGACCAAGTGCTCAGCCAAGACAACCCTATACGGATATATGTACGTGGCGAAAAACAAAAATTGATGCGGGCCGATATGCTAGCCTCCGATGAAGTACGCATCAAATATGCTAACAAATATGCGGGTTCGAGCAATTATTGGAAAAATTCGATCGGAATGAGCCGCGGTCTACAAAAACTCAATGTGAAGGCTCAAAAAGAAGAGGGACAAAAGACGTTCACCGCTTGGGTCGATGCCGACCAGAGCCGTAAGGCTAAATATGGCCAGGCGCTATCGTTGATCCACAAAGCAGTGGTTAATCGGATGCCGCTCGACAAACAGATTCAACTGAATCGCGAAATTTTCAATTCCATCGAACCAATCCCCTTGGCCGCATTAACTTACGATGCACTCAATGGGATCAAAAAAGCAAAAGACACCATTGGCCTGGCGGCTAAATTGCAAACGATCAGCAAAGAGTTCTTCAAAAATTATAATGCACCAACCGCCAAAAAAGTGAGCCAACGTATGTTGGAAATTTATGCGGAGTATGTGCCACAGAACGAACAAATCGCATTTTTTGCTAACGTGCGCCCCAATATTAAAAGTTGGGTGGATAATGCTTTTGCCAATTCAGTTTTCACCGACCAAGCGCGATTCGATAAATTTATAGCTTCGGCACCTACCCTGGCCGCGATCGAGAGCGATCCTGTCGTTGTGGCTAGCCGTAACGTGTCGGAACTTGACGGTAAGATTCGCAAACAACTCAACGAGTGGAACGATATGTTCGCCAAAGGTCATCGTTTGTATCAGGCTGGTCTGTTGGAAATGACGGGCGGCAAGGGGATGTATCCCGATGCTAACTTTACGATGCGTATGACGTATGGTAATGTGTTGCCTTACAGCCCTGCGGATGGCGTGACCTACAATTATTACACAACTTTGGACGGTGTGATTGCCAAAGAAGATTCGACAAATGCCGATTTTGTGGTTCCAGCTCGTCTGAAAGAGTTATGGAAGGCTAAGGATTTCGGGCCTTACCAGGTCAATGGCACGGTGCCGGTAGCCTTTCTATCGAACACCGATATCACGGGTGGCAATTCGGGATCGCCAATTATGAATGCCAAGGGCGAATTGCTAGGCTTGGCTTTTGATGGCAACTGGGAGGCGATGAGCGGCGACGTTGCTTTTGAACCAAATTTGCAACGTTGTATCTCGGTTGACATACGATATGTTTTGTTTTTGATCGACAAGTTTGCAGGAGCTCAGCATTTGATTGACGAAATGACCATTGTCGATTAGTGGCTTTCATTAGGTGACTTCTAAAAATCGTTTTTTCGGCCTTGGGCTTCGGATCTTAAAATCCTCACTTACTTCAAGTAAGCTCCGG
>JAVXIH010000128.1:0-3704 GCA_036648455.1 Mucinivorans sp.
CCGTAAGCAATACTCTTCTTGCCATCGTTCATCAAAGAGTTCACAAAGCGTGTAACCAGTTGATCACCGAATTTTGGATCTGGAAGTAGAATGCGCTTTTTGGGCGTTGCTTTTCTCATTGTTTTGTTTGTTTTGTTTTTAGTTTTTTTCTGTTTTTGATATTAAATTATCAGAAACAGACTATTTCTTCTTTTTAGCTGGTGCTGCTGCTCCAGCCTTAGGGCGTTTGGTGCCGTATTTCGAGCGGCGTTGTTTACGGCCGTCTACTCCCGAAGAGTCGAGCGCGCCGCGCACTAGGTGGTAACGAACACCGGGAAGGTCTTTCACACGACCACCTCTGACCAATACGATCGAGTGTTCTTGCAAGTTGTGACCTTCGCCTGGGATGTAGGCGTTGACCTCTTTTTGGTTCGTCAAACGAACACGGGCGACTTTTCGCATCGCCGAGTTTGGCTTTTTGGGTGTTGTGGTATAGACGCGTACACACACACCGCGGCGCTGAGGGCACGAATTTAGAGCTGGCGACTTAGATTTGTCGATCAGTTCAGTTCGTCCTTTTCGCACCAGTTGCTGGATTGTTGGCATTTTTTATTTATTTGTTAATAGATAATAGGGCGCAAAGATAATCATTTTTTTTGAATTACGAATTTTATTCAGCGCTAAGTAATTATTTTATTGTCGCAAGTTGATTTTTATAGTTGATTGTGTCTAGAAATTTCAAGACACAGAAAAGGTAAAGTATAGCACCCAAAAGAGACCTCAATGAGCTCTTGCGTTTGCTTTTGTCATTTATTATCCGTAGAATTGCACCGTATTGGCTTTCGATTAGGCTGGTTGGATAGCGATCTATATGTCTTTAAGGTTTTGAGAACCACAAGGATATATAATAATTATCAACCCAGAAACAACCGATAAGTGGCGTTTTATATCAAATATTTTGAACAGACTCTAAATTAAAAATAAACAGGTGTTTGCTCGTGAACACACAAAAATCAAATTAAAATGAAAAATTACCTAAAAATGACTTTGATAGCCGCAATGGCTATCCCGATGCTTTTTTCTTTGCCATCTTGCAATAAGGATGAGCATCAAGAGGAGCCGCCAAAGAAAGAGAAAACTTACAAAGGAAGTTTTAGACTTACCTATGTCGCTTCTGCTGATCTTTTAGCTGTTGCCGATATAAAAATCAGCTATAATGATGAAACCGAGAAGTTGGTTACCGAAACCGTAACTACGACTCAGTGGACGAAAAAGGTCATATACAAAAAATTACCAGCCACTGCAGGGTTCAAAATAGCTTATACAGTCAAAAATCCGCTTCCTAAAGATAAGGCAACTGTTCACCTAGTAAGTAAATATGAAGGTGGTGCCTTCTTGTTAGATGCAAAAACCGATGAAAGAATATCTGGTCGACCTGCTGGGGGGGGGCGCAATACTACAGTAAAAATAGAAAATGTTGAAACTGCTCTTAAACAATTCAATGCCAGTAAATCGGCTCTGATTGAAACCAAAGGTGTTTCAGAAGGGGTTTAATATAGCGAAATAGTTAGACGGTATTTAGAAGCTGTTTGAATTTTTTCATTGCCATCAATGTGCTTGTGCTTGTTTGTGGCGAACAAATTACGGTGACTTCTGAAAATTGCTTTTTCGATCCGCAGTAGAGCGACGAAAAAGCAATTTTCAGAGGTCACCTTTTTTAATAACCAATACGTCGGCGAGATGGTTTCTTGTCTAATAACTCTTCATCGCAGTATGTTTTGAGCGTATCCAACGACAATTCGCCGCCGTGAATTATACGTTCCACAGTCTCTTTGCGCGCGATATTTTCAATCTGCCCTCCGCTAAATTCGTAATTGACAGAGAGGTCACGAGCCCAATTTTCTGGCAAAAGTGGTATCATCGTTTGCCATATTTGTTGCTTTGCCTCGGCGCTCGGTTTGGTAAATTCTATCTTGTACAAGAATCTACGTTCGAACGCTTTGTCTAAATTTTGTGTCAAATTAGTTGTTGCGACCATTATCCCTTCGATCGTTTCCATCTCTTGAAGGATGATATTCTGAATCGAGTTCTCCATTTTATCCACCGCTCGTTCGGCTCCTTGTTGTCGGATGCCGATAATGGCATCGGCCTCATTGAAAAATAGTATGGGGGCGATTTCGGACTCCTTGACCAAAGCACGGTAGCGATCAAAGAGCGATGTGATATTTTTTTCGCTTCCACCAACCCACATACTTTTGATCTGGGCAACATCGACCACCATAATATCTCTCCCCGTGCGTTTTGCTATCTGATATAGGGTCTCGGTCTTTCCAGTTCCTGGAGCACCATAAAACAGACACGCAAAACCTTTACGCATTCCGCTCTCGACGAGCCTTTCTTGCACCGTTCTGAAATTGTCTTGCAACAGTAACGTGGAAAGAGTCTCTATTTGTTGCCTTTCGCCATCATTGTAATAGAGCTGTTTGGAGGTGATGTCTGCAAATTTAAGCAAATCCTTAGAACTAGTTTTCTTGCTCTCGGTTTTGAGGCTAATCTCAGCAAAGAGTTCCTCTTTCGCTTTGCTCGATAGATGAAAATAATCTCGATCGCCAAACCCATCTGAGTTGCTAAACTCTATGAGTTTGCTAGATTGCAAGCCCGTGATCTCTTCTTTTATGCGATTACATAGTATTTCGCTAGACCATTTTTCGTCATATAAATCTTCAAAATCATGCCAGCCCACTTTATCGTCGTTTTCGTTGATCAAACGATGACAGATGGCATAGAAGAGCAACCGTTCTTGATAATCCTCGATGTTGTATTCTTTAATCTTTTGTGTGAAAACAAGTTGAGGGTTGTCGTTCATTAAATCGTCGAGTTCGTGTAATAGACCCTCCTCTTTGATCTCGTGATTTTCTCTCTCGTTGATCAGTTCTTCTATTACTTCAAACAGCTTTTTCGTATTTAGATTGGTTTTATGTTGAAAATCAATAATTTGATTGTTTTTGATAGCCTCAATTACAGCAAACGGGACACGATAATGGCGGGTGCGATCCTCTTTGCTACATCTGACAATACGTCTACTTTCCAAATAGTCGATGTCGCTCATCAGGGCAATAATTTTAATGGTGCGACAGCCCAGCAAGCGAGTGAAATCGCTTATCTGAATGAGTCTGTCGCTGCTTTGCTCGACAAATAAGGCAAACAAAACGACTTGCACGGCGGTCAGTCCCATCATTTTGCCAATGAAGTCAGTGTGGGGTTTAACCTTTCGCAGGAACTCTTGCGAAAGTTTGGAGCTTTCGGCCTCGTCTATAATGATCTCCAAATGTTGCATTAGAGTAGTCGCCTTTTTCCTCGGATTGTCAGTCATTTTGGGGCTTTCCTCTGCTGTGCTCTTAATGTTTAATCGTCTCATAGCTTTGTTTGTATTGATTTTTATAATACAAAGATAGGCAGTGCGTGTGCCGAATACTGGCATATGATGTTCGTTTGTAGAAATATTAAGATTTACAGTTGTCCGATCACTTTTAGTGTTGCAGTGGTCGGTCGCGCGGCGGACGCATAGCGTCTTTTGATTGCAGTGACTAACCAAAAAATCACCGTGTCGGGGCACCGACCGCAGGTTTGGGGCGCGGAGCCCCAAGTAGCGCGGTTGCCGCTAGTTTAACTCAAAAAGGTCGCATTCAAGATGTCAAGGGTCAAGAATTTTTGCAGCGTAGCGG
>JAVXIH010000129.1:0-3675 GCA_036648455.1 Mucinivorans sp.
TGATGTTGATGCCACAAACCTTCGCCGCGTGGGTTCCGAAAGGCTCGGGAGTCGATGCCACTATTGCTCAAACGACAAATGGCTACTTGAAAGTGATGTGCAAAATCTATAACAATAGCACCACCTCAACGATCTACTATCACGGAACTTCAACTACTTTTGAGCCGATTTACATCCCGCTGTCGAGTAGCGACAATGCAGCCACAAATCCTCAACCAATTTGGGTGGCGAACAATAATATCACCTACACTTTGAATTTTGGCGGTGGATATGCCGACGATGGTACTCCGATCTTGACCCCGATCAAATTCACTACCGAAGTCACCGGTTGGACTGATACAACTGGCCCAGATTTGCCTATGTAGTCGCGCCGCGCGAGTTGACAAACATATTCAATCTATGGGTGGGCGAAACTACCCATAGGTACTGATGGTGACTTCTAATTTTTAGAAGCCCCCAAAAAATTGGAAATTGAGCCTGAAACTTAATTGAAAAGAAAAATGGTTAGAAAAATTCATATAGCTCTTCTCTTCGCCGTGGCAGGGATGGTGTGCGTGGCGTGTGTGCCCGAGCGGATAGTGGAACCCATACCCGAGGGCAGGCAAGAGATCAGCTTCGCACCACCTACCGCCACCGACCCCACGGCCGATCAGTCGGCCTCTCGTGCTACGATCGCCACGGCGGACAACTTGCCGAGCTTTGGCGTGTTCGCCTCGCTGGGTACGTGGGCTGCTGCCACCTCCGCCCCCAACTACATATACAACAGCAAAGTGATCAAAGTCGGCTCCACCATCACTTGGCGCTGCGATCCGCCCCAATATTGGCCTCCCGCGGCTAGTGGCTCGCTGTCGTTCTTTGCCTACGCGCCCTATGCCCCCGCGGGGTTGACCTTCTCGGCAGCCACGGCGGCGGGGATCCCCACCCTGACCTACCAAACCCCCGAAGCGGTAGACGAGCAGGTCGATCTGCTCTTTGCCGCCCCTGCCTACAACCAAGTGTACAGCAGCACGCAGAACGTGCCGATGAATTTCACCCATATTCTATCCGCCATTACTTTCAGTGCAAAATTGACAGCTGATCTGGCGGCGGATTTTTCCCGTTTGTCGGTGCGAGGGGTGGCCATCAGCGGTCTGAACACCCAAGGCACCTACACCTATGGCACGCCTACTGGGACGTGGGATTTCGGGACTGGAACACAGCTCTCACAAATATATTCGGTCTCGGTGGATGGCGGGCAACTTGTGGAGAAGATATTAACCACCACCGCGGCTCCTATTTCGGAGCCATCCAAAATTATGATAGCAATCCCGCAAACAATCCCCGATGCGGCAAAAATCGCGGTACGTATGCAATACTACGCTGACGGCAGTACAATACCACAAGAGCTAACCGTAGAAAAGCAACTCAACAGTGGGACGCTCAAAGAGTTAGCGATTGCTAATAAATATAATATCGTCCTTTCGGTCTCTCTGGGTACTCTGATTGATGTAGATGTTGAGTATTCGGTGATCCCCTGGACGGACAAAGGAGAGATCCCCATCCCACCTATAGATTAAAGAAAAATGAGTAAAATTATTTATATCACACTGACTGCCGTGGCAATGCTCCTCTGTTCGTGCCGTGATGCTGGTCTGGCTATTGGCTCGGCCGAGGATGGCGTGCCAACCACCCTCACCCTCACCACCCGTGTCGAGGGTGGCGATGTGCATTCGCGCGCCTTCTCATCCGATGCTGCCGAGTCGGCGGTGAACAACCTCTTTGTGCTGATTTTCGATGTCACGACCCAGAATATCATCTCAACTCGTTTCTTCGACGGACTCACCGCGAGCACTGTCAATATCACTATCCGCACCACATCGGGCAAGCGCTACATCTACGCCATCGCCAATATAGACCTGGGGATGATGCAAGAGATGAAGGCGAAAATGGCCGCCATCCCTAATGTGGAGGCGCTTAGGAATTTTATCGCCACCTTGAAGCAAAACACTCTGGGGCGTGGTACAAGTTTCTTGATGACTGGCTGCGTGCGCGAGTCAGGTACTGATCCCATCGCCAAGGTGGTCACCATTCCAGTGAGTGGCGGTACGGCTCCCGCCATCACATTGAAACGCCTCGATTCGAAGATCACTTTCAAAGTTGAGCCATCCCCTGGCGTGGAATTTACCCCGCGCGATTGGCGAGTGTGCAATGTGCAGCGCTCGATCGCCCTCTTCACCACGGCCGATGATCAGATCACGGCCGATACATCATATTTCAACTCCGAATGGACAACTTTCGAGGGCACAGGAACAGAGTTCTCGTTCTATGCGCTCGAAAACAGACACAAGTGGGTGAAGGAAATACCAACCACAATCGCAGAGCCATATTTCTTGCGCGAAAAGCAAGTGAAAACGGCCATCCCCGATCCCGACCCAACTAAGCCTGGTCAAAAAGTGAAAAACGGAGCGTTTGAATATGCCCCCCCGAAGGGGACGTATGTGCAAATGCGGGGCAATATAAAATATAATGATCCTCAGAAGCCTGGTCAAATCATTTCGGCCGACCTGACGCTCATCGTCCATCTGGGCTATGTGGCTTATAACGCCAACGACTATAACAACCTGCGCAACACAAAATACATATACACGGTGACATTAACCTCGGCATCTAAAATCATTGTGGAGGTCGATTCGACTGATCCAAAAGCCGAGACACAGCCAGGCACCGATGGGGCGGTGGTGTTGCAATCCAATGTGATCTACGATCTCGATTCGCACTACAAAAGCGAAAGTGTCACCTTCAATAAGTCGGCTATCAACGACAAATTTTCGTGGTATGTGCGTACCCCGTTTTCTGAGGGTTCGCCTAGCACGGGTGGCGATATTACAACCAATTTGAAGGACTATAAATGGGTGCGCTTTAAGTTGAATCCAAAGGCGACTGCTGAGGGGGCGTATTCGACAGCGATCCTCCCATATCCTGGCGATCAGAAGATATACAAAGGCGCGCTCACCATCGCCGCCTACGATGCCGAACTGGTCAAACCCGTGGCCGATCGGTGCGATCTGCTGGATGTGGATCAGATGATCACTTTGCTCAAACTCTATGGGGAAGTAACGCCTGTTTCATCCATATTTGACAACGCTCAGAATGTTACTTTCACCGCCTTTGTCGATGAGTTTTACTACTATGCCGATCCCAACGATGCGACGAAGCGACCGATCGATCTGTGGAAAAAATTCGCCAACGAACCCGAGCGACTGCTGACCCTGACCACGCTCATCAAATACAGCCCCGATGGCGAGATTATGAAGACGGAAGCCCTGTATGCCTTCCGCCAAAAATCGATCCAGACGATGTATAGCCTCACCTCCACTGGCGCAGACCAAACCGCGTGGGGGGTGGAAACGACAACCGAAGAGACCGTCGCGCGCGACTTTGGAATTTACAACGCGCCAACAAGCACAGCATCAAACCAACGAAACGGAAGAGCCAACACTATTAGTCTCTGGAATGTTGGTACTGCTCGATGGGCGACTTATGTGAACCACCAAACAGGAGAGAATACGCCTAACAATCAGAATATACGATACGCTTGCATGAAGCGCAACCGCGATAATAATGGCGACGGAGTGATAGACAGAGACGAAGTTAGATGGTATCTGGCGAGCATCAACCAGCTGCGCGATTTGTGGA
>JAVXIH010000130.1:0-3655 GCA_036648455.1 Mucinivorans sp.
CAATAATACCCAGGAAAATTGAACCTGGCAGTGTGATTCGGGTCATTACTTGGTCTAGGTAGGAGGCGGTCAATTTCCCAGGTTTGATACCTGGAATAAAACCTCCATTGCGCTTCATATCGTCCGACATTTGGTTGGTATTGATGGTGATAGCAGTATAGAAGTAGGTGAAAATCACCACTAATATAAAGAATATCATATTGTACCAGAAGCCATAAATGTTGGCGAAGGTAGCGGCAAATCCGCGTGTAGCTTCGAAACTACCGAACAAAGCTGGAAGCATCATAATTGCCTGAGCAAAGATGATTGGCATCACACCGGCGGCATTAATCTTCAATGGGATGTATTGGCGAACACCTCCATATTGTTTGTTGCCCACGATGCGCTTGGCGTACTGTACTGGGATCCGACGAACGGCTTGTACAAGTGCTATGGTAGCTGCGAAAACGAGGAATAAAAGTACGAGTTCAACAATCAGCATCACAAAACCACCACCAGCAGTGGTGAAACGAGCGTTCACTTCACCCAGCAAAGCGTGAGGCAAACGAGCGATGATACCGATCATAATGATGAGTGAGATACCGTTACCGATACCCTTGTCGGTGATCTTCTCGCCGAGCCACATCACAAACATAGTTCCTGCGATCAGGATGGTGGTGGCTGTAATGGTGAAGAGAATCGACCCTGGGCCCATCACAAAGGCTGAGCCAGGAAGGGTGCCGTGAAGGTTAATCAGATAGGCTGGCGCTTGAAGCAACAGGATACCGATCGTTAGATAACGGGTCCATTGATTGATCTTGCGACGACCACTCTCTCCCTCTTTTTGTAACTTTTGGAAGTAAGGAATTGCGATCCCCAACAACTGAATTACAATCGAGGCCGAGATGTACGGCATGATACCAAGGGCGAAAATCGAAGCGTTAGAAAAGGCACCACCCGAAAAAATATCGAGTAGGCCTAAGATCCCGCTAGCGGTTTGGTCCTGGAGTTGAGATCCAGCCAGTGCCTCGGGGTTGATACCCGGGATCACCACGAAACTCCCCAAGCGATAGATCAGCAAAATTCCGAGCGTATAAAGAATACGACGGCGCAGATCCTCGATCTTGAAAATATTTCGAATTGTTTCTATAAATTTCTTCATCTCGATTACTAGATTACTGTTGCCGAACCACCAGCTTTTTCGATTGCTGCGATAGCTGAGGCTGAGAATTTAGGAGCCGAAACTTCGATTTTGGCATTCAAAACGCCCTTACCAAGAATCTTAACCTGATCCCCGTGTGAAATCAAACCAGCAGTATAAAGTTGCTCTGTGGTGATGGTTGTAATACCTTTTGCCGCTAGGGCTTCCAAGGTGTCAAGGTTAATGGCCTTGTTTGAAATTTTGTTAATATTGGTGAAACCAAACTTAGGCAAACGACGGTGAAGTGGCATCTGGCCGCCTTCGAAACCACGTTTTTGTGAATAACCTGAGCGTGATTTCGCCCCTTTGTGACCGCGTGTCGACGTTCCGCCGTGTCCCGATCCTTGACCGCGACCAATGCGTTTCTCGCTATGAGTACTTCCTGCGGCTGATTTTAGTGTGCTTAGATTCATTATTTTACCTCCTCTACTTTTACAAGGTGTTTAACTTTTTCTACCATCCCAGCGATTTCGGGGCACATATTGTGCTCCACCGTGTGGTAGTTTCTCTTGAGCCCTAGGGCATCAAGATTGGCCTTTTGGGTCTTTGTAGCTCCAATACGGCTCTTGTGTTGTGTTATTTTTAGAATTCCCATTGTTGTTTTGAATTCGAGATGAAGGATTATGAATCTCGGCAACCAGAGCCACCACAATTCATAATCCCTAGCTCTAAAGTTTAGCCGTTGAATACTTGTTTTAATGAAATGCCACGAGTTTGAGCCACCGTGATCGGATCACGAAGTTCCAAAAGGGCCTTGATTGTAGCCTTAACCATGTTGTGAGGGTTCGACGAACCTTTACTCTTGGCCAGTACGTTGTGGATACCTACACTTTCCAACACGGCACGCATTGCACCACCTGCGATAACCCCTGTACCGGGAGCAGCTGGGCGAATCATCACTTCTGAACCCGAAAAACGAGCTTCCTGAGCGTGAGGAATTGTTCCGTTATGGATAGGAATCTTAACTAGGTTTTTCTTAGCATCTTCGATACCCTTGGCAATGGCAGCGGTAACTTCCGATGCTTTGCCCAGGCCGTAACCTACAACGCCGTTTTCGTTACCCACGACCACGATGGCCGAAAAGCTAAAAGTACGACCCCCTTTGGTTACCTTAGTAACGCGTTGGATGCCAACCAATCTATCTTTTAATTCGATGTCGCTAGTGCGAACTTTCTTTACATTTTCCATTTTTTGTCTCTCTGCTTAGAATTTAAGTCCACCTTGGCGAGCGCCTTGGGCCAATTGTTGAACACGACCGTGATAAAGGTAACCGTTACGGTCAAAGGCAACTTCGCTCACGCCAAGGGCGATTGCTTTGGCTGCCACTGCTTTACCGACAACTTCGCCAATTTGACCTTTGGTCATTTCTTTGGTGATTTGCTCGGCCACCGCTTTATCGAACGAGCTGGCTTGGCACAGGGTGCGCGAAGTCATATCGTCAATCACTTGGGCGTAAATATGTTTGTTGCTACGGAAAACCGTCAATCGTGGGTGTTGAGTTGTACCCTTCACCGTTTTGCGAACACGCATCTTAATACGTGCACGTCTTTCTATTTTTGTTAGTGCCATTTATGATGCTTTATTTAGAGTTAGCTGATTTACCTGCTTTACGACGTAATTCTTCGCCAACGAACTTGATACCTTTACCTTTGTAAGGCTCTGGCAAACGAAGCGAGCGAATCTTAGCGGCTACTTGACCGATAAGTTGTTTGTCGACACTGGTCAGGGTGAGGATAGGGTTGTTTTTCTTTTCGGTCACAGCGACAGCTTTCACTTCCACTGGGATCAACATATGCACATCGTGCGAGTAACCAAGGCTCATTTCAATGATTTGACCCTTGACTTCACATTTGAAACCAACGCCCACAAACTCTTGTTTGATTGTGTAGCCTTCGCTCACTCCAACCACCATATTGTGGATCAGAGCGCGATACAGACCGTGCATTGCGCGGTGACGCGGCTGGTCGGTAGGACGGCTCAAATGTACTTGTTCGCCATCGACAGTTACGACGATGTCGGGATCAACCTTTTGGGTAAGTGTTCCCAAAGGCCCTTTCACGCTCACCACATTGTGCTCTCCAATTGTGAGAGTTACACCTTTTGGTAGCGCCACAGGTGCTTTTCCAATTCTTGACATATTTTTGTTTAATTAAATTTACAAATTGTGTTAGTTGTTATGCGATGTAGCATAAGACTTCGCCCCCAACGTTTGCTGCGCGAGCGGCTTTGTCTGTCATCACACCGTGTGAGGTGGATACGATTGCAATACCTAAACCGTTGATCACGCGAGGCATTTTGGTCACATTGGTGTAGTGACGCAAACCTGGACGCGAAACACGAGTCAAAGTCTTGATTGCCGGAGTTTTTGTCACCGGGTGGTATTTTAATGCGATTTTAATCACATCGAAGCCCTGCTCGTTTTTCTCTACTTTGTAGGCTAGGATATAGCCTTGCTCGTGGAGGATTTGAGTCATC
>JAVXIH010000131.1:0-3645 GCA_036648455.1 Mucinivorans sp.
ACCGGAGCGTACTCAAAGTACGTGAGGATTCTCAGATCCGAAGCAGAACGACGAAAAAGCAATTTTTCGAAGTCACCGCAAGTCATTATAGCAACGTTTCACTATGCTGCACAGGCTCCAAATAGCTATTCGCACTATGCTCGCCATATCTGTGGCGCTGATTGCTGTCGGTATTGGCTACGAGCTGAGCCTGCCCGAGAGAGCCGATATGCAGAGCGAGAAGATGATCGAACACCGCATCAGGGTGTTACTTGCATCGACCGATATGGTGAGCCAAGGGTGGCTAGATGTGTCGGTCACCAGCCAGCAATTTACGGCAATGGCCTGGAAAACAGAAACTCCCGACGAGTGGCGGCGCAACGGGGTGTCGTTTTACCTGACCGAGAAAGACAAAATTATTTTCTGGGCTAACCATAAATTCACCGATCGATCGGCCGACTCGCTCATCATACACGGCAGCAACAAGATAGAGCAAGTGGCGGACAGCAAAGTGTTGATTTTGACACGCGAATTGGGCGATTATCGCGCCGTGACGATCATTGAATTGATGAACAAAGGGGTGGCAAACCCAGCAATATTCGACTCGCCAACGATAGATATTTCGAACACTCTGCCCCAGAACAACTCAGGTACAAAAATACAACGACTTGGCTTTCTCAGCGCTAATGCCTATATGGTGGTCAAGTGCGATGACCAGATCAACGCCTTTTCGACCACAATGGGTTGGCTTGCAATTTTTTTGGCTCTTGGCGCGCTGACCATTTACCTCATCCTACACACAGCCACCCAGCACTCCATACGCACAATAATCGGTTATGGAATCTTTATGTTTTTGGTGCGTATTGCCACCAACTATTTCAACATACTACATCCACGAGACGAGAGTTGGAATTCGATCAATTCGGTGGCGGTCAGTTATCTAATGCTGCTCATCTATTTATGGTATATTTTCGCCATTCGCAATCGGCTCTCACGTGACATTCAGAGGCTCAGCCCCGTTGCTCGGTGGACTACTTTTGTGGTCTCGACAATCGCCCTGTGCTCCGCGCTTCTTATTTTTCACTGTTCGATCATCAATATTATCGACCATTCGCCCATCATATCCCAAGTCTATCGTATTTTCTCTTTCTCATTTTTCGAGATCAAATTCTATCTGGTTTGTGCCATTTTCGCCACTTGCATCATAATCTATGGGTTGGCATCAAGGTTTGTGTTCGCCAAATTGAACCCCGTGTGGCGTATAGTGATCACCATCGTGGTGGTGGTGGCGATGATAGCCCCTATGGGGTCGCTGGCCGAAGCAACTTTTTTGATTCTGATTGGCTTTCTGTTTCTTTTTATTTTGACTCTCACACTCTACTCGACACCCCAAACGAGTAAGATTTTTCTGGTCGAAGTAATTGTGGTGAGCTTATACCTCACCTCGATCGTTGCTTGGCGAGCGTTGGTGGTCAAAGAACAGACCTCCGTTCAATATGCAATTGCGTTGAGCCACAATCAATTGAACAGCAAAATCCAATACGAGCAAATGACGTGTTCCACCATCTCGCCTTGGGGGGTGACCTTCCACCAAGGGCCATCGATCGACCTGGGCGAATTGATAGCCCTCACCGAGAACACGCCACGAGGATCGATGCGAGGGAAAGATTTTGTACACGTGATCGAGCCTTGCCCCGATGGTCAGTTGGCCGTGGTGAGCTACCCCGCCATCACGTGGTTCGATCTATGTTCGTTGGTGAGTTATATTTTTCTAGGGCTCTACCTCGTGTCGGGCTTGATGCTCTACTTCTTGGGGGCCGATCCTTTCAACCTGCGTGCCAATCGCAATTTGGCTCACCGTATCGAAGTGGTGGTGGTGGGGGTTGTTGTTTTTTCGATGACCGTGGTGGCGCTCGTTGTCTATCAATACTCCGAATCTAATTACCGCTCACGCGAGCGCGAACTACTCAACAACACCTCGACTAGATTGATGGAGAGCTTTGGTCGCTATTGTCGTGACAATGTAAAAGTGACGGCCAACGAATTGCTCGCCATCGCCGATTCGGTGTGCATCAATTGGTATACCGACCGCGGTAATGCCTTCAACGCCAAGGTGACTTTGTACAATTTGGCTGGCGAAAAAACAGCAAGTAACGAACCGAAAATCTCGCCTTCAAAAATCAACCACTTAGCCTATGCCAGACTATCGCACTACGCGATGCCATACTACGATCAATATCGCAATCAACAAGCGGCCATTTATATGGCACTGCTAATCAACAGGGTGAAGGTCGGATATTTTGAGCTCAAAATCCATAGAACCGAGAACACGTATGAACGTTTCTGGTTGTTGAACAACATCTATAATATTTTTGCGATTCTGCTTATCGTTTCTTTGATTCTATCCATCGTGCTCTACACCTTGGTGGCTGGTCCAATCAAGACCCTCACCGAGAGTTTGAGCGAGATCGGCAAGTTGCAAAAAATACCTATCATCCAACACGCCAAGATGAACGACGAAGTGGGGCGACTCATCGTACAGTATAACCATATGATCGACTATCTGGAAGCCAGCTACGCGGCGCTCGCCAAATCTGAACGCGAGGGAGCGTGGCGCGAAATGGCTCGCCAAGTGGCTCACGAAATCAACAATCCGCTGACCCCGATGCGCCTCAAAATCCAAATGCTACAACGCGCACGCAAAGAACACAGCCCGCTGATGGAATCGCAACTCGACTCGACACTCGAAGTGTTGGTGGAGCAAATCGATGTTTTGAGCGAAATAGCCGGCGAATTTTCTGACCTCGCACGATTGGAGCAAGGGGCTATGTCCAAACTCGAAATAGGCCCCGTAATCAAAAACATAGTAACCCTGTACGCCAACAACACTAAGGAACTCAATATCTCATATGTAGACCAAAGCAAAACTGAACTCTGGGTGATGACCTCCTACATTCCATTCTCGCGCCTGTTGGTCAACGTGTTGCAGAACGCCACGCAAGCCCTCAACGGTTCGGGCTCCATTGTGGTGACCCTAGGCCAGGACGAGAAAAAGGCGGTGATCGATATTTGGGATAATGGTTCGGGGATCGATCCCGAATTACTTGAACGTATCTTTGAACCGAATTTCACAACACGCACCAACGGCTCGGGGCTTGGGTTGGCAATGTGTCGCCAAATTGTGATTAGCTTTGGCGGCACGATCAGCGTCCAGAGCAGCCTCGGTGTCGGTTCGACCTTCACCATCACTCTGCCTACCGTGTGATTCAACGGAAAATAACCCCGATTTTGATGGTTCGATTTTTATACATACATTTGTATCGGTTTTGCGCTGCTATTGTTTGAGCACGAAGCAAAATGTGGTTGATCCCGCCCAAAGGGATCACAAAAGGGAATATGGTGATCGGACAGGGCTCGCTCAATCCGAAATTCCATAACAGTACCCGCTGCTGTAATTTTTCGTTGATCGCTTTTGGTTACGTGCCACTGCCCCGCGGGGTGGGAAGGTCATACCAGACGCAGGAGAGAATAAGTCAGAAGACCTGCCACAAAGCATACGCACAAAAGAGGCGCAAACCATAAGGGGGCCTCTAAAAATTGAATTTTTCAAGGCGGGCTTTGGTCGCAAAACCGGAGCTTACTTGAAGTAAGTGAGGATTTTAAGAT
>JAVXIH010000132.1:0-3638 GCA_036648455.1 Mucinivorans sp.
TAACGCTACGCTGCAAAACTTCTTGACCCTTGACAACTTGAATCCGAGACCTTTTTGAGTTGAAATAGTGGCAACCGCGCTACTTGGGGCTACGCGCCCAACCCCGCGGTCGGTACCCCGACACGGTGATTTTCTGTTAGTCACTGCAATCTCGGTGTCGCCGCGCGACCGCGACCGCGACCAACCCAAATTGGCAACACTACTTATACCATCCCGCATACATCACATAATCACGCGCGATCCGCTCCACAATGTCGCGCGACTGCTCGGGCGCGATCTCCTTCACCTTGCGAGCCGGAATACCAGCATAGATCGAATGACCATCCAAAACAGTGTTCGAGAGAACCAACGCTCCCGCCGCTACAATCGTCCCACTGCCCACAACAGCCCCGTCGAGAACAGTGGAATTGATGCCTATCAAACAGTTATCCTCGATTGTCGCCCCGTGCACCACCGCGTTGTGACCTATGGAAACGTTGTTGCCAATGACGG
Source organism: Mucinivorans sp. (assembly GCA_036648455.1). Classification (GTDB taxonomy): domain Bacteria; phylum Bacteroidota; class Bacteroidia; order Bacteroidales; family Rikenellaceae; genus Mucinivorans. The sequence goes on from JAVXIH010000132.1 coordinate 493, forward strand.
TGACACTCTTCTGGTAGAGCGTGTGGATCACCGCCCCGTCCTGGACATTGACCCGATTGCCGAGCGTGATCGTGTTCACATCGCCACGCAAAACCGCGCCATACCATATCGAACACTCATCGCCCAGGGTCACATCGCCAATGACGGCAGCCGTCTCGGCCAAAAAACAATCCTTACCCATTGTGGGGGTGTGCCCCCTGATTTCTCTTATAATTGCCATAGTTTTATTTTTTAAGCGTTTTTAATAATTCAATATCTTCTTGGCGAAGGAGACCATTCTCCTTGGGGCCGACGTTGAGCAGCAAATTGGCCTTCATTGCCTGCGCATCGTTGATCAATGTTTTGATCTGTTTGGTAGTTTTGATCGTTGTGTCGCCGCGGTGGTAGAACCAAAATCTGCGTGAAGCAATATCTTCGATCTGCATAGGCAAATAGTTGGCCCGTGCGCCGAAATCCCAGATAAATTTATTGGCACTCTCTTTGGTGGCTCGTTCGCCAGTGCGCACATCGGTGGGTAGAAGCGGCAGGCCAGGAAATTCGATACCCGAATTATTCATCACCAAACAGCGTGGGCTCAGGTGCTTGATGGTGGCGTAGATGTTGTCCCACTGCCAATTATACGCCCCTTCGAGTCGCCATTGCTGCATCATCTGCGCGCCATCTTTGGTCTTGAAGCCTGCGAATTTGTCCCACGCGCCATCAAACCAGACGAGCAAGATCTCGCCATACGAGGTGAGCAGTTCGGTGAGCTGATTCTTCATATACTCGGTGTAGAGATATGTGTCTTGATAGTGCGGGAAATTTCGATCCCAGAGTGAATAGTAAAGTCCCAATTTCAGGCCATACTTGCCACACGAAGTGGCCAACGAGGCGATAATGTCTTGTTGGCAGGGCGAATTTTTCACCGAATAATCGGTGTATTTACTCGGCCAGTTGCAAAATCCATCGTGATGTTTGGCGGTGAAGACTATATATTTCATCCCAGCATCTGCCGCGGCTGCACACCAACTGTCGGTATCCAGTTCGGTGGGGTTGACAACTGTGGCGGGCACCGTGCCGTCGGTCCACTCTTGATCGGTGTAGGTGTTGACCCCAAAATGGATAAACATCCCCAACCGAAGATCCATAAACTCACGCACCTCGGGGCGGATCAAGGTTTCGGGAACAGGTGTTGCGGCTGCGGCAATATTCATCCAGCAGAGTAGGGTCAGAAGAGCAAGAGTAGCTTTTTTCATAAGTCAGAATATTTTTTGGATAGAATATGAGTTAATAAATATTGGCGAAAATCATTGAATTGTCCTTCGGTGAGTAGCCCGGGGAATGACATCACGCGCAATTCGTGCGCCGCGGTCAGTGGGCTGTACGAAGGATGAAGGTGATAATGGGTGTTGATTTGCATTGCGTGGCGCACATAAAACCCTTCGCGACGGCGAGTGATCTCGTCCTCGGGCGGCTCTATTTCGAGCATCAGCGTGCGTCCTTGTTGCTCCTCTTTCCACTTTTCGAGCGCCCGTCCGCCGATATTTTGCCCGCGCAACTCGGGAAGCGTCGCCAAATGTTCCAAGTAAGCATAGCCATCCCATTGCCAGAAATAGAGAATGCCAGCAAATTGTTCTCCTATATATATAGTGTGGGCAAAAAATGCATCATCGTCCATCGTGGCGCGATGTTTGGCCTGCGTGCGACGTTCCGGGGCGGGGAAAGCCTGATCGTATAATTTTTGTGCCGCCTGATAATTTAAGTCCGTGGTGGCCGAGAGCCGGCGAAAGGTTATTTCCATATAATTTCGTGGTTTTTATTTTTATTTTACTTCCATCTCCTTGGCCTGGTTCCAACATTGATCCATCTCTTGGAGGGTCATCTGCTGCAAAGATACATTTTTTTCTTTTGCACAATGTTCGATATATTCAAATCGATGGGTGAACTTTTGGTTTGTGCGTTCGAGCGCAGCCTCGGGATCGACTCCATATAATCGCGCCGCGTTGGTGAGCGCGAAGAATAAATCACCAAACTCCGATTCCAAAGCGGCGTGATTTTTGTCATTTTTCTTCGTTTCGCTTCTCATTTCTTGTTCCACTTCGGTTATTTCTTCCTTCACCTTGTCCCACACATCCTCTTTTTTTGCCCAATCGAAGCCAGCCGATGCAGCTTTTTGCCCAATTCTGAACGCTTTTGGCAGCGCTGGCATTCCGCGTGGCACGCCGCCAAGCACTCCGCCCTCGTGTTTTTTCTTCGCTTTGAGCGCTTCCCAATTTTGCATCACTTTTTTTGTATCCTCGGCTACAACATCTCCAAAAACGTGTGGATGACGATATATTAGTTTGTCATTCAGCCCTTTGGCTACATCTTCGAGGTCGAAAGCCCCTTTTTCGTCGGCAATCTTGGCGTAGAACACTATATGTAGTAAAAGGTCGCCCAATTCCTCTTTTATGGCCGGCATCTGCTCTTTTAGTATCGCTTCGGTCAGTTCAAAGCACTCTTCGATGGTGTTATTGCGCAGCGAGAGCATCGTCTGTTCGCGGTCCCAAGGGCATTCTTGGCGCAATTTATCCATAATTTCGAGCAATTGTTGAAAATTCTTTAAAGATTTGTCCATTTTTAGTTTGTTGATTAATAGTCTGTTGAAGTATATGTGAAGAAAAAGTTAAAAATAATTAAAAAAAAGTTGCAAAAAGATTTGGTGGCTCACCAAAAAGCGCATATATTTGCATCCGCTTTAAGGGACTAAGTTACTACAGTGACTCACAAAATTAAAGCAAATAGTTCATTAATTTTTCCGACAGTTCTTCTGAGTGATTTTAACCGATCACAAAGATAACAAAAGAAAAATAAAAAAAGTTGCAAAAAGATTTGGTGGTTCGAAAAAAACTACTTACCTTTGCACCCCGCACAAGAGAGAACGGAACGAGTGATCGGAACGGAAATCGAAACGAGCGGGATAAAAAAAGTTCATTGAAGTATTTGAGGAAGCACTGAGTTTGAAAAATAACCATTTTTCAAACTCTAAAAAGTACAAGCAAATTTCAATCCGATGTGAATCGTGATTGATACCTAGTCAATTTTTTAATAAAGAGCCGTTGCGGATTTATTCGCAACACAAACTATAATTTATACAATGAAGAGTTTGATCCTGGCTCAGGATGAAC
>JAVXIH010000133.1:0-3630 GCA_036648455.1 Mucinivorans sp.
AATCCTCACTTACTTCAAGTAAGCTCCGGTTTTGCAACCTTGCCCGCCTTGAAAAATTCAATTTTTAGAAGCCCCCTAAGGCCTATTTGCTCTTGGCAACTCGCTTTTCGTATGCCACGCGCAGGGTGACGGTGATCCAACCGAAAATCAGACCTAAGACACAGTAAACCAATTCTGTACCAGCGGCATTGAGGAATGTAGTATCGCTACCAGCTGGTTGGAAAGTCATAATAGCGAACAGGGCACCCGCTCCGATAAAAAGGGCTGGAATGAGCACCTTGACTCTTTCGAGACAGATCACAGGGATCACCAAAATGATGAGTGAGAGCGGTGTTTTCCAGAAATCGGACACTCCTAGATCACCTAAAAAGCCAGCAAAGAGGATTATCAAAATTGCGCCCACGATCCCAGCCACGTAGGCCACAAGGGCTTGGACACCGCCTTTGATGTTACAACCGGCGAAGAAATAGACGGCCCACGCTTGGAAGGTCAGCCAGCCAAAACCGCTACCGGCGATAAAGAAATCGCCACTACCAGCGCTTTGGAGCAGTTGGTCGATAATTTGCACCGCCGTGGCAAGGATGGCGATGATGATGGGGATGATGATAAATTTAGAAAATTTCATTGTTTTTGGGGTTTTGATGATGTGATTAGAAATTTCGGTTTGACAAGATAGTTTATTTTGGTGAATTTTCCAAAAAAACATCGGACGCGCGACCAAATCTAAACCCACGGATTCTCTGGCGTGATTCCTGTCGAATCATAACCACTGTAAAGATCCAGTATGTCATCAAAAACAGCCATCAAAGGCACTAACTCTCCCGTGGTAACCAACCGCATTCGTAAAGGCTTAAAGTCCTTGAAACCCTTAAAATAACAACTCAAATGACGACGCATCTCCAAGATACCAACCTTTTCGCCCTTTAATTCAATAGAAAGTAATAAATGACGCTTAGCGATCTCGACACGCTGCTCAACACTCGGTTGTGCTAATTTTTCACCAGTGAGTAAATAATGTGAAACTTCGCTGAAAATCCACGGCCGACCATAAGTGGCACGCCCAATCATCAAGCCATCAACACCATAGCGATCAAGATACATCTTTGCCTTCTCGGGCGAATCAATATCACCGTTACCAATGATCGGAATTTTGATGGCTGGGTTATTCTTGATTTTCCCTATCAACTCCCAATCCGCCTCGCCTTTATACATCTGTGCCCTAGTCCGTCCGTGGATTGTAAGGGCCGCGATACCAACGTCTTGCAAGGCAAGAGCTATATCTTCTATATTTTTACTATCCTCATCCCACCCCAAACGAGTTTTGACCGTCACTGGTTTTTTCACGTTTTTGACCACTTCACTCGTGATCTCCACCATTTTTTCGGGCGTACGCATCATACCGCTCCCAGCCCCTCGCCCCGCAATTTTACGCACCGGACAACCAAAATTTATATCTATCAATTCCGGATCGTAACTCTGGGCAATGAGCGCCGAATCAACCATCGCTTGGGTGATATTGCCATAAATTTGAATACCAATAGGGCGCTCGTCGGCTTGGAAATCTAGTTTTTTGAGTGACTTTTCAGCATCGCGCACCAAAGCATCACTGCTCACAAATTCGGTGTAAACCACATCGGCGCCAAACTCCTTGCACAGGCGACGAAACGAACTGTCAGTCACATCCTCCATCGGAGCTAGCAAAAGCGGTACACGATTTTCGTTCTCGGGCGTTGGTTTTATAAGGTTTTGAAAGAATTTATCCACAGTGATTTATTTTTGGTGACTTCTAAAAATTTAGAAGCTACATTATTTTTTGAAAATAGTTTTTTTGAATTTTTCGATCTCGTTTTTCATTATTTCCACCCCATACGAAAGTTCAGATACCGTATCGATCGAATTAATGATCAACGTTCGCCCCGTATATTGTTTGCTTATTTCAGCACGGCGGATGATAAATTTATTACACACGCCCTCATATTTTTCGATTTGGCTCACACTGTTGATCGTTTTGATCAGCTCCACCCCTTCGGCGGCCAATAGTTCGCAATCCAGACGCGACTCATCGCCCTCCAATTCGATGGTGGACAGGGTGAAACGACCAGCCAGAGAGAGAATGTAGAGCGGATCATCGTTCTCGAAAATGCCTATCTTGCGAATTTTTAGAGGGATTTTTGAATATATAGCCTCATCCACCTCACCAATATAGTCATCACTGTCGCGCCTGAAATCGAAACTCAGATACAGCGGATTGAGTTCCAATAATTTCGGTATATCTGCTGGGTTACGAACCCCATTTATTTTGATGATCATCTGTGTTTTTCAATCCCAATTGCGGTTACTTCGAATCGGCTTTTTATATTAATTCTATTTTCTAATCTTAAATATATATAATCTAATAATAATAAATAATAGCTGTTGATAAGTTCAATAACTTGATAAAGTTACTATTGCATATCAACTTATTAACATTAATGTAACATCTAGAAAACGGTAGAAATATTGATAATCAGTGATATTAAAAACTTATCAACACTCATATCTAAAACTTATCAACACGTCACTTATCAACACTACGAGCGCAAAATTAACTATTTTCCTTTAATTTTATGTCCACAACTTTTAATAACTTTCACTTGTTTTTCTGATTTACGATCGCCTATTATGAAAATATATTTCCTTTACAATAGGTGATCATTAAAATTATTGAATTATATTTACACATTGTTGACAAAGTTGTTAACAATTTTTATTCTATCATTCAAGTAGTTACAATAGTTATTAAAAACTTATCAACATGGCTGTCTATATGGTTTCCGATACTCATTTGGGGTTGATTTTGGGTGACAAAACCCCTAAGGAGCGCGAAAAGCGATTTGTAGATTGGTTGATTTCGATCCAGAAAGATTGTACTCGTTTGATGTTGGTGGGCGATATTTTTGATTTTTTCTTTGAATGGAAGCGTGTTGTGCCCAAGGGTTATGTGCGTACTTTGGCCACCCTGGCTTCGATGTGTGAGAAAGGTATAGAGGTCGATTTTTTCCCAGGCAATCACGATCTTTGGGTGACTGATTATTTGACTCTCGAACTGGGGATCACTATCCAGCGCGAGCCGTTGGTGGAGGTGATCGAGGGCAAAAAATTCTTTATTTCGCACGGTGATCAGCACGTGGATCTGAATTTTTTAGACGATCTTATTTCGGTCACTTTTCGTAGTGCCATCGCTCGTGCCATAGGCAGTCGATTGATCCATCCCGATTTCTTGATGCGTTTTGGGTTAACTTGGAGCCGCCACAACAGACTCAAACGTGGCGGAGTGGCTCATATTTTTGGCGGAGAAGATGATTTTCTGGTCAAATTTTCCCGCAAATATTTAGAAAAGGTAGATCCGACGATCGATTATTTTGTCTTCGGACACGAACACACGCCTTTGATCTACCCTTTGAATCCTTCGACCAAGGTTGTGATCTTGGGCGAATGGATCGAGCATCCGGTGGTGGGTCGTATCCAAGAAAGCGACAATCAGGGCGAGGTAGTTTTGCTCAGCGTGTAATATAAAGGGGGCTTCTAAAAATTGAATTTTTCAAGGCGGGCTCGTGGTCGCAAAACCGGAGCTTACTTGAAGTAAGTGAG
>JAVXIH010000134.1:0-3475 GCA_036648455.1 Mucinivorans sp.
TGTGTTGTTATTACTGTCCAACAAAAAAGTGCCAGCGAATGAACTCTGACACGCATTGTTTGTGCCGTAATGTTACAAATGAGGTTGTCAATAATTGCTAAATACAATTATTGACAACCTCATTTTTCATATTATGCAATCACGACTAACTATTTATGATCGTCCTCAGGATTTTTAGGAAAATCAGGAGACTTGGATTCATTAAGTTTAAGCCACTGACTCCATCCAGTAGCTTTATCGAACGCAAGTGCTTCGTAATTTCCATTATTATAGCCGTTATCCGCCCATTCGGCCTTATTAATGGCAGTAATACTCCATGAAATGTTTTTACCAAGTTTTCCAATATCGTCACGGAAAATAATAGCCTGATCCATCGCCGTTCTAAGGTTTTGCAAATACTCTTTCAGCCTAGGATTGTCGCTATACTTGGCAAGTAAGGATACATAGTTGTCGATATCATAAAAAGGATAATCCTTAGTATAAATATAAGCGTCTGTCAAAGCCCTGTCATACCCATCTTTGTATTGGTCGTAGGTTGAAACAAGCTCCTGAGACACTTTCTTCATTACTTCATTGACTGCCGACACCTTATTCAGACGTGTGAAAACAATATCTGATGCATCCACGTCACCTCTGTAATAAGACACTAGGTCATTGCCGTATTTAGCAAGAGCTGTTTCGGGATTGGCATCGCTGCTTAGGGCATTACGAAGAAAGGTATATTGCCCCCCGTAAATACTATGATTGGACATCAGTGCGTAATCAGCTACCGAGGTAAGACCAGTGAGATTCTCGATACACCCCATCAGGCAGGCATCGTAGTGGATCACATCAAGCTTGACCCCTGACAATGCAACCCCTTTAGCCACTTCATCAAGCGACATAGACACATTATTGAGATTGTCGTCGAATATTACACTCCTCTTAGGTCCATCATCTGTCGGCGACCATCCGCCGCCATGATTCCACATAAGAAGAATATACTTTTTGGCCGGGTATCTCTCTGTACTCCATTTAATAAAGTCAGCGAGATTTTCGGGTTTGTAAAGAGGAGTTGAAACACTCATCACTTCCAGGTTTTCAATACCATTCTCGTTTATCGCAAACCGACGAAGTCCAGCTTTATCGGGGTTGGATTGATTTTGTTTGGAGTATTTAACACACCATGTCATAGGAACGTTGCTCACTTTAGCCTTGATGACTTCCTCGATATGAATATCCAATACATCATCCAGATTACCTCCGGCACAGCCGTATACCATAACAGTATAGTCAGATAGCGTAGGCTGCGGATCCTCGCCACCGTTCTTATTGCAACTCACCATAAATAGTGATCCTGATATGATCAGGGCAAAAAATGTTCTTAATTTCACGTAAGTAGTTAAGGTGGGTTCTAAAATTTGGTTTTTTGCGGTTGAATTGAGTAAAAGAACCCTTAATTTACTTAATGCAACCGTTTCGACATTGCAATGGTAGTAAAAAATTTGAATGGGTACAAATGTTTTTTACATTTTTCCCGAATCTTGCTTTAGATTTAATTCAGAAATTAAGCCAACTTTTGAAGGCTGTGATTTTTTCTTTACTAACGGTCACCTGGCTCCGCAGCTCGGGTTTGAGATGGAGAGTGATTCGCCCATTAAAATATGGCTCGACCTTTTTGATGGAACTGATACAGAGAAGCATCTGGCGATTGGCTCTGAAAAACTGATCAGGGTCGAGTTCGTCGGTCAGTTTGTCGAGCGACAGATCGATCGTATGTTCGCGCCCAAGGTGTGTGACGGCAAAAGTGACTCGGTTCTCGCTATAGAAATAGGCAATATCCGCCACTTGTAATGTGTAAAACAAATCGGCACCCGCAATCAGAAAACGGGTACGGTAACGCTTCTCGCGCCGTTGCAAACTATCCAGAACAGTGTCCAAATAATCGGCCCTGGTGATGGATGTGGCCAAGGTTTCGTACTTGATGATGGCCTCCAACAACCGTTTCTCGTCTACCGGTTTGAGTATATAATCGATACTATTAACGCTAAAAGCGCGGATAGCATACTCGTCATAGGCGGTGGTGAAGATGATGGTAGAGGTGGGATGGGCTTGGCTCAGTAGGTCGAACGAGTCGCCATCCGAAAGTTGAATATCCAAAAAAACGATGTCCGGATGTTCATTATCGGCAAACCATTTGACCGACTGCTCGACATTGCCCTCCAAAACGATGACCTCCCATTGAGGGCGAAGACGGCCAACCATACTAAGGAGCAAACGAGCGGCCGGAATCTCGTCCTCGATTATTGCAACTCTTAACTTATTCATAACAGAGTGGAATTTTGACAGTGAACGTATCGTCATCTCCGACTATCACAATATCACGACCCATCATAAGTTGACATCGTTTAGAGAGATTTTGGAGCCCGATACCAGATCTAGCGTGCGTTTTTTTCAAATTTACCGAATTGCTCACCATCAGATACTCTTTGGTGGCCGATATGTTGATCGTCATTTTTCGATTTGCCGATATTGTATTATGTTTGATCACGTTCTCCACCAGCAGTTGCAGCGTGAGCGGGGGCAATAAGCTATCATTATAATCGGCCTCGATGGCCAAATTACACTCGATACAGTCGCCCAAGCGCACTTGATGCAAGAACAAGTAGGCACGGGCAAAATCGACCTCCTGATCCAAACGCACAAGGGGCTTATCCTGGCATTGAAGCACATAACGATAAACTTCCGACAAGTTGCGGGTAAAGACAATGGCACGTTGTGGCTCATACTCGATTTCGGCTATCAGGGTGTTGAGGCTGTTGAAAAGAAAATGAGGGTTCAACTGCGCTTGCAGAGCGTTGTAGGAGGCACGATTATTTTCTTGCTGCAATTCGGTGGCTTGATGTTGAAGGGCTAATGTGTTTTTCATCGATTTATAGACAATCAGCAACCCAATAATCACCAGCTCCACCAACCACACCACCAACAGAATACGCACCCCTCCATTGGGAAAGGTAAACGGATGTTGAGCCCCAACCAGCAGCTTGGCCGCCACCAGCAACCCATAATTCAGCGCCAACAGAGCCAGACTCATCACCGTGTATATGGCAAATATCTTCCACCGATGGACGGCATAGTAATACTGGTTGTTGATCCACGAGCTGAGCCTAAGCAGCGAATAGCCAACCACATTGAAGGCCACAACAAAAAACAGCACAGCGCCAACCGAAAAAAGAGCCTCCATCATCTGGGGGGTCATATTGGTGTAGTTGACCAGCAAGAGATAGGAAAACAGACCTAGTCCCGAAAAAAGGGTGGGATAGACAAGCGAATTTAATTTAACATTCATCTGTTAATGATTGATTAAGGAGGGCTGGAAATTAGAAGCTCTAAACAGGAACAATAATTTTCAGAAATTCTCTTAACAAAGTTAACGTTTTTTTAGAAGTTTTTCAAAATTTATCACTGCTCTTTTTGGGACTTTTCGATCCGAAGT
>JAVXIH010000135.1:0-3416 GCA_036648455.1 Mucinivorans sp.
GTCACTATAAAAAATAAAGATAGAATATGAAAATAGTATCTGCTTCACCTCACCTGCATTCGGGTGACAATACACAGCGATTGATGCGCGATGTACTGATTGCGCTTTCGCCTGCCTTGGCCTTTTCGATTTGGGTTTACGGGCCGATGGCGCTCTGCACCTCAGCGGTGGCCGTTATGTCGTGTATTTTGTTTGAATGGGTCATCACTCGTTTTTTGCTTCATCGCCCATCCTCGATTTCCGACTGCTCGGCAGCGCTCACGGGGTTACTATTGGCCTTTAACTTGCCTGCCGAAATTTCGCCGTGGTTGGTGATTCTCGGTTCGTTGGTTGCCATCGGCGTGGCCAAGATGAGTTACGGCGGCCTAGGGCGCAACCTATTCAATCCCGCCTTGGTAGGGCGTGTGTTTCTGCTTATTTCGTTCCCCGTACAGATGACAACCTACACCATCAATGGTGTTACGGGAGCCACTCCGCTCGCCCTGGCCAAGGGCGCTACGTGGACGGGATCGATAGCGAATTTCGATATGAGTTCGATGATCCTTGGCATCGGCAAGGGCGGTTCGATGGGCGAAATTGCAGGTCTGCTACTCCTTTTGGGTGGCGTGTATCTACTTGTTCGCAAAGTGATTACGTGGCACATTCCAGTGTGCGTGTTGGGCTCGATGGCTATTTTCTCTGCTATTTTGTGGGGTGTCGATTCAACAAAATACGCGTCGCCATTGTTCCAAATTTTTGCTGGTGGAGCAATCCTTGGCGCCATTTATATGGCAACGGACTACGTCACTTCGCCAATGAGCCACTCCGGGATGATTCTCTATGGCGTTGGTATTGGGGTGATTACAATTTTAATTCGGACTTGGGGGGCGTATCCCGAGGGGGTTTCCTTCGCCATCCTGATTATGAACGCCACCGTGCCGCTGATCAATATGTATATGAAACCTAAACGTTTTGGGGTCAAAAAATAATAGAAAAATATGGAAAGTAATCTAAAAAATATGGTGATCGTGCTGCTTGTGATCACACTTGTGGCGGCTGGGGCTGTGGGCGGGGTCTATATTCTGACCAAGGAACCGATAGCCAAGGCCAAAATCGAGAAAACTAATGCTGCCATTGCCGATGTGTTGCCCGCTTTTGACAACGACCCCAATAGCGATGTTCTGATTCGCCAAATCGAGGGCGAAGAGGTGAAGGTCTATCCAGCCGTGATGGGAGCCGATACGGTGGGTTACGCGGTGGAAACATTCTCTAAAAACGGTTTTGGAGGGACGATCTCGCTCCTGGTGGGCTTTAATATCGATGGGACAATCAAGAAAATATCTGTGCTCGAACAGAAAGAGACTCCTGGCTTGGGCGACAAAATCGAACCATCAAAATCTAACTTCTCGGTTCAATTCGCTGGCAAAGATCCCGCATCGTGGAAATTGATGGTCAGAAAAGATGGTGGCGATGTGGACGCAATCACAGCATCTACTATCTCGTCGCGAGCCTTTACAGCGGCCGTCGATGCAGCGTATAAAGTGTTTTGCGAGGTGTCTCATTTGGGTACCTTAAAGGCCGATGCCGCTTCGGGAGCCACATCAACCGAATATCAAAAGTGCGATTCGACAGCCGTGGGGAGTAGTTCGTCGGCAAAATCAACCGAGAAAACCACAACTGCCACTCGGATGGATGATAAATCTTCGGCGGCGGATATGACTCCAGCCGATTGCGCATCAGGTGCCACAACTAATTGCTCGTCGGGAGCAACGACAACGGCAACGACAACGCAAAATGAAGAAAAACAACCGATCAAAGAACGCGAAAACAAGCGCGAAAATAAACGAGAAAATAAGCAAGAACGAGGTCGATAAACAACTAAATAAAAGAAGGGGGACCTCTAAAAATTAAATTTTTCAAGGCGAACAAGGTCAAAAAAACGGAATTTACTCTCTGTAAATGAGTATTTTGAGATCCGTAGTTCAACGCCGAAAAAGTAATTTTCAGAAGTCACCTAAAGGGTAACGATGAGCTCGCAAGCTCAAAAAAAATAATATAAGATGAATCAGTGGAAAAATTTTACTAAGGGGCTTATCAAAGAGAACCCAACTTTTGTGTTGCTGCTGGGGATGTGCCCAACGCTGGGCACAACAAGCTCCGCCATCAATGGCCTGGGAATGGGCGTGGCCACGATGTTTGTGTTGATGATGAGCAATCTGGCGATCTCGCTCGTCAAAGGTTTCATCCCGTCGATGATCCGCATCCCGTCATTTATTGTGATTATCGCCTCGTTTGTCACCGTTGTGCAATTGGTGATGGAGGCCTTTGTGCCATCTATTTACGCTTCGCTCGGGGTGTTTATCCCTCTGATTGTGGTGAATTGCATTATTTTGGGTCGAGCCGAGGCATTTGCGTGTAAAAATTCGCCGCTCAGTTCGCTCATCGATGGCGCAGGTATTGGGCTGGGCTTCACTTTGGCGCTGACTTTGCTGGGCGCTATTCGCGAGGCGCTGGGGGCTGGATCGTTCTTCGGCACCAAATTTATCGATGGCGATGGGATGTTGATTTTTGTGCTCGCGCCAGGTGCGTTTATCGTGCTGGGCTACTTGATCGTGCTTTTCAATAAAGCGACGGCCAAACTGAAAAATTAGTTTAACTATTAAATAACGAACTATGGAATATTTTGTAATTGTAATCAGCGCAATATTTGTCAACAATATAATCTTAGCGCAATTTTTGGGGATATGCCCATTTCTGGGTGTGTCATCCAAAGTTTCAACCTCGCTAGGGATGGGTGCTGCGGTGACTTTTGTGATCACCATTGCCGCCATCGCCGCATATTTATTGCAATATTATGTACTCGTACCGCTGGGGATCGAATATATGCAGACCATCGTTTACATCTTGGTGATTGCCGCTTTGGTTCAGATGGTCGAGATTATGTTGAAAAAGGTATCGCCTGCTTTGTATTCGGCGCTCGGTGTGTTTTTGCCATTAATCACCACCAACTGCGCGGTGCTCGGTGTAGCTATCTTGTTGGTACAGAAAGAGATGGCCTTGGCCGAAAGTGTAGTTTTTGCAGCTTCGACGGCACTAGGATTCACCTTAGCGATTGTACTTTTTGCGGGTATGCGTGAGAAGTTGGCGCTCAACGATTTGCCTCAGGCGATGAAGGGTATCCCTATTGCGTTGATCACGGCAGGTATTTTGGCTATGGCGTTTATGGGCTTTTCTGGTTTGGTTTAATTTTCGGGCTTTAGCGCGGCGGACGCACAGCGTCTTTTGATTACAGTGACTAATAAATCACCGTGTCTAGCTTTTTTAGGCTCAATTATTTTTGCTGATCGCGTAGCTCCCGCTACGCTGCAAAAATTCTTGACCCTTGACAACTTGAATGCGACCTTATTGAGTTAAAATAGTGGCAACCGTGCTACTTG
>JAVXIH010000136.1:0-3332 GCA_036648455.1 Mucinivorans sp.
CTATGGACTTTAATCACGAGGCTAGGCTGGTCGAATGGCACCTCGAAGGTAGGCTGATCGACACTCAATTCATTGATGGCGGCTTGTTTGCAACTGCCCAAAATGAAAATCAGGATGGTGAGAAAGAATATTTTTTTCATGCTTCAATAAATTATCATAAACGCACGTGGTTAAAAATGCCTATCTTTGGACTAACAAAGGTAATATAAAAAATGTCTATTCTAGATCGAGAAATAAAATATTTGCCAACGGTTGGCCAAAAGCGTGCTGAGACTCTGCTTGTCGAGCTTGGGGTGCGCACTTTTGGTGATATGTTGCTCCACACGCCTTTCCGTTATATCGATCGCACTAAATTTTTCACGATCCGAGAGTTGTCGCATTCGCCCGCCCAGAGCGAGGTGCAGATCAAGGCGCGCGTGAGCCAGGTGCAAATGATGGGTCAGGGGCGCACGGGGCGGTTGGTGATTACCGTTTCCGACGGCACGGGGCACGCCGAGATGGTGTGGTTTCGCAACACTTCGTGGGTGTTGAAGAGTATCGACCGCGAGCGCGAGTATATCTTTTTTGGGCGAGCCGAACTTTTCAACGGCAATTTGTCGATGGTGCACCCCGAATTAGAAGCTGTCGGTCTATCTTCGGGCGCTGTGGCGAGTGGTATTGTGGGGGTCTATTCGTTGACCGAACGGATGCGATCTTCGATGCTTGGCACCCGCGCCGTGGCCACCATCATTCGTTTGCTGTGGGAGAAGGTTGAGGGGCAGATCCCCGAGACCTTGCCCAGTTGGGTGCTTTTCGATACGCGTATTATGGGGCGTGAAGAGGCGTTGCGCCAGGTGCATTTCCCACAGAGCGATGCCAAGCTATCCGAGGCGATATATCGGCTCAAATTCGAAGAACTTTTCACGGTGCAGCTCAATTTATTGCACCAAAAATTGGTGCGTACCGAGCGTTCGGCGGGCTTTGTGTTTGACAATGTGGGCGATAATTTCAATAAATTTTACAGTAAAATACTGCCCTTCGACTTGACAGGGGCTCAAAAGCGCGTCGTTCGTCAAATGCGCGATGATATGCGTTCGACTCACCAAATGAATCGCCTTCTGCAAGGCGATGTGGGGAGTGGTAAGACCATTGTGGCGCTGCTCGCCTCGCTCATCGCCATCGACAACGGTTATCAAGTGGCCTTTATGGCTCCTACCGAGATTCTAGCCACCCAACACTTGGCTTCCATTGGCGGACTGTGTGCTAAGTTAGGGCTGCGGGTGGAGTTGCTGACGGGTTCGACACGCAAGAAAGCGCGCGAAAAATTGCTGGACGATCTGTCGGCGGGCGAAATAGATATTTTGATCGGCACACACGCCATAATCGAAGATCCGGTGGATTTCAGTCGTTTGGGTTTGGTGGTGATCGACGAGCAGCATCGTTTTGGGGTGATGCAACGGGCGCGGTTGCACGCCAAGGCTGGGGTCATTCCGCCCCACGTGCTTGTGATGTCGGCCACGCCCATTCCGCGCACGCTGGCCATGACTCTCTATGGTGATCTGGATGTGTCGGTGATCGACGAATTGCCGCCTGGACGTGTGCCGATTCGCACCATCCACGCCAAGGAGGATCGACGGCTGAGGGTCTACGGTTTCCTCAAAGAGCAGATCGCCCTAGGGCGGCAGATATATATAGTCTACCCGTTGATCGAGGAGAACGAGAAGATCGATCTTCTGTCTCTCGAACAAGGGGTGGCGGCTCTGAGCGAAGCGTTCCCCGTGGCTCAGGGCTACTCTTCGATCGTGGTGCACGGCAAGATGACGGCGAAGCTCAAAGAGTTCGGGATGGAGCAATTCAAAAGTGGCAAGATCAATATTCTCATCGCCACCACGGTGATCGAAGTTGGGGTCGATGTGCCTAACGCTTCGGTGATGCTCATCGAGAATGCCGAACGCTTTGGGCTTTCGCAACTTCACCAGCTTCGCGGTCGAGTGGGGCGCGGGGCGGATCAGGCGTATTGTATTCTGATGTCCAGCGACAAAATCGGAGCCGATGCGCGCCGCCGCCTCGATACGATGGTTGCCACCACGGATGGTTTCCAGATCGCCCAAGCCGATATGGAACTTCGCGGATCGGGCGACATCGACGGCACACGCCAAAGTGGTCAGGCTATCGATATTCGGTGGGCTGATCTGGCGCACGATGGTGATATTTTGGATCGCGCGCGTTCGTATGCCGAGCAACTGTTGGCGGCAGATCCTAATTTGAGTACTCCCGAAAATTTTTCGCTCCGTGTGACACTCAATAAACTGCGCACCAACACTGATGCCGAACAATTCGATTTGACAAAAATTTCGTAATTCACTAAAAATAATCGTAATGAAAAAAAATCTTTTGTTGTGTTTGACTTTTTTCCTTTGTATGCCACTCTTTGCGCAGGTCAAAGGGGTACAAAACGTTGTTCTGATTGGTGCTGACGGCTTTGGCGCATTTATGTTGCGTGATCACGCCGATAAGTTGCCCAATCTGTCGGCTTTGATGGCGCGCGGCAGTTCGACACTCGAAATGCGATCGGTTCTCCCCTCGTCGAGCGCCGTGAATTGGGCCTCGATTTTGATGGGTGCAGGCCCTGAACTGCACGGCTACACCGAATGGGGTAGCAAAACTCCCGACCTGCCGAGTCGAGTGACCACCTCGCGCGGCACCTTCCCTTGTGTGATGAATCTGACGCGAGCCAAATATCCAAAGTGCGAAATCGGTGCGTTCTATGGCTGGGATGGCATTGGCTATCTCTTTGATACGGTGGCTGTCAATGTTGGCTACCTGTCGCCAGATGACGATCAGACCTCAGCCAAGGCGTGCGAATATCTGAGCGCTAAACATCCGAAACTTGCCTTTTTCTACCTTGCCGAACCCGACCATACGGGGCACACCAAAGGATGGGGATCGACAGAATATATCGATATGTGTCAAAAAATAGATCGTCACGTTGGGCAAATTATCGATGGGATCCGCCAAGCGGGAATGGAGAAAAATACGATCGTTATTTTCATCGCCGACCACGGTGGCAAGGGTACTGGACACGGTGGCAAAACGATGAAAGAGATGCAAGTGCCCTACATTGTTGCGGGCCCTGGTGTGCGCGGTGGCTACACGATCCCCGAGAGTATGATGGTATACGACAACGCTGCCCTCATTGCCCATATTCTGAATCTCGACGTGCCGCAAGTGTGGATCGGTAGGCCCGCGATGTCGATATTCGCTAAGGGAAACCTATAGGTGACTTCTAAAAATCGTTTTTTCGGCGTAGGGCTTCGGATCTTAAAATCCTCACTTACTTCAAGTAAGCTCCG
>JAVXIH010000137.1:0-3281 GCA_036648455.1 Mucinivorans sp.
ACCCCGACACGGTGATTTTCTGTTAGTCACTGCAATCCCCGTGTCGCGGGAGCGACCAATCAAAAGACGCTGTGCGTCCCCCGACACGGAATTTTTTATTAGACCCAGCAATCAAAAGACGCTGGCGTCCCCAAACGCGAAGCAACACCAGAAAAACCAATAACAAAAACAAGGGCCCGCTCAAATAAGCGAACCCCTGTTCCTGTGATTATCGTACAGAGCTATGCTTGCAACAAGCACCCCCCGATGTTAAAATCCCTTACAGTTGTGGACCCGAAGCGACCAAAGCTGCTCCTTCTGGCAAATATTGCTCGAAATTCTTAATATACTTAGCAGCCAATGATTTAGCCTTTGCTTCCCACTCCGCTACATCTTTGTAAGTGTCGCGTGGGTCAAGGATGCCTTCCGATACATTAGGCAATGTCTTAGGAGCAACCAAGTTCAAAATTGGCACGTTCAGCTTAGGAGCTTGTTCGATCGAACCATCGATGATCGCGTCGATAATGGCACGAGTGTCTTTGATCGAAATACGTTTGCCAGTACCGTTCCAACCTGTGTTAACAAGATATGCAGTAGCTTTGTGCTCTTTCATCTTGTCGGCCAAAACTTTGGCGTAGATTGTTGGGTGAACAGTCAAGAAAGCCTCACCAAAAGCTGGCGAGAATGATGGAGTTGGTTCAGTGATACCGCGCTCTGTGCCTGCCAATTTGCTGGTGTAACCGCAAAGGAAGTGGTATTGAGCTGATTTCTCGTCCAAAATAGAAACTGGAGGCAATACACCGAATGCGTCAGCCGAAAGATAGATGATCTTCTTGGCGTGACCTGCGCGTGAAGGCAACACGATCTTGTTGATGTGGAAGATTGGGTACGAAACACGAGTGTTTTCGGTCACCGAACCGTCTGCATAATCAGGAGTACCATCGGCCAACACAGTTACGTTTTCCAACAGCGCATTGCGTTGGATAGCGCGCCAAATGTCAGGCTCGTTTTCTTTGCTTAGGTTGATTGTCTTGGCGTAGCAACCACCTTCGTAGTTGAACACACCGTGAGCGTCCCAACCGTGCTCGTCGTCACCGATCAAGAAACGTTTAGGGTCAGCCGAAAGAGTGGTTTTCCCTGTGCCCGATAGGCCGAAGAACAAAGCCACGTCGCCATCCTTGCCCACATTAGCCGAGCAGTGCATCGAAGCGATACCCTTCAATGGCATATAGTAGTTCATAATACCGAACATACCTTTTTTCATCTCGCCACCATACCAAGTACCACCGATAACTTGAAGTTTTTTGGTCAAGTTAAAGGCTACGAAGTTTTCTGAATTAAGACCCATTGCCTTCCAATCAGGGTTCACACATTTCGAAGCGTTGAGAACCACGAAATCAGGCTCGCCGTAGTTTGCCAATTCGTAGTGCGAAGGACGGATGAACATGTTGGTCACAAAGTGAGCTTGCCAAGCAACCTCCATCACAAAACGCACTTTCATACGTGTGTCTTCGTTGGTGCCACAGAAAGTGTCGACAACATAAAGTTGATCTTTGTTAGAAAGTTGATTAACGGCCAAAACTTCGAGCTTGTCGAATACTTCGGGAGTCATTGCAAAGTTTGGCGAAAAAGGGCTCTTTTCGTCTTTGAACCAAAAATGGTCTTTGGTCGAAGCGTCAAGCACCATATATTTGTCTTTTGGCGAACGACCAGTGAAAACACCAGTCTTCACACTAACTGCGCCAGTGTTGGTTTGAGTACCGACCTCGAACCCTTCGAGGCTTGGGTTGGTTTCGTCAACAAATAGTTGTTGATACGATGGGTTGTGAATGATCTCTTTCACGCCGGTGATACCGTACTTTTCAAGATTTACAGACATAGCATTTATTTTTAAAAGTTAATAATTTCCTTTTCTCTCCTATATGAACTGCAAAGATATTAAAAAAATTGTATTGTTAAAAAAATAACACTGGAATTTAATCTATTTTTTTGGAGATTCGTTTTTTTCGTATATCTTTGTAGTATCAAAGTAATATCATTTTAATATCACACCACTATGGAAAAAAATTTTAACGGTTTTATTATCAATGGTTTTCTGGCGCTATTTCTCTGGTTTATTAGTTTGGCGCTCGTGTTTTTCGGCTTTATGTACAGCGGGGGCTCGATCCTTTTGATTGTCTCTTGGTGTGTGGTTGCCTTATTGTTATTAATCAGTTCGGCGGGTTTTATGAGTGTGGAGCCAAACGAGATGCGAGTAATGCTATTTTTCGGCAAGTACAAGGGGACGATGAGCCGAAATGGCTTTTTCTGGGTCAATCCTTTCTACGACAAGATCAAACTGACCGCTCGTGCGCGCAACTTGGATGTCGAACCAATCAAGGTCAACGACAAGGTGGGCAACCCTGTAATGATTGGTTTGGTGTTGGTTTGGAAGATCAAGGACAGTTACAGCGCTATGTTCCAGATCGACTCTTCCTCGCGCACATCGGCCTCCCCCACGGGTGTGAATCTGGCAACGCGGATGGCCTCCTTTCAGGATTTCGTCTCCATACAGAGCGATTCGGCTCTGCGCAACATAGCCAGCGAATACGCCTACGACAATAACGAGGTGGCGGGCGAGACGACTCTCCGTTCGGGGGGGAGCGAAATCGCCGACCGTTTGGAGGCCGAGCTCAACAATCGGCTGGCCATTGCGGGCATCGAGGTGATCGAGGCGCGGATCAATTATTTGGCTTACGCGCCCGAGATTGCGGCCGTTATGCTTCGCCGCCAACAGGCTTCCGCCATTATTTCGGCTCGCGAGAAGATCGTCGAGGGGGCGGTTGGTATGGTTCGTATGGCGCTCGACAAGTTGGCTACCGAGAATATTGTCGATCTGGACGACGACAAAAAGGCGGCGATGGTTTCTAATTTGCTTGTCGTTTTGTGTTCCGACGAGCAGACTCAGCCGGTGGTGAATGCGGGAACGTTAAATCACTAGAAATGGCTAAGGAGAATCAGATCAAGACTTTTGCTTTACGCCTTGATGCGGCTCAGATGGATGCGATTCAGGCGTGGGCGGCTGATGAATTTCGCAGTGTGAACGGTCAGATTCAGTATATATTGGCTGAGGCGTTGCGTAAATCGCGGCGTATGCCTGGACAGGCTTCGCATAAGTCGGTGGAGGCAGAGGGACGCACAGAGTCTGCTGATTAGTCGCGTGGCGGACGCGTGGCGTCTTTTGATTTGCAGTGACTAATAAATCACCGTATTGGGGACGCGTGGCGTCTTTTGATTGGTCGCGTGGCGACACCTAGATTTTC
>JAVXIH010000138.1:0-3280 GCA_036648455.1 Mucinivorans sp.
CGCATAGCGTCTTTTGATTGCAGTGGCTATTTCTTATTAGACCCAGCAATCAAGAGGCGCTGTGCGCCCGCGGGTTTGGCGCGGTCGCGCGGCGACACCGAGATTGCAGTGACTAGTTAGAGTAATGAAAAAGGTCGCATTCAAGTTGTCAAGGGTCAAGAATTTTTGCAGCGTAGCGGAGCTACGCGATCAGCAAAAATAATTGAGCCTAAAAAAGCTAGAACCAGTTTGATAAACTGCTTCTAGCTTTTTTAGTTTTATTTTTGTCAGCTACTGTGTCTAAAAATTTCGGATCAGTCCCGAAAAAGCAATGCTTCTAAAATTTAGACGTAAAAAAAGCCTTGAATGTTGTTGTAACTAACATTCAAGGCTTTGATTTTTGTGGAAGCAGAGGGATTCGAACCCCCGACCCGCTGCTTGTAAGGCAGCCGCTCTGAACCAACTGAGCTATGCTTCCGTTCTTTCGAGTGACAAAGGTAGATAAAAAATTTGATCTACCAAATCTTTTTTCGATTTTTTTATGATTTTTCTTTAAAAACTTAAAAAAACTTCTAAAAATGCGATTTTTTGAAGCTCAAAAGATCGAAATTACCTTAAAAACGACTCTGCGGAGCTATATCGGCCGTGGTGTATTCGCCTCGCAAAGCTTTATAATAACCCGTAATGGCGATCATCGCCGCGTTGTCGGTGGTCAAAAAACGCTCGGGAACGTGCACCCGCCACCCCTGGCGCTCGCCGAGCGCCACGACAGCACTGCGAAGCCCCGAATTGGCCGAAACTCCGCCCGCAATAGCCACTTCCTGAACCCCAAACTGGTGAGCCGCCTTGACCAAGCGAGCCAACAAAATCTCGATAATGGTGTATTGAAGAGATGCCGCCAGATCAGCCTCGTTCAGGGCAATGAATTGATCGTCGAGCGCCATCTGATCACGCAAGGTATAAAGAAACGAAGTCTTCAGACCAGAAAAACTAAAATCCAAATCACCTACCTCGGGACGCGCAAATTTGAACCGGTGACAATCGCCCAAGGCCGCCAAGCGATCCACGTGAGGGCCGCCGGGGTAGGGTAGTCCCATCACCTTGGCACACTTGTCGAAGGCCTCGCCCGCCGCATCGTCAATCGTGGTACCCACAATTTGCATATCGTGAGCCGCCTTGACCAACACTATTTGGGTGTGTCCGCCCGAAACCAAAAGGCACAGAAACGGAAATTTAGGTGGATCATAAGGCTTGTCTTTCAGCCTGAGAAAGTGTGACAAAATATGGCCGTGCAAGTGGTTGATTTCGATCATCGGTTTGCCAACGGCCAGCGAGAAACCCTTGGCGAACGACACGCCAACGAGCAACGAGCCCATCAGACCAGGGCCGCGAGTGAAGGCAACGGCATCCACCTCACGCGGGGTGATGCCTGCCTCTTGAAGGGCTGCCGACACGGTGGGCACTATGTTTTGTTGGTGAGCACGCGAGGCCAGTTCGGGCACCACCCCTCCCCATTTTTCGTGTACCTTTTGGCTCGCGATCACGTTCGAGACCAGTTCCTCGTCCCGCGTAACGGCCGCCGAAGTATCGTCGCACGAGGATTCAATTCCAAGTATTATCATTTTTTTAATGTTTATCGTTTTATCAATTTATCGATCTCACCGCTTGCCTGCGAAATATTCGAAGGGCGCGGGGCTTTATTTGTCACCAAGCGACCCTCGCCATCCACAATCATATAGCTCGGATAACCAGACAAACTATAAGTGGACATAAAAATATTGGTAGCATCGGAGTTTAAAAGGTAATTCTCGCCCTGTATACTATTTTGGAGCACCGTTGTGATCCACTTATCGGCCTCAGAGGCCAGACAAAGGTTAACGAAAACAACGTCCGAATTATTTTCGTATAGTGCTTCTAACTTCTTGGCGAACGGAAATTCCGCCCGACAAGGGCCGCACCAAGTGGCAAAAACATCGATATACAGTACCTTGCCCTTGTGTTTCGAGGCCAGATAGTTTATCAAACTAGGCGCATCAATAACCTCGGTCTTATACGCGGTGTCGAGCCCTGAACTCAGGAAATTCACCCCACCAGCCACTATATCGTTTTTGATGGTGACGTCTGCTTTTTTGACATCGACCATTGCCTTCAAATGGTTGTATACCATCTTATTGGCAAACATATCGGGCGATACTTTGGCATATTGTTCGGGCATTTCGCCCAAAACATTGTTAAGAAACTGATATATTATCACATCGCGCACCGTGCAGCGAGGCAAAGTGCAAATCACCGCCAGAGCACGGCTCACGTATTGGTCTATATTCTGATTCTTGGCTTGGATCAAAATCTGCTCATCGCTGCTGAGCATCGCCATCATAACAGAGTTCAAATGGTAGGCAAAGAGCATCGTCTGAAAATTCGCTTCGTTCTCAATGTCGAAGATTTTGTCGGTGAAAAGCGCCAGACGCATTGACGCACTGTCTTGTTTATAATCTACTATTCCATTGGCTATTTGGTAGATCACATCGCGCCGCGCCCAAGAGACGATCTGGGGCGTGAGGTGATGATCTTCGGAATAGATTTTCACCGTATCCATTGTACGGCAGACCGCCTTTTGGATTTGGGCAACCATAGCGCTCGGCTCTAAACTCAGATCGAGCTTGGCGGGCGGAAGCGAATATAGGAAATCGACAAACGGAGCAAAGAGGTTGTTGTGCCGAGCCTTGGATCCCGAGAAAGTGACACCCGACAGATCGCCACCACGAAATTTAGACATATCGAAAGTCACAAAAATAGAGTCGGCAGGAGCCAGAAAAACATTGACAAATTTACCCCCATAGGCGATCGTAATATTTTGATCGAAATACATCGGATATTCAGCCACAAAAGACCCATCGGCCCCCATACGCACGGCAATCTTATCGTTTTCCGAGAGCGGATCACAGAAATTAACGGTCATCACCCTCTGATCGCCCTCCGTTAGACCCATCACTCGCCCAGCCACCACCGTGCGCTGAGGGAGAAGTTCATTAGCCAAAAGCGGCGAAACGATCATCCATAAAAAACCAAAAACCAAAATTATTTTTTTCATATTTTCATCATTAAAAGTTCACAAAGTTACACCAATTCGCCAAACAACATACCGTGCAAGTGATTTTTTTACGCGTGATCTTCCGAAAATTAGATTTTTCAAGGCGAACAAGGGCAAAAATTCAGAAACTGTTTGAATCGGACAATAATATTGAGGGGGCTTCTAAAAATTGAATTTTTCAAGGCGGGCAAGGTCGCAAAACCGGAGCTT
>JAVXIH010000139.1:0-3244 GCA_036648455.1 Mucinivorans sp.
TTGGTTCTGTTTCTTTTTGGCCGCAAAAAGAAATGAACTGTGGGGGACGGGGGGTACATAAACCCCCAGGATAGAAATTTCTAGAACCTATTATACACAGTAACTCACAAAAAACCAACTAGAAAAATTCTTGACCATAACACTTTTTTTACTACTTTTAGATCCAAATCCACCCCTCAACCCGTCAATGATAATAAAAACAATAGTAATAATCAAAACCATGAAAAAAATCTTTTTGCTATCCCTCATCGCCCTGCTAACCCTCGGGGCTTTTGCCGGACCAAGTACTGCAAAACTTCGTCAAACAGTCACCACCACCATCGATACCATTATGGTCGATATGCCTGCCGCTGACCGCACTAGCGATTCTGTCATCTCGGCTCAACTTGATGAAGTGAAACAGATGGTCAAAACGCGTACCGATGACATCAATCGAGAGATCGGTAAGATTAAGAATAAACTTAATGATAATGGGCGTGCAGGTAATTTCATAATCGCCCTGCTGCGCAATACGCTGCCCTTTGTCCCTTTTATTGCCATCATTTTTATTGCCTTTTTTTGGCTCCAGTATGTCTATAAACGCCGTGTGATGCGCCAAGATCTGATTATCCGCTATATCGATCGAGGTGAAACGGTGCCCGAATGGTTGGCTCAATCGATCGTAACGACTCCAATTGTCGACAGCGCAACCGATCAATACGCAAGTCCAAATGGGGGCAGACCACGGTCGGCAAGCGCTAAGGTGTTCTTGATTTTCACCATCGTGCTGGCCTTTATTTCCGTCGTGTGGTCGTTTTTGCTCTTCAATATCAACGGGCTATATGACAGGATTCTCTGTGCTGTTATCCTTCTTTGTGTAGGTTACGCCACGGTGTGGTGTCTGCAACAGTTTGTTAAACGGTCGAGATAATCACATTTCATCGGTGACACAAACAGAAATAACCGTTCTCTTTGGGCGATTGGTCGATGAGTACCAATCGCCCCTGAGACGCTATTTGTGGTACTTGACCCACGGTGACGGGGCGTTGGCTGATGATTTGGCGCAAGAAACCTTCATCAAAGCTTGGCAATCTTACGCCTCCTATCGCGGAGGGTCGTTCAAGGCGTGGTTGTTTATGATCGCCTTCCGTGTTTTTTTGGATAATAAACGCAGTGCCAAACCGTTTGAAAATATGGAAACGTTGGCCAAATGCAGCTATACTGATCGCGGTGGCGAAATTTTGAATGTTGCGCTAGATTGTTTAGATGAAAACGAAAAAAATTTACTACTTTTGTCTGTTGTGGAACAGTTTTCGCATTCAGAGATCAGCAAATTGACTCTCACGCCCTTAGGTTCGGTGAAAGGAACGATAAAAAGGGCAAAAGCAAAACTTAGAAAATATTTACGCAATGAAGAAGCTTGATCACATAATAAAAGATGGACGGTTTGCGGTGCCCGACGGTGGTTTTGCCGATCGAGTGATGGGGCGTGTGGCGCAATTACCAGTGTCCACTCGGCCGATTGTGGTTCGACTGTCGCCTTGGCGCGAGTTCCGTTTGCCAATGATTGGCGTGGCGGTGGGGATTTTGATTTTTGGTGTGGCGATCACCAGCATTGTCGATTTCAACGCTTGGGCCGAGCGCTATACCGCTAAAAGCGAAATGTTGGCCGAACAGATAATATCCAAATCACGGTTGCTCAGAACCATTGGTGGTCAAGCAGAACCAGAGACCAACCCCGAGAACCCCGAAGATAAAACAATTCAACCCTAATTGAAATTATATGAAATTCCACAGATTGGCATCGTTACTTTTGTTGCTCATTTTTGTTGCTGGGTGTACGCCTGATCGTCCAATAGATCCGCCAGGCAAAGCTGGGCGGACTGTGATCGTGTACATCAACGCCGACAATAATTTGTTCGATCGCTACAATACGTCCGATTATTATGGGGCTTTGGTGGACATCAACGAAATGGAAAAGGCGTGGGATGACAATTCCAAAGACGTGTTGCTGGTTTATTTTAATTCGGGCGAACACAGCAAACTCGGTGAGTACGAAAAGAGTACGCCCAAGGTGCTTAGGATCAAACACGATGACGACTTACACCAGATCAATTCGCCTGTTTTGAAGACTTATGGCAAGCAAGATGCCAGCGACACGTTGGTGTTAGCTCGTGTGTTGAAAGACGCTGTGGCTTTAGCCCCAGCCGATAATTATGGCTTGATTATGTGGTCGCACGGCACTGGTTGGGTGCCTCGGGAGGCTGGCCCTCCGCTCCGGAGTTCCGACGGTCCTACCTCCTACACTTTTGGGGTGAGCGAGTCTTATGCATACAGTCAGATGGAGATCGATGGTTTGGCTCGTGCTTTGCCTAGGGATGTGAAATTCGATTTCATTGCCTTCGATGTTTGTTATATGGGTGGGGTCGAGGTGGCCTATCAGCTTCGCAATTCGTGTAAATATTTCATTGCTTCGGCTGGCGAAACGCCGATCGATGGTTTTGAATACGATTTACTTTTGAAGGATATAATGTCGGCTAACGTTACGGATTGGGTTCGCAAGGCGTATGAATACAACAAGGGGATGACTGGGTGGCGGCGCACGTGTGCCTTGTCGGTGATTGATTGTTCGCAGCTCGAATCCTTGGCCGGGGCGCTGCATAATTTAGTTGTCTCCTCGCCGCGTTCGTTGTCTGATGTTAATTATTATCAGATTCAGGATCACGGTAGTTCGGCCGAGTTTCGGGAGGTTTATTATGATTTGAGTGATTTTGTCAACAAGACTTGGGCTGGAGCCGCGGGGCTAGATGCCTTCAACAAGGCGATGAAGGATGTGGCAGTTTCTAAATATTTTTTGCCATACAGTATGGGTGTCTATAAGATAGATACATACTGCGGGCTCACGTGTTTCATCCCTAGATCACATCAAAAAAAGGCGATCAAAATTTTCCGCGAATGCTATGATTGGAGCAAGGCGAGTGGAATGGGTTTGATGAATTAAGAAGCTGTTTGAAATTTATTCGAAAGTTTTGTTGCGGCTCTTATTCGATAGGTGAAAATGGCTCGTAACAAATTCAACACACAAAATTAAACAGTTTCTAAAAAAAGATAAAATGAAATATATAGTTGTCGGTTTGGGAAATTTCGGTGGTTTGGTAGCCACTCGTCTCACGGATATGGGTCACGAGGTGATCGGTGTCGATTCGCACCCCGAACGTGTGGCTCAATTTGCCGATCGGTTGTCGATGGCTGTGTGTTTGGATGG
>JAVXIH010000140.1:0-3214 GCA_036648455.1 Mucinivorans sp.
CCAAACCAAGCGCTACGGTTCTGTCGATAACAGCCTTTACGATACTTGGGTCGTTAAATAATTTCTCAATAGTTAATTGCATTTTTCCTTATTTTATGATTAAACAAACATAAACCGATCGCCAAGGCTAGCCTTATCTTTTTCGGAGATAGGTGTTGCTAGTTTAGGTTCCTTGATTTCAAAGGCTTGACCGATAGCCGTCACCGTTGCGCCTGCTTCCACTTTCACGCGTGCGTAATTGAGGAAGTTGGCTTTATTCTTTGGGGTTGTACCTCCCGCGGCACTCGCCTCGAAGAGTACATCACCAACACTGGCGGTTGCGCCCAATGCAGAGATCGTCAAGACATCGTAGTTCGCATTTGCTTTGTCGATAGCCGACACGGTCGCCCCCTTGCTGCCATCGCCCAAGAACATCCCAACATAGGCCAAGGAGCCTTTTGCGATTTTGAGTGTGGTATCCGTGGCGATCAACGCCTCGGCAACCCGCACATTTTTCACCGCCTTGGCTTTGCGCGTGGCAAAGTCAATAGAGAGCGGCGCGGCCGATGGTAGGTACGAGCCCACCGCGAGCTTATCATCCTCCAAGTTGAAGCCTCCCGATAGACGATACACTGTATCGAATCGCAAAGCTTCTTTTTCAACCTCCATTGGATTGAGGTCATACTTCATTCCTGCTGCCATAATTTTTTACTTTTTTTGTTCTACAATTTGTTTTGTGCCTGCGGAAATCAGATCGGCGACTGCCTCTGTATCTTCTTTTGGCTTTTCTCCACTTTGCGGCTTACTCATTCGAGACAGACCCTCGTTTGCCAACTTTTGGGAATAGGCTTGCCAGTTCGTCTCAACTTTTTGAGCGAATGCATCTACCTCGTCCTGTGTTTGGAAGTGCCTACCTTCGAGTGCTGTTTGGTAAAACTCTTTGTCGATAGAGGCAAAGCGCGTGTTCAGAGCCGCGTCGAACTGCTCCGATAACTTGGATTGTTCCAGTTGAGTAATGCGCCCCTCTTGCTTCTCTCGATAAGATTTGAACCACTCAGGTTCTGTGTTTTGTGGTGGAGTTTTGTCCGCTGGGTCTTCGTGAGACTCATCGGACTTTGGGTTGGGTGTTGTCTTTTTGCGAGCCGCTTCAATGGTTCGATTGGCTGCTGCTTGTGCAACACTCAGATACGGAAGAGCCGCGGCGATTGCTGCGTCAATATCGGTATCGGTGGCATCATCTGAGGTGAGGTTGTTGGCGATTTGCGCTGCAACACCCTCTAACTCCTTGTCGTTGAACCCTAGCGATGCCGCCTTAGGTTTCAATCGTGCGAAAACTTTTGTTGTCTCCATTATTGGTATTTTAGGTAATAAAAAAAGCCTGCCAGCTCACGCCAACAGACTTTTCCCGACTAAAAACCACAATAGAGAGTTCTTCCGTAAAATGCTGTGGCGTATATCTGCATACGCTTATCACAAAAATAGAGAATGTGTATCGTTTATCTCTACTTTTTTCGATTTAATTTTGCACACTTTGGTCAAGTGTTCAAAAATAGTTGTTTTCCGAGGTAAAAAGAGCCTTTTGAGCTATCTAAGCAGAAAATAATTGGCAGAATATTTGCATTAAAGAAACTAATTAGTTACCTTTGTGAAAATAATTTAGTTGAATGAAAAACAGAACAATTGTATATTCAGATGAATGTGTCGAATTTATCGACAGCCTTGATCAGCGAGCAGCCGAAAAACTCAGCTATATTGTTAGTATTATAGCAACGGCAGATATGGTGTCTACAAAATTTATAAAAAAGTTGACCAATACCCTGTTTTATGAATTACGCATATCAGTGGCTAATGAAATTCGGATTATTATCTTTGCCCTTGATGACCTTAATATAAATAATGCCACGCAAATTGTCTTCTTGAATGGTTTTATTAAAAAATCTACAAAAGATTACTCTGAATATATCAAACGAGCAGAAAATATACTTAAAAAATAGAATTATGAAAACACAATTAAGCGCAAAAGAGTTAGCCGATATTAGAACACAAGACTTTTCTAAGTTACCTGGTTTCGTGAATGCCGAAACTCGTCTAACAGAACAGTACGGAGCCAAAGGAACACCTACGCGATCAGAATTTGAAGCCAAGGCCAAAGCGTGGTATTATGGAGAAATACTGCGTGAAAAACGTAAAGAGCTCAAAATAACTCAAAAAGAGTTGGCCGAGCGCATAGGACGTGAACGAACCTATATCAATCGTATCGAACAAGGGACAACCGATATGCAATTATCGACTTTCCTACGTATCGTTGAAGCTCTTGGCATTGAGATGTCGCTAGTGGCTCGCTTGGCGTAAATTACGTATCATTGTGAGGTTATCTCTTACCCAATATGTGGCTGTGCCTCGCTTGAGGGCCTCTTTGATCCCTTTGTCGTTTTTGGCTACATAATTCTTAAACCCTTGCGGTAGATCGCGCACGGTGTTAACGCTCTCGGCGGGTGCTTCGCCTCGTTCGTCCCACGCCCAAAACTCCTCATCGGTTTTAAGGATAGGAATAACGTAGCACCTGCACTGCGGATGCCAGCCCGTGAAGACAAACGATGTCGGGTACTTGCCAGTCAACGCCTCGCACACCTTGCAGGGATATGCTCGACCCGAACGCTTCACCTCGTAACCGACGACAAAATCCATTTGACCCCAGCGCGTGCAGTCTGCCGTGCGGTACGCCATATTGACCTCGGTGCGCGTGAGGCGCATTGCATTTTTGTAGGATGAACGGTACTGCCCAGCCCCCGGATGATAGGCCTTGGCGGCTCGTGAAAGTCTGAGCCGATCGTCCTGCATCACCCGGCGAAAGAGCCGTGCAGGCTCTCTCAGATATTGACGCACGTCACGGCTCAACTCGGCAGCACTGCGACCGTCCGATAGCCCAATAGATAGAGCGAGTTCTAAATCAGCCTTGTACTGTTTGGATAGATTCCACACCTTGGTGGAGAGATTCGTTCCCCGATCTTTGCGAGAGACAAAAGAGTGAAGTGCTTCGGAGTTGTTGTTGAAATACCGCTCAAAACGCGTGCTCACCGCCTCGCCTGCTTTGATGCCAATTACCGAGCGGGCAAGTTGGTCGTTTTTTAGATTGCTTTCGTACCACTCAGCCGTTACGCCGTTGATAACAACTGTCTGGACACTTTCTGCCAATTCGCGTTGGATTTTATCTATCCGCGCCTTGGTTTGTGGG
>JAVXIH010000141.1:0-3110 GCA_036648455.1 Mucinivorans sp.
AACTGAAAGGCCCTTTTTCTTTGGTTGCGTTTCTTTTTGGGCCTCGCAAAAAGAAATGAACCCCGGGGGGCTTGGGGGGTGAGGAACGCCCCCAAAGCTAGCACCAAAAGCTAGAACTAGTCCCAAAAAACTAGAACTAAAAACTAGAACACACTGTATATCAGCGAAAAGAAAAATGAACAAAGAAGAGTTGCTGAAAAAAGTTCGGCGCGTGGAGATCAAAACCCGCGGTTTGTCGAACGATATTTTTGCGGGTAAGTACCATTCGGCCTTCAAGGGGCGGGGGATGGCTTTTTCCGAAGTGCGTGATTATCGCGTTGGCGACGACGTGCGCGACATCGATTGGAATGTGACCGCTCGTCACGGCAAGCCCCACATCAAGGTTTTTGAAGAGGAGCGCGAATTGACCTTGATGCTCATTGTCGATCTGAGCGCTTCCGAATCTTTCGGCACCAAGGCCAAGTTCAAACGCGAATTGGCGACCGAGATTTCGGCTGTTTTATCATTTGCCGCCGCTTCGAATAACGATAAGATTGGGTGCGTGTTTTTCACCGATCGGATCGAGAAATTTATCCCTCCCAAGAAGGGGCGTTCGCATATTTTGCGTATTATTTCCGAACTTTTGGAGTTCGAGCCCCAGGGTCGCGGTACGAATATTGCGGCGGCGTTGGAGTTTTTCAGTTCGGTACAGAAAAAGCGATGTACAGCTTTTTTGATTTCGGACTTTGCTGATTTTACCATCGAGCGCGATTTGGAGTACAACGAGCACCGCGAAATACGGTGGGAGAAGGCTTTGCAGCTTGTCTCTTCGCGCCACGATATGATCGGGCTTCGGCTCTATGATGAGCGCGAGAAACAGATGCCAAACGTTGGGATTGTCGAACTGCAAGATGCCGAAACGGGGCGTAAACGTTGGGTTAACACCGCTTCGCGCACGGTTCGCGAAGGTTATGCTCGGCGTTGGGCGGTCGATGATGCGGCGATCGAGACTTCGCTCAATCGGAGCAAGGTCGATGCGGTCAGCATTGCCACGGATGATGATTATGTGATCTCGTTGATGCGACTTTTCAAGAAAAGATAGAAAGATGAAAAAAATATTTTTGCTCGTTTGTTTCGCCATTTTTGGGGTTGTGTTGTCGGCCCAAGAGCCAACCCGATTGACCCTTTCGCTCAGCCAAGACACCATAATGATTGGCGATCAGATCACCCTTGCCGTCGAGATCGACAAGGATGTGGCCTCTGATATTCAGGCTCCGACCTTCAAGGATGGCAAGATCACCAAAGAGCTCGAAGTGATCGGCGAACCGACGCTCGACACTATTTCGAGTGAGGGTCGGGCGATGAAACTTCGCCTGCGCTATCTGATCACAGCCTTCGAGGCTGGCAATTATTCGCTCAAAGATTTCTCGATCGTGTCGGGTGTCGACCCTAATTTCGACACTATTCGCGCTTCGAACGACGCGATACTGACCGTCACCACCTTCGACATCGACACCACTAAACAACAGATTTTCGACATCAAGAAACCCCTCGATGCGCCCATCACTTGGGCCGAGGTTAAGCCTTTTGTGCTGTGGGGCTTGGTGGGTTTGGTGATACTGGCGGCCGTGGTGTATGGGGTAATATGGTATGTGCGCCGTCGTAGAGCCAAGATTGCAGCTCGACCCAAGGAACCGATCCACGTTGTGGCGTTGCGCCGTCTGGACGAATTGCGCGCCCATAAACTGTGGCAAGAGGGCAAGATGAAACAATATTTCTCGGATTTGACCGAAATCATACGTGATTATATATCAGAACGTTATGCGATCGATGCGATGGAAATGACCTCGGCCGAGATTCTGGTGGCGCTCAAAGACACCAACAACGAGAAGTTGAGAGCCACGCTTGGCGGTCTGTTCTCACTTTCGGATTTGGTGAAATTTGCCAAGCTTTCGCCCGATGGGACAGAGTGCGAGACCGCATATTTTGATGCCTACTATTATGTGGAGCAGACCAAAGAAATTATTATTGAAGAACCCGAAGAACCGTTGAAAAATGAATAGATATTTTTTGATATTGTTGATGCTTGTCGTGCCCGTGGCAGCATTGGCGCAAAAAGAGCGTGCCGATATTAGGCAGGGCAATAAACTCTATGAACAAGGCAAATTCAAGGAGAGTGAGAAAACGTATTCCGATGCGCTGAAAATTAACCCCGCATCCAAAGAGGCGAGCTTTAACTTGGCGGGGGCGATCTACAAGCAAGGTCGCTGGAAGGACGCTTCGCAGGCCTATACGGCGATGGTAAAAGAGGGTGGTACGCCCGAAATGCAATATAATCTCGGTAATTCGCTCGTCAAAGAGCGTCAACTGGATGCTGCTATCGAGAGTTATAAGAGCGCGCTGCGCATCAATCCGACCGATAAAGAGGCTAAATTCAACTTGGCTTACGCCCAGAAATTGAAGAAAGAAGACGAAAATAAGGATAAAAATAAAGATCAAAATAAGGATCAGAACAAAGATCAGCAGCAGCCCAAACAAGATCCTAAGCAGGACCCAAAGCAAGATCCTAAACAAGATCAAAAAGACAAACAGGATCAGCAGCAGCCGCAACCACAAGCACAGCAAGATGCCGAGCGTATGTTGAAAGCCATCCAAGCGGCCGAAGACAAGACCAAAGAAAAGGTTGATGCTCAGAAAGTTGCTGCGCCAACCAAGCGCTCGGGCAAGGATTGGTAGGCTCCGTTCGAATCGCAAACTTTAAGAACCAAAAATAATGAAAAAACTAATTGAATCGATCACCGAGCAACGCGGCTCGCTGCCAATGTTTACTAGCTGCACGAGCTTTGAGTACCCCGATTCGGAGTATCTGCTCTATACGGGCGATCCCAAAATGATTTTCGAGGTGGTGGACGAAATCCCTACGGGCGATGATACGCCACGTTTCTTCCGCTTTATCGAGCATAATAACGGCGAGCAAGACTACCTTGTCGTTGCCGATTGCTTCGACGAGGCTTGGTTCGAAGGCAAAACTGTTGCCCAAGCCACCGAGCATATCGAGGGCGTGATGGATGCCTTGGAGGGCTGGTATGTGAGCGAAGTGATCGACCTAGATTCGTACGACGAATAGGTGA
>JAVXIH010000142.1:0-3018 GCA_036648455.1 Mucinivorans sp.
TATAAGCCCACATAAAATCTTCTTGCTTGGCCACAGCTGTCGGCACTACGTAATTATCAAAGACCATCCCACCTGCCTTAGTAAAGGCAAGAGCTACATCCACGCGGTTAGTGTTAGCAAACGGAGTGTAGCCATAGAAAGCAATGTCCCCAGTATTGGGCCAGTAGCGAGCGTTGGCTGCAACTTCATACCCCCACGCTGTGGTATATATAATTTTAGCACCTTTATCTAACGCACCCATATAAGGCACGTCTTGACCAGTTGTGCTGAGAAAGGCAGTCACACCAAAATCATGGCCTGATGTGGCAAAGCTAGTGTTGTCGATTGCCGTACCTTTGCTCCCTTTGGCGTAGGTGGAGAAAGAGATTGCGTTGCCTGTTTTGCTGCCTTCGGTTTCTAGGATTTCGTTCTTGGAACAACCAGCAAATGCCAAAGCAAGAGCCGCAAATCCAACTAAATAATGTGTTTTCATTTTGTTTATTTTTTATAATTGTTTCCGATTAAAAGTAAAAAATCAAACTACATTTCGATCGGCACATCGCTATCGTGCCATTCATCGACATCGGTGTCGAAAGCGCCACCTCCACCGCCCCCAATCACCTCGGGAAGCTCGATGGACACCGCCACATCGATCACCAGATTCAAACTGGTAGTGCGCTCGGTGATCTTGTCGGTCACGTCGATGGACAGAGGATAATGCTTGCCGTCGATCAACACGAAATCGAGATCCAGATAACACTTGGTCTTGGATGAATAACGAGTATCAATCAACCCAAAAGTCGATATACGGTTGGAAATCGTACCGTTCTCGGTGCTCCCCGGGTCGAAAGTGCGGTTGTTCATTATAAATTCATAGCCCACAGGATTCGCCACATTGATGCCCTGACCCACTAAATATGAACCCGACAAATTACGCAGTTGAACCAACGGCGCGCCAGCGGCATAACATAAACCACGAACGTGAGCTCGGATATTGGCTCGCACCACCACTCGGCGAGGGGTGACCTTGATGCTCCGAACGGCGATCTGATCCTCGGACTGCGGACGATCGTAATAGTACTGCACCATATCGGGGGTGACCTCCACACCATCGACCCGCGCCACAGCCACCTCGTCTGGCTCACACACCAAAGGACAAGTGGTGCGCACCGAGAGAGACTTTTTGGCGTTGGCATACGATTCGTATGTCGATTTGAGTTCCACGCCGCGGAAAGCAACATTCCGAAATTCATCGGCCGTGTTGTTGTAAATCACTAAATCATAGCGGCCACAAGGAAGCAAAAGCTTCACAAGCGCTGGATTGGCCGAACAAAACAGGCCGAACAAAGTGCCGTCAGCATTGTAAGCGGCCACCGACACCCCGTTGGGGGTCAGTTGCGACACAGTCCAATCAATGTCCAGCTCGATCAGCACTCGATCGTCGGTGCCGTAATACAAGTGATCACGCGAACACGAAACCGCGAAAATTGCGAAAACTAATATCAAAATCACTCGCCTCATCGCACCCCTCCCCTCTTTACTTTATTGGTGTTGTAGTTCAACATCCAAACCAACGACACGGATAACTTGGTGGGCCCAAACCAACGGTTGCGATTGGTCTGCCACGGATAACGCCACACCTTAATGTCGCCAAAACCTGTGCCGCGAGTCATATCATATTCACGATAATTGGTCTGCACATAACCAAAAGCTACCGAATATTCGAGCCGCAACCTGCGCCCAATCGAGTGCGCAAAACCACCACTCACACCAGCCGCAATAAAAAATTCACCCTGGATGCCGTGAGGGTCAAACAACTGAAAATCAAATAGTCCGCCACCAACGTAAAGCCCCATATTCCACCCCGTGAGCACATCCCTGCCCGCCCGATTGCCAAACCAATAACGACCCTCGACGGAGGCCGTCAAGAGCTGAATAGTCATATTGGCCTTGTTGTTCTTCCACCAAGGGAAAATCACCTCCGCCCCGATAGACCAATGGCTACCAATGGGGATTTCGAGTCCCAAATTCAGAGCGCTCGCCAAATCATATAACATATTGGTCTTCAAGGCAAATAATGGCCGCTGAACACGAGGCGCTACACTCACAAAAGGTTCGATATTAGGCACAAAACAAGTGCGCGCAATGCGAGGCACCCGAACAAAGGGTCTCACGCGGGGCACCGCAATCGGCGCGACAGACGCACGATCCACCGGGGTCAAATAGACCGAAACATCCACCGAGGCGCTCTGCATCTTGGGGAAAATGTGATCCACCATATAATGCCAAGCCCGCCCGCCGCTAAGATCCATCAAACGTTTCTTGCAACCGTCCACCCACTCGTGACGCTCGTTGTAGATAAATTCGGGGACATAGTCGATAATGTCTAACACTTGCTCGCGGTAAGGCATAGTGCTAGCGGCAACCAGGCGGCGAAGCTCATCGTAGCCAATACCTAAATTGATTTTATTGATCTTGTCGGCGGGCAAATTGACGCGATGGCACACATATTGCTCGATGGCGCTCAAACGCGCGGCAACTAATTTTTTGTTGATGGTGATCGAACCGGTCGGCGAGGCGGATGCCGCAAATTCGATGCGAGAAATCTCGAAATCTTGATTGGAAATTAAACGACCTAATTCGGTGATCAAACTGTCTAGCCGAAGCCCATTGCCGCTGTAAGCACGATCAAGCTCACAATAACCAGTCTGGAAAAACACCTTCGCGGTGTATTTCTGCTCACCAGCCATTAGCCTAGGAATAAGAAATGCGCTAATAAGTAGCACTACCAACCAACGCTTCATTCAGAGGTAGTATTTACTTTAAAAATGAGTAGTATTTTGTCTCCACAACAATTACGTAAATTGGTCAATATATGTTAAAATGCTAGCTATTGGCTTAACATAACAAAGATATATATTTTGGCAGGCACTGGGTTTTATCGGATGTACACGCGGTAAAAAGGTGGTGTCCATATGATAAAAATAAATGTCACCAGGTTTCAGTAAAACAATCGACATTTTGGTACCTCCATTCTTG
>JAVXIH010000143.1:0-3011 GCA_036648455.1 Mucinivorans sp.
CCAGTGGCGAGGTCAAAATAGGCAATATATGGTCTTGTGTAGAGGCCATCAATGCGGCGTGACGAAAAAACAAGCCACGATCCGTTCGAAGAAAATGAGTGGTAACTCTCTGTGTTATTGGAATTTATTTCGTCAGCGGCACGTACCACTCCACTTCGCAGATCCATCACATAGAGATCGCTCTCGGGGTGCCAAATCGAGAAATTTCCGTAGTCGGAAAGGGTGAAAATCAAATACCGTCCATCGGGCGAGCACTTGACAAACGAGGCACTGCGATCGAAAGTTGAAGCAGGATAGATAATTTCAACCGAATCGAAGGTGCAATTAGTACGATCGAAAGCCACTCGACAAACATCGTAGCGCGACTCTTCGACCACCCCGCCACCAGCCTTGGCAGTGCTATCCACGCGTGGTGCCCGACAAAAATAGAGCCATTTCCCATCAGGGCTCCACTCGGGAAAAGTTTCGCGAAACTGATCGCCGAACACTGAGGCGGACGAGGTTAGCTGATTTTTTCTCACATCGTAGACCACCAGATCCGATCGCAGGTCGTACACTTCGATCGGTTTATCGCCCCAAGCGTGGAAGGCTTGTTGAATTTCGTTGATTGAATAGGCGATAAAATTACCATCACCACTCCAAGCTGGGTATATCCCTTCGGAATACATACTGCCTGTTTTGAATTTCACTTTACTCACCTTGCCATCAGTCATAATGAGTGTTCCGGTCTGTTTGGCGCGCAAGTGGAGCATCATTTTTTCGGGCGAATTACTACTAAAAGTATGGCAATTCATACATCCCATTTGCGTCGATTTATTGTCGATCAGCGTTCGTTCGGCGAATGAGGATAACTCACGTTCGTAAATGCCCATATTCCCCCACAACGAATATCCTGGATCGATCAATCGATAGACCAGATAGTTGTCCATCGCTCTGGCAGAAATATGTAGCGGGAAAGATTGGTATTCTATCCATTTTCCGTTGCGCTCAACGGCTAGACGCACGGTGAGCTTTTGGCCGGTTGCCTTTTGCAAAAGTTCGCGCCATCGACCTTCTGGGATCGAAATTTCACAGTTGCTGCTTTCTATTATAATCGGATCGTCGGATGATTTGCTGGTCGAAATTTCGGTATAGAAACGCTGGCCATCTTCCAGTATTTCAAAATTCAGAGGAGCGCAGCTCGCGGGAATAGTCACCCCTGCCACATCGGGAAATGTTCGAGCCAAGGTGTCCACCAGTGTGCTTGCCGTGATGCGAGCCGTGGAGCAACTCATCGCCAGCGCGGCACAAGTCAAGAGAACAAGGATATAGTTACTTTTAGCCATTTGACTGTTATTTTGAGGTCATCATATAATACCAATAAGTTCGCCGCAATTCAAAAGGTAAGTTATCTAAATTGCCACCAGAGGCTGCTTGATTGAACTTGTGGAGCAACTCGAAAACCGAGCGATCGATCCGCGATCGTTTGTCGCTTATCGAACTATCGTCTGGATAAACCACCGTATACAAGGCCAGTACTTGTTGGTAAAGAAGAGGTAAATTTCCGCCATAAAGTTGATCAAGGCGCGGCAGTAACTTCGAGAAATTCGGTAAGTCTTTGGACAACAAGTAAAATAGAGCCATATAATCCGTTGCCGCCCGAGAGGTCGAATCACGGGCCGTCAAGAGCGCCAGATTGGCGTAAGGATTAGAAATGGCTATATATGTTGAATCACAATCGATGGCGGCAATCGTGTGCGGAGTGTAAAAAGAATGATATTTGACGGAGTCGAACAAAAGTGCGCGTGAGAGCAGCTTGTCGAATCGAGAGGCTATCAAATCTCGTCGCAAGAGGCGGTTATAATGCGATACGAGCGATACGTTTAGGGGCGAGGGTCCGCTGCCAGCCATCGACTCAAAACTCAGTCGTAGAGCTTCGCTCGTCAAACCAACGTTGGCCCAAGCCAGATGCGCAAGTTTAATTTTCTGGGCATCTTTGTCGGCTGTCCAAGGGATAAAAAGCACAGAGGGGCCAAATATTTGAGGACGATCGAATAACTTTTCGACCAACTCGCCACGGCGAAACAGAGCAATCGTCCGTAGATGTGCCGACA
This sequence comes from Mucinivorans sp., assembly GCA_036648455.1. GTDB lineage: Bacteria > Bacteroidota > Bacteroidia > Bacteroidales > Rikenellaceae > Mucinivorans. The sequence goes on from JAVXIH010000143.1 coordinate 2,094, forward strand.
CATAATCGTCGGCTGGCGATTGGGCGCTCAATCGCAACACTTCATCCCAATCTTGGTTATCGGCCGCTTGTTCGGTAAGCATAGTTAATCGCAGTGTAGGGTTGAATGTCCAGCTCGAAATGGTTATCGCGCCGACCATAAGCACCAGCCACATAGACGGCTCGACCCACCATTTGGCAATCAATGTTTTGGGCGCTTTGACGTGAGACAAAATAGCCACTGCGCCAATCAAAATATAACATATTATATCGAGAGACGATTGATCGCCATAAATACTTGTTCGGCTCACAGTGAGCGGAATATTATACGTCCAGGCACCGAGTAAGGGCGCCAACCACGCACCACAAATGGCGATGCACGCGGTGGTAGCGCGTAAGAGCCACGGCAGCCTAGAATCAAAGGCTAAGTGGATAACGATCAACGTTACGCAGATAATATAAGCCTCAGAGGCGGCGAAAAATGATAGTAGTATCGCCACAAGGGCTACCCAGGCACGTAATTTTGCACCACGAATCGAGCGCCATATGGCGAAAATAATCATCACCGCCAACACCCCCCTTAGGCTATGAATGAACAACGAGAGTTCGTAGCCACTCAGCAGATACAAAACAGGAATAAGAGCCAAACAAAATTTTTGAGATATGTTGTTTTCGACACCTCGATCGAGCAGAAAAAATATCAGCGCCGACATCGCGCCTATCAGAATCGCACCAGCGACTGTCCATTGGCACAAAGCACCGATCAACCAACTCACATAAACGGTTGATCCTCCGATCATAGAGATGGTCTGCATCGCAAAGTCGATGTCTTTCAAAAACAGACCGCCTGTGCTTTGATAGACGACTATGTGATCTAAAATTATACCAAAAATGAGAGCCACCACCACCCCTAGACACACACTAAGCCCAGCGCGCGAAG
>JAVXIH010000144.1:0-2941 GCA_036648455.1 Mucinivorans sp.
AATGCGGTCGAAAAATTGGTATTACGGCAAACAAAAAATTCAAGAGGGTGGCGACAATACGACATTGGCTCGCCAAGAGGTGGCCGCTAGGGGTTATAGACCTGCCGAGCGTGTCGATCTGGCCGATGATGAGCCGATCGCCGCCCGTCCGCCCAAAGAGAGCTACGTCCCCTCGATCAACATCAGCCTCACGCCACTCCCCAAGGGGCAGCTACTCTCATAACAAAAAAGCCCCGAAGTATTTTACTACACCGAAGCTCATTATAAGGATTGCCGCCCTTTTATGAATACAAAAGTAGTAAAATTTTCGGGAATGGCCTACAATAAAAAGGGATATTATCAGCGCGCAAAGGCGATCCAAACTCTCACGGCTCAATATTACGAGCCTGAGCGTCAGGATCGCTGCTACAAATGGGTGTGGAGGCGGCATATACAACCTCTCTACGGAATTTGCTATATGACTTACTTACGATATTTAAAAGCCACACCCGATAAGCCCAAAGATGATAATCAATTATCACTATTTTAGTCTAACGCCTGCCATATTGGTAGGCGTTTTTATTAATATTGTTCTTCGAAGCTAGTAGTGTATGTGAGATTATATACCATCAAGCCATCGGATCGCTCTTCGGGCGTGATAGATTGTCGCGATAGTGAGCTAAACTCCGCACATCCGAAACCCTGTAAAGCGGCATCTACGCTATCAATTACGTTGAGGGTAACGAGTGATTGCGCACGCCATTCAGCTGGCGTTATGGATGATGTCTCGATCGCGTCGCCAGCAAAAACCAGCCTCACTACAATTGTCATATTGCAAATCTGTGTGTCGCCATCGATCTCATCGGTCGATGGGTAGCTAATTGAAAGGTATACTGCTGGCAAATCGGTGGGTGTTGCCGCCGACAGCAATTGCCCGCGATATAGATCTATAATGCGTAAGGCTGTTACTCGCCCTTTGAGCCGCTCGCAAAGAGCAAGATAGGTGTTTATCATAGTTATAATTTACAAAGTGGTTTTAATCTCTCTAATATTTTCTTGTTGAGAATTTTAGAATATCCCATAAATTGCCGCTGTGGTATTGTTATTTTGTGAGCCTTGGTACGTGGTAGATCTTGCCCAGCAATCTTATTGTTGGCTACCCAAACAAATCGATTGTCTATTTTTCTAGAAGCCGTACCACCAGGATGCTGAATCACTCCGCCCTGATTATGTATTCTCGCGTATGGAACCTTCGCTCCGCCCGCTGATATTATCACCTCATTGTCACTTATCACCTTGGGTCGTATGGTCGACATCAACGCTCCTGATCGTACCATAAGCGATCCGTAGGAGGGCGGATCTTTGGCCGCAACCCACTGTACGCCGTCCCACTCTTTTTTTGTGAAGCGTTCTTTATAATGCTCTACGGCTGTCTGGGCAATAATTACTGGGGCGACTCGACGCACATTTTCGCTCATCGCTGCAATTTTTTTTCTTACCTGATCAAATGTTTCCATAATTTTTATATCTTTGTAGTGGATATTATTGCGTTTAGCGAGGCTCAAATACCTGCGAACGGCGGTGACACTCGCGTCTTAATTGTAAAGTGGTAATATCATATTCGCAACGGGCTACTCTTGGGTAGCCTTTTTTATTAATATCCCACGTCGAAAGTCATTCTCGGCATCAGGTGCTAGCGTGAACCACGTATGTATCTGTAATTTACCATTAGTAATTTTGGAAACAACAACTATTGATTGCGAAGAGTAAAATTTAATATAGATCCTATTATTGGGTGCTGTTTTGTTTTGTTCGCTGTTTAGCCATATTTCATCTGGGCAAGTAATCACATCTTTAAGCCCTTGCAGTAATGGGACACGATTGTTTTTCCCAGAGGCGTATTTACCAGTAGTGTGCCGACGAAATACAATATCTGGAATCGTATGTTGTCTATTATCGTTGCTTACCAGATATGGGTTTTCTTTAATCCACTCATCAGCAGTTCCGCTATAAACTGGCATAGTGAATTTTGATTTTGCGATCATCTCTGCCATTGGCCTCGCCCCCCAATCTTTGATCCTCATTTTGTCAAGAAATTTATTAGTTGCAATTAGATTTACATAGTTTTGATTTTCGGCAAAAACCATCCCAGTGATTGATCTATTGACTCCAAATCCCTGCTTGCTAGCGTTTTTGTAGTCATCGGTTTTGTAATAATCCTCCACTTTTTGGCGCATACTTTGTAGATCAATACCACTAACTTCGTGACGCATCCTTGGCACCACATAGCATCGACAGCGCCAGCCATTAGGAGGATATATCTTACTCCAAGCAGCGTCACTCATTGGCAATACTACACCATCGAGCTCTGCGTGTTCGGGACGTACTTGTGCGTCACCTACTGTCTTATATTCCCAATATGGGAAGATCTCGCGCTGGGTTGTCAGTCTATTATAGGTTGCCGTGCTCTCGGCCACTGCACCAGCTGTTATATATTCTGTCTGTGCCCATTGACAATTAAATTTATGATCAATAGTTTGTGCGGCTTTTGCAAATTCCGCAAAATTCTTTGATTTACGATACAATTCATTGAGTGCTTGTATTTGTGCAATTGTTTTGCCAGCTGAGAAACGGTATAGGTTATTTTCCATAGCCGTAATCACAGCTGGGCTTTGCCAGTCGTAACTAAATTCATCGGCTGCATTCAAAGGTCTTTTGCCAGCATATCCGTTCGTAAAGGCGCGTAGTAGGTTGTTAGATTGTTCGGAGAATAAATCGGGATCTAGTGGTACTATCGCGCCATTGGCGATACGTTTAGCTAGGCGAGTTGCTGAATCGTCTTCGGGACTAGTCTCTATATCCTGCGCAGCCCCCACCAGATTGCTCGTGGGGGCTGAGGCGAAAAAACGCATAAAACGCTCCATCACATTGCTAGCCTTTCCACCTGGATACTCTTGTTGGT
>JAVXIH010000145.1:0-2925 GCA_036648455.1 Mucinivorans sp.
TTTCCGCACAACTCAGAAGCCACTCCATCGAAGCCAGATCGAACTCACTTCGAAATCACGCAAATATCACCGTGACAACAAAATATCTGATGCTGAGATTATTACAATTAGAAGAAGTTGAGTGTTTTATCTCAACACAAGTACTGATTAACAGTGCGTTACTACAAAAAAAGGGTTGCTATCACTAGCAACCCTTTTTAATAATCGTGAAGTTATCGTTATTTGACCTCTTCAAATTCTACATCCTGAGGCTCGTGTTCGGTCTGCCCCGAAGCAGCACCTGCACCTGCACCCGCTGCCGAACCCTGCCCTTGCCCTTGCGAGGCGTTAGCTTGACCCGCATCAGCTCCTGGCGCGCCTTGGCTATACATATCTTGTGATGCACTTTGCCAAGCGGCATTCAAAGCCTCCGAATATTTCGCTATATCTTCCAGATTACCAGCCGCGTGCGCCGCCTTCAAATCTTTAAGATTAGACTCGATAGCTGTCTTTTTCTCGGCTGGGATCTTGTCGCCATATTCTTTCAGTTGACGTTCCGAGGTGAAGATCGTCGCATCGGCAGCGTTCATTTTATCCACCCTTTCGCGCTCTTTTTTATCCGCCTCTTCGTTCGCCTTAGCCTCGTCGCGCATACGTTGAATTTCTGCTTCACTCAGCCCGCTCGACGCTTCGATACGGATCGATTGTTCCTTGCCCGTGCCCTTATCCTTGGCCGAAACGTGCAGGATACCATTGGCATCGATGTCGAAAGTCACTTCGATCTGAGGCACTCCGCGCGGAGCCGATGGTATACCGTCCAAGTGGAAACGACCCAGCGACTTGTTGTCACGCGCCATTTGACGCTCGCCTTGCAAGATATGGATCTCCACCGATGGTTGATTGTCGGATGCCGTCGAGAAAGTCTCTGACTTGCGCGTTGGAATGGTTGTGTTGCTTTCGATGAGTTTGGTCATCACACCGCCCATCGTCTCGATACCGAGCGACAAAGGAGTCACATCCAGCAGCAAAACATCCTTCACTTCGCCCGTCAGCACCCCACCTTGGATTGCCGCTCCGATAGCCACCACTTCGTCTGGATTCACACCCTTGGAAGGAGCCTTGCCGAAGAATTTTTCGACCACCGCTTGGATAGCAGGAATACGAGTCGAACCACCAACCAAAATCACTTCGTCAATCTGGCTCGTTGTCAGCCCCGCATCTTTGAGCGCCAATTCGCACGGTTTGAGCGTTGCGGTGATTAGTTTGTCGGCCAACTGCTCGAATTTGGCTCTCGACAACGACACCACCAAGTGTTGAGGTATGCCATCGATTGGCATAATATATGGCAGGTTGATTTCGGTGTTTGTCGAGCTCGAAAGTTCAACTTTCGCCTTTTCGGCAGCCTCTTTCAAGCGTTGCAAAGCCATCGGATCGCGACGCAAGTCAACGTTGTGTTGTCTTTGAAATTCGTCGGCCAAGAAATCGATAATCACGTGGTCAAAATCGTCGCCCCCTAGGTGAGTGTCGCCATTGGTCGATTTGACTTCAAACACACCGTCGCCCAATTCGAGGATCGAAATATCGAAAGTTCCACCGCCAAGGTCAAAGACAGCAATTTTTTGTTCCTTGTTTTTCTTATCCAAACCATAAGCCAAAGCGGCAGCCGTTGGTTCGTTGATGATACGTTTAACGGTCAGCCCCGCGATTTCGCCAGCCTCTTTGGTGGCTTGACGTTGCGAATCGCTAAAATAAGCAGGAACCGTGATCACAGCCTCGGTCACTTCGGTACCCAGATACTCTTCGGCCGTTTTCTTCATCTTTTGAAGAATCATTGCCGAGATTTCTTGTGGCGAATATTCTCGGTTGTCGGTCTTCACACGAGGCGAATCGCCCGAACCTTTCACCATTTCGTAGGTCACACGTTCGCGTTCCTTGGAAACTTGACCCCAAGTTTCGCCCATAAAACGCTTGATGGATGCAATAGTATTACGAGGATTGGTGATCGCCTGACGTTTGGCAGGCTCGCCCACCTTGCGCTCTTCGCCAACGAAGGCAACAATGGAAGGGGTTGTACGGTGTCCTTCTGAATTGGTGATAACGACTGGCTCGTTACCCTCCATAACCGCAACACACGAGTTTGTTGTGCCAAGGTCTATTCCAATAATTTTTCCCATAGTAGTTAAGTATTATTTAGTTTTTATTAATTTTGTATTTGAATTTGCAATTCTGATTGTCTAAACAGCAATCTTTATGCCAAAACGAAATATAGCCCAAATAACTGACAAAACATGACAAAAATCACAATAATCGCTGCTACGGATGCCGAAATCACCCCCATTATGTCATATTTTGGCGACAAATTAACATATCTGGTGAGCGGGATCGGCCCCGTGGCATCTGCCATAGCCGTGGGGCGCGCGATGAAAGATTTCGCCCCCAATCTGGTCTTGGGCGTTGGTGTCGCTGGCGCCATCGACCATTCGCTCGCCATTGGCCAAGCGGTGATCGTGGCGCGAGATTATGTGGCAGATCTTGGTGCTTTTAGAGGCGATAAATTCGAGAAGTTCGACAGCCCAGTGGTCGAATATCCCTACATTGTCGATGGATTCCAAAGCGTCACAGCGCGAACGGTAAGCTCGGCCTGCGCGCCATTTATCGACGATCAGTCTCAGATCGAGACGATGGAGGGGGCGGCGCTGATGTTGGCTGCCAAAACTATCGGAGTGCGCTTTATGCAACTGCGCACCATATCTAATTATGTCGATTCGCCACGTTCGGCTTGGCAGATCGAACGCGCCATCGAGCTCTTGCCGCCCGCAATAGCACAGCTGCTCAAAATCTAAGAGGCTATTTTTCAGTGGTGACTTCCAAAAATTGGATTTTTCAAGGCGGGCAAGGTCGATAAACCGGAGCGTACTCGAAGTACGTGAGGATTTATCGATCCGC
>JAVXIH010000146.1:0-2788 GCA_036648455.1 Mucinivorans sp.
GGTAATAAGCATTCTCGCTCCATTGCTCAACAACAGATTCGTCAGAAAGGTTGCGAAGATGTTTTAAAATTAGCAAACCACACATCAAGCGAATCGGTTTGCAAGGGCGACCATTATTGGAACAGTAAAGGGATGCAAAATTAACCTCAAAAAGCTGCCAATCAAGCTTGTGGGATAAAATGTACAGTGGGTGTTTCTGATTTAGTTGATCAGAGAGCGTATTGAATAGTGTGGGCTCAATGTGGGTTTTGGGGCGAGTATACATAACAATATCTGCAAGAATTTATATGTAAAGATAACAATTCTTGCAGATATTTCCAAATATTTCAGCGGTTATTTTACTGTAAATTACATGTTTATATGGTTTTTAAGGGGCGACTAAGTACTTTATTTTTTATTCTATGGGTAGTTTCTCGTTGAAATGTGATTATTATTTTGTACATTTGCCTTCGGAATAATTTGTAAATCTAGGAAACTAGAAAAACCCATTGATATGTCGCTGCTATATTTCACGTTATTAACCTTTTTCATCTCTGCCGCCATTGGCTATTTAGCCATTCCGCGCATTGTTGTGATTGCAAAGGTCAAGCGTTTGTTTGATCAGCCCGATGCCCGCAAGGTGCACTCAGGCTCGATCCCTCGTCTTGGTGGAATTTCGTTTTTCCCGGGGGCGATGTTTTCTTTCGCCTTTGTGCTGGGGCTTCGCTATTATTTGGGATACGAACTCTCGCTGGCTCGCGAAGGTAACTTGATGGTGGAGTTCCTCTTTATGATCTCGGGTATGCTGATGTTGTTTTTCATCGGTTTGACCGACGACTTAGTTGGGGTGGGGTATCGCACCAAATTCATAGTACAGGTCTACGCGGGAACGGCGTTGCTGCTCTCGGGGCTTGGCATCGATAGTCTCCAAGGGTTTTTAGGCGTAGTCGATCTCCCGATCTGGATTTCGGGGTTTTTGACGGTTCTGGTGGTGGTTTTTGTGATCAACGCCTTCAACCTTATCGATGGTGTGGATGGGCTCTGCTCGGGGTTAGGGGCTATTATCCTTACTGTTCTTGGCGCTTGGTATATCGTGCTGGGTGAATTTGTCTACTCGATGTTTGCCTTCGGTATGGTGGGCGTGGTGGTGGTATTTTTTCAGTACAACATCCGAGGCAATCGAATGAAAATCTTTATGGGAGACACCGGCTCGCTCACTCTGGGCTATATGATTATATTCTTGGGTCTTAAATTCATATCCATCGACACCAACACCTACCCCGATGCCTATCAGATTCATTCGTCTATTGCGCTGCTTTTCGGTCTAATGTTTGTGCCTGTGTTCGACACTTTCCGTGTCTTTATCAGTCGTATCAGTCGTGGTAAATCACCTTTCTATCCCGACAAGACGCATATACACCATAAATTATTGGCGATGGGCTTCACTCATCTTCAAAACACGGCCATTTTGCTCATCACCGAAGTTGCTATCTTTGGTTTGACTATCGTGATGTCGGAGGTGCTGGAATTTAACGTAAATATTGTCATCGTTGTCTTGTGCGCTATCGGCGTATTTGCCAATATGATGATCAACAAGAGAATAGCTAAAATATCACTTTCAAAACAAGATAAAAATGTCTAGAAACAAATGCGTATTGGTCTGCGGAGGTGCAGGCTTTATCGGCTCACACACAACGGTCGAACTGATCGAGGCGGGCTATGAGGTTGTGATCGTGGACAACCTATCCAATTCGGACATCGAGGCGGTCCACGGTGTCGAAACAATTTTAGGTCGCAAGCTTCCTTTCGAAAAAGTAGATTGCTGCGATATCGACGCTCTGCGCGGAGTGTTCAGCAAATACGAGTTCGACTCTGTGATTCACTTCGCCGCCTTCAAAGCGGTAGGCGAATCGGTAGGCGAGCCGTTGAAATATTTCCGCAACAATTTCGATTCTCTGCTTGTCGTGCTCACTTTGATGCGCGAATTTAAGGTGCCTAACTTGGTATTTTCCTCATCGTGCACCGTCTATGGTCAGCCCGATAAATTGCCTGTCACCGAGGCCACACCTCGCAAGGAGGCCGAGTCTCCTTATGGTTACACCAAACAGGTGAGCGAGGATATGATCAAATATAGTGTCAGTGCTTTCACTGATCTACACGCCATTGCGCTGCGTTATTTCAACCCAATTGGGGCTCACCCTTCGGCGCTCATTGGCGAATTGCCTAAGGGTGTTCCGGGTAATCTGGTTCCATTTATCACTCAAACGGCATCTGGTTTGCGCAAGGAGCTCAGTGTTTTCGGTGACGATTACGACACCGAGGATGGTTCGGCTGTGCGCGACTACATCGATGTGGTTGATTTGGCGCGTGCTCACGTGGCGGCTGTTGGTCGTATGGTTGATGGTAAGGGCAAGGCGCGTTACGAGGTTTTCAACGTTGGCACAGGGCGTGGGGTGTCGGTGCTCGAATTGGTGAACAAATTCATCGAGGTCAACAAGGTGGCTTTGCCGTATAAGGTTGTTGGTCGTCGGGCGGGTGACATAGTCAAGATATGGGCTGATACTTCGTATGCGAATGTGGAATTGGGATGGAAGGCGACGCGAGATTTGTCGGACACTTTGTCGGCGGCTTGGCAGTGGGAGAAGCACGTTCGGGGGACGCGTGGCGTCTTTTGATTTGCAGTGACTAATAAATCACCGATTTTTTGTTAGACCCAGCAATCAAGAGGCGCTGTGCGCCCGCGGGTTTGGGGCGCGTAGCCCCAAGTAGCACGGTTGCCACTAGTTTAACTCAAAAGGTCGCATTCAAG
>JAVXIH010000147.1:0-2691 GCA_036648455.1 Mucinivorans sp.
CCGCGTCCGCGAGCTCCAACACCCCGTAATCAGTCAAATCCATCTGAACAGGAACAATCGTCACATATCCTCGCGACAAACACCACTCGTCGGTGCCCTCAGCCTCAGGCTCCGAATTGTAAAACTGCCCCGACATCCAATAATAATCCCGCCCCCGAGGATCTTGCCGCTCAATGAAATCCTCCCGCCATACTCCTCGCGTCTGTCGCGCAAAACGAACCCCCAGCACCTTGTCCATCGCAATGGATGGTATGTTGACATTCCAACATAAACCCATCGGATTGTCTAGATACATAGCAATCACACGCTCGGCCCAATAACCAGCGACGGCCATATCAGCCCCCTCGTCGTGCGAAGTGTAGGACAAGCCCAGCGACGGAATCCCATAAAACGCACCCTCGGTGGCTGCACCCATAGTCCCACTATATATAACGGAGATGTTGGAATTGCTACCGTGATTGATCCCCGAAAGTATTAAATCAGGCTCTTGCCCTGCCGCAATAAGCTTGTCCATAGCTATTTTGATGCAATCCACAGGCGAGCCACTGCACGAATAAATAGTCAAACCATCACCGCGCTCGATGAGTTCGACAAACAAAGGCTCGTTCATAGTGATCGAATGGGACATTCCCGAATAGCTGTGTGTTGGAGCCACCACAATCACTTCGTCGGCAAATTTGCGCGCAATCGTTGTTAGTAAATTAATCCCTGGCGCACGGAAACCATCGTCATTGGTGATGAGAATTTTCATAAATATTTGTTTTGTTGGTGCAAATATACGGAAAAAGCGTAACTTTGCACCTGCGCTACTCGTAGTTGGGTAGCGAAAACATATTGTTTAACTAATTTTTAACATTTTTTTAATGAGCACAGAAGAGACAAACACCAATCTTTCGGCCGACAATGCTACCTTTGATTGGAGTGCATTCGAGACCGATGCCGCAATTTACGGTGGTGACAAGAGCAAAGTATCCGAAAAGTACGAAGGCACCCTTAGTTCAATCACTTCGGGCGAAGTGATCGAAGGCACGGTGGTGGCTATCGACAAACGTGAGGTAATCGTGAACATCGGTTACAAATCTGATGGCGTGATTTCAGCAGCCGAATTCCGCTACAATCCCGAGCTTAAAGCTGGTGATAAGGTAGAAGTTTATGTAGAGAACGCCGAAGATAAACTTGGTCAGTTGATGTTGTCACACAAGAAGGCACGCCAACTCAAATCTTGGGATCGAGTGGGTGAGGCTCTCGAGAACGAAGAAATTATCAAAGGATTCATCAAATGCCGCACCAAGGGCGGTATGATTGTCGATGTTTTTGGGATCGAGGCTTTCTTGCCAGGATCACAGATCGATGTCAAACCAATCCGCGATTACGATATTTATGTGGGTAAGACTATGGAGTTCAAGGTGGTGAAGATCAACCCTGAGTTCCGCAACGTAGTTGTGTCTCACAAGGCTTTGATCGAAGCCGAGCTCGAAGTTCAAAAACGCGAAATCGTTGGCAAGCTCGAAAAGGGTCAGATCCTCGAAGGTACAGTCAAGAACATCACCTCTTACGGTGTGTTTATCGACCTAGGCGGCGTGGACGGCTTGGTTCACATCACCGACCTGAGCTGGGGCCGTGTGACTCACCCCGAAGAAGTGGTGAAATTGGACGAAAAGGTCAATGTAGTTATCTTGGATTTCGACGATCAAAAGAAACGCATTGCGTTGGGTATCAAACAATTAACTCCTCATCCTTGGGATGCTCTCACAGCTACTATCAACGTTGGCGACAAGATCAAGGGTAAGGTTGTTGTGATGGCTGATTACGGTGCTTTTGTTGAGATCGCACCTGGTGTCGAGGGTTTGATTCACGTGAGTGAGATGAGCTGGTCACAGCACCTACGTTCGGCACAGGACTTTATGAAGGTTGGTGACGAGGTTGAGTCTGTGGTTTTGACAATGGATCGCGAGGAGCACAAGATGTCCTTGGGCATCAAGCAATTGACCGAAGATCCTTGGATCAACATCGACGACAAGTATTCGGTAGGCACCAAACACGTAGCCAAGGTTCGCAACTTCACTAATTTCGGTGTTTTTGTTGAGGTCGAGGAGGGCATTGATGGTTTGATTCACATTTCTGACCTCAGTTGGACCAAGAAGATCAAGCACCCATCAGAATTTGCACAGGTAGGCGAGACTATCGAGGTTCAGGTGTTGGAGATCGACAAGGAGAACCGTCGTTTAAGCTTAGGACACAAGCAGTTGGAGGAGAATCCTTGGGATTCATACGAGAAGACATTCCGTCCAGACACTATTGTTTCGGGCAAGATCAGTGACATCAACGACAAGGGCGCACAGGTTGAGTTCGAGAACGGCGCTGAGGGTTTTGCGCCTCTTCGCGGTTTGACCAAGGAGGACGGCACGGTTCTCAAAGCGGGCGAGACGGCTGATTTCCGGGTATTGGAATTTGGCAAGAGCGCCAAGAAGATCATTTTGTCTCACACTCGGGTATTCGAGGAGGCCAAGATCAAGGAGGATGCCATTCGCGAGCAGTCTACTCAGAGTGCGGTTAAGCAGTTAGCCTCATCGATGGAGAAGACCACTTTGGGTGATTTATCTGAGTTGGCTGATTTGAAGGCTAAGATGGAGGGACGGTAGTAGTCCTTTTGGAGCTATTTATAGGGAGCATCCCCGGCTAAAACAGCCG
>JAVXIH010000148.1:0-2656 GCA_036648455.1 Mucinivorans sp.
AATTCATTCCCATAAATAGTCCAATTATCCATAACAAGCTGATTACCAGTAGCTAATTTTACCCCAGCTGGATCACTTAAAACGCTTGTAATCAATCGATTACAAGCGTTTTTTGTGTTTATATGGGCTTCTAAAAATTAGATTTTTAGCAGTCACCTCATATCTATCTTTTCGCGCCTTCAACGTCCATTACACACAAAATGCTTGTAATATATTTATTACAAGCATTTTGTGTGATTTGCTGTTTCTATTTTTTGCGTGGCGAACCTATAACCAACACTGGCGGAGCTAGCGGTGGGCGATTGTAGGTCGGACTGAGCGCCCGGCCCGCCACATCGTATGGCACATATTTATCCTTGGTGAGGAATTCATTCCACGAATAGGTCTCGCCAGCGAGTTTCTTTAACTGTTTGACAAACAGTTCTCGACTCGGACCATTGAAATACGGTACGTTGTTGTTCATACAGTGATTTTTCTCGGCACGCCAAACGCCTCTGGCAAAGAAATATCCCCCTTCGAAAATCCCTACCATCGGATATTTAGCGTGTCCGATAAAGTGTTTCCAAGGAATATCGTTTCTGTCCAGAGTCAGATTCCACCCCATATTCAGATATTTTCGGCATTCGTTAAATTGAGTAATATTCGTCTGATCAATGTAAGTGTCGTTATAGGTATATTCGTCTAATAGTTTACAGAAACCGTGTCCGATGGCTTCGTGATGGAAAACATCGGCAAATTGAGAGTCGTCATTACCTGTAATTGGAACATAGGCAAATGCAGCTCCATCAGAATAGGTCCAGCACGTTCCTGCGTATTTCGGACTGTTTATTATGATATTTACCAATGTTTTTTCTATGTAAACATCAGGTATTGTTTCGGCATATTGGGTGCACTTGTCGTTGTTGCCTTCAATGTGTGTCCCCTCTCCGAATTTAACATCCAAGGCCGTTGACGCTCTTGGGTCTCCAAATACTTCGTTCTTGGAGACCACCTTCACCGCGTATACGTTGAAATATTCACGATATGATTTTACAGGTTCGATATCAAAGAAATGGCGCATCGCGTCTTTCATCGCCTTTTCGTACTTGCCGCCAGCCGCCATATCGCGATCCACAAAGCCATCACCCAACATTACAATATCGACACCCTTTCCTTTTGTCGCTTCTTGCAAGGTAAGTATTGTGCCGTCTGCGGAATAATCAGTCGATGAATACAATTCCTTCGGTTTGTCTGGCTCTCCGAGCTGCTTTTTGAGGAATGTTGCTACATTTGCGGCAGGCTGATTAAGGTCATATACGACCTCTCCTTTGCTATTAACTATAACTACTGAAGGAATAACTCCATATGATAATAGATTATCCATATACCAGTAAGAATTGTTGATAACACTCCACTGAATTTTATGGTCTTTGATGTATTGTGGCACATTTTGGCTGCTGGGAGTAGTAAAGCTAATAACTCCCAACCCCTTGGATTTATATCCATCGTATAGTTTGACCAACTCAGGCGTAAACATGGCGCAGAAAGGGCACCACGTTGCAAAGTTGTAAAGAATTGTAAATTTGTTTCGAGGAAAAATATTAGCGCTGTTAATAACGTTCCCTTCAATATCTGTTAGGTTGAAATCTGGCACACTATATTGAACATTAGTCAAATCAAACCCGACCCCATCTTGACGTATTATACCAAAGGCTAAATCATTCCATTTTGGGTGATTTGTAATTTCAGTTGGTAGTACCCCAGTGAGATAATTATTGTTTATCAAAATCCTACGAGTGCTAGCGTAAGTAGGAACTTTAACACCTTCTCTGTCGAATATTAGAGCTACTCCTGCTGGTACATTCCCTGTGAGGTTAAGTTTATATAGATTTAAAACAGCTAATTTGTTCAGGTTTCTTATTTCCTCAGGGATTACACCTGTTACATTGTAACGGCCGCCACCATCTCCTAAATCTATTTGCTCTAAGTCAGTAAGGGTGAATAGTTCTCTTGGCAGTTCCCCATACGGTTTACTGACCTGAAAGTTGTATAATTTCTTAAGATTTCCTACTCTTGGTGATAAATGTAACTTATCAAGATTTACATCTTCCAAGCTGGTCATATTATATATACCATCAGGAGCTTCTACATTATCTACAGTTAATTGTTTGAGCTGTTTTAATTTCAAAATACCAGCAGGGAATTTGTTCTTAAAATCAACACTAAGAAGATTTAAGGTTGTAAGGTTCTGTAAATTTTCAAATTTTTCGGGTAGTGGTAATGGTATTTTCTTATTTTGGTTTTGATTCCAAAGAGATAGGCTGATTAAACTCGTCAAGTCGTATATTTCCCTTGGGATAACTGAAAAATCTACAAGAACAAGGCTGAGTGTCTGGATCTTTTTCCATAGCGCAATTTGTGGAGTCAAATTGAATTTAAGAGGATTTCCGCTACTAGAACCATAAATATCTAATATTTCAAGCTCTCGTAATTGATATATCGACTCAGGGATTTGACCGCTAAGATTGTTATATAGAAGTATAATTGAAGTAACTTGATTGCTTGGGTTGGTTCTAATTCCAAACCATTGGTTGATCGGTTTATTGCTGCCCCAATTGGTGTTGTTTCTCCAATTTGGCCCATCAGTGGCATTGTAGAGTTCCATCAATATGGCACG
>JAVXIH010000149.1:0-2625 GCA_036648455.1 Mucinivorans sp.
TGTCTGTTGCGCTTTTGCTTTTCGGTGCGGTGGATTGAACTACGGTAAGGTATTCCGCACCACCAATGTCGGCTTTATCGAAAATAAGCGATGCGTTGTGTTCATTTTCAGGTTGCCCTCCGTCAGGCTCTTTTTTACACCCCGTCAAGACAAGAAGCAGGGCGGTAAACAGTAGAATTGTGTTTTTCATTTTATTGGTTTTTTATGTTTTTCAAGTAGTTGTTGATGTCGAAATCGCCCAACTTTGCTTTGCACTTTATCGAGGCAATAGGGTGCAACGGGTGCGAAGTGGAACGGTTATCCATTGGGATCTTCTGCACAAAACGATAGCCCTTTTTGGTTTGCAAGTGGTCGATAATATCGCGCAGGCAATCACGCAGATACCCGCGTTTATTGATACTTGCACCCCACGCACACCAAACATCAGCACTGTCGATTGTCTTGGTGAGTTCCTTAATCTCGTCCAAATTCTCAATGATAATTTCCTCGTTTTTGACTTTGTCCATTTTGTTTGGGTCAGTCTCTCGTTGCGGGTAGACGTTGAGCATATACCACGCGCCGTAACCGTTGGATTTGGCATAAGCCTGCACCCGTTTTAATGTCGTGTCGAGTGCTTCGGGCGTTGCTGTGCTCGGATTAATTCCGATGCAAATTAAACTTTTCGCCTGCTTTGTATCAAGCATTTCACCCAATACATAACGAACCTTTTCGCCATCTTTACGATAGATCCACTGTGTTTTTGTCTCCATATCTTTGTCGTTTTTAAATGTTTACCGCGTATTACTAAGTGCAAAGATAGCCATTTTCATTTATTTTACAACAAATTGTAACTCAATGAAAACACCTCTTGACTCATACGTGATCGACAAGGTACTCTTCAAGCGCAAAGAGCTTGGCATTTCCCAAGCTGGGTTGGCTGCGATTCTTGAAGTGTCGGTCGGCTTTGTGGGGCAGGTGGAGAGCAAAAAATATGAGACAAAATATAGTGTTTATCAGATTTACCTGCTCTGCAAACACTTCGATTGTCCCCCTTCGGAACTCTTTCCGCCCATCGACACCGACACGTTTTAACCTTCTCTTTTCGACAACAAAGATATGGGATCAGCTACGACAATTTACGTCGGAGCGCGAGGCTGTGGGTCTTTTTTCTTCATCTTTTTCTGAAATTTCGGCGTAAAAAAACCGCTACCTTTCACGGCAGCGGTAAACTCTATTGATTGTAGTGGTTAATATTTTTTGAGGGCGGCAGTTAGGCGTACTTTTATCTTTTCGCGCAGCGAGGCAGGGGCTAATACTTCGACATTTTCGCCAAAGGAGAGGATTTTGTTCTCTAATTCAGGGTTGATAATCACGGTGAGCGATACCATATCGCCCTCGATCGCTTGGGTAGCGTGTAGCGGCAGAACGGATAGATGCTTGGCTACCCACGATACAACTTTTAGCCTCACGCACTCCATCGGGGCATTCTTGTTCTGGTTCGGCTCATAGACCAATCCATATATCTGTTCAAATTTTTCGGCAGTTGCAGCCAATTGCTCACTGCGAATAAATTTCGTGTCTGTCACAGTCAGATTATCAATTCTATCAAGCCCAAAGGTGCGAAATGCCTGCAATTCAGCCACATAGGCAAAGAGGTACCACCGCGAGTCGAACTCTTTGAGCAGATAGGGCTGCACACGGTAGGCCACCGCCTCGCCACTATCGTAACGCGTATGATTAAAAGTCAATTCCAAAGCAGCGTTGAGCGCCTCTAATATCGGCTTAATGTGCTGCACCCCTTGTGGCGACTGGATCGGCGAAATCGAGATGTAGCGCATCGCTTGCCGCCACTCACCGAGCGATGATACGATGATGTCCGAACTCTCGGCCAGCTCCCAAAAGTACATCACCTTGTCTAAATCCATCGACGACTGTTCGTCAATGGTGTAGCCTCGACGTTGCGGATCATAGACCACCTCTATATCGAAGTTGCTGCGTATGTGTTCTATATCGCGATCCAAAGTTCGAGGATCTACAATACAATCCCGTGCCGCGAGGCAGTCGAGTAACTCTTGTTTGGTCGGGTAATCTCCTTTTTGCAGCCGCTTGATGATGATATAATCGCGCCGCACCGTATTTTTATTTGCCATAACATTCTGTTTTTCAAAGATTATTCCATTACGCACGATATAGCCAACCGCCATACAACAACAACTTCAACGACAAAGATATAAAACACCTACGACATTTTGTGTCGTATTGTTTTTAAGCCTTAAAAAACTCATTGCTCTGTAAGGCCTGTGCATTCTCTTCTTTGGTAATTCGGATGTATCTCATAAAACTAGACTCGGTTTTGTGTCCAGTGATCTGCATAATCGAAAGCGTGGGCATACCACTCTTAAAGGCGTTGGGCGCAATCCAAAGCACGGGAAGAAAAAGGGCGGGATAAAGGTGCACACCGTTATCAAAGCAGACCAAGGAGTGCCTCACTCTATTCATTTCTCTTCGGCTGCCACGCACGACCACATAATGTACAGTAAGTTTAAACTATCAAGCGGTGCTTTTTTGGCGATGGACCGTGCTTATATCGACTACAAGGTTTTTGAGCAGTTTACACAGCAGGGCGTGTTTTATGTCACTAAAATG
>JAVXIH010000150.1:0-2617 GCA_036648455.1 Mucinivorans sp.
CCACGGGGCTGCTTTTCGGGCCGTTGGAGCCCGCCAATCACCTCGCGGATCGCGAAACAATGAGTTACGCCCCGACGTGATCCTGGTCGATGATTACGACACGGACGAAGAATGTCGCAATCCAGACATTTTAACAAAAAAATGGGAATGGTTCGAAAAAGCGTTATACCCAACCCGAGCGGTAGACAAACCACTACTTGTGATTTTTTGCGGAAATATTATCGCAGTTGATTGTTGTATGCGCCGAGCAATGGAGATGGCCGACCACACAGACGTTGTCAATATTAGAGACAAAAACGGCAAGTCTAGCTGGATAGACAAAAATAGCGAAGAGGATATTGATCGCACGCTTAGCAAAATATCTTATAAAGCGCAGCAAGGTGAGTATTACAACAACCCTGTACAAGATGGCTCTACGTTTGGCGAATTAACATTCGCGAGAATACCCGAAGTTGCCAGATTCGATTTTTTGGTGGCATACGCCGACCCCGCAACGTCAAACAGCGATAAGAAAACTAGCTGCACCAAGGCACTAGTACTTGTTGGTGCGCTCAAAGGCAGATATTATGTATTAAAATGTTTTGTCGACAATGCCACAACAGACACTTTCGTGCAATGGTTCTTTGATCTTCAAGATTGGGTAGCCGATCGAACGTCGGTTTACTACGTCGTTGAAAACAACTCGCTGCAAGATCCATTCTATGAACAAGTGTTCGTGCCAGCATTTGCAGCCAAGGGGCGACACCTCAAAAAACAGCTCGGACTAACACCTGATAAACGGGTTAAAAAAGACAAATTCACGCGCCTTGAAGCCACCCTTGAACCTCTTGTACGCCTGGGTGATCTAATATTTAATCAGGACGAGGAGGGCAATCCTCATATGATGCGACTCAAAGAGCAATTCAGACTTTTCGGACCACGCCTGGCTGCGCCTTGCGATGGAGTGGATGCCTTAGAGGGCGGTATTTTTATAGTCCGTTCAAAATCTAACATAGGCGCTCGTAACATCACATACGTGAACAGAAGACGTAATAAAAATAGAATGTAATGTACTTATCCAACGAAGAACTACGGACCCACCTACGATCAGAATATACCGACCTTATATCACGAGGCGACCAAACACTACTCACGGCAGCGATCGATGGCGCGGTGGCCGAGGCTGCTGGCTATCTGAGTAGCTTTGATACCGACAAAATTTTCACAACCGTTGGTGCCGCTCGCAACTCGCTATTGCTAATATTTGTAAAAGATATAGCGGTATACCACTTTATCAATCTATGTGGTGGCGGAGTGTACTACGAGAGGCGAGAAAAACGCTACGAACAAGCCATCGCCTGGCTACGTGGAGTACAAAAGGGAGTCATCACCCCATCCTTGCCGCCTCGTATCGATGAGTTAGGCAAACAATCAACTCCAATTTTAATAGCCAGCAATCCCAAACGCGGCAATCATTTTTAATAATATGGATACAATAATTAATAAGGACAATTCACCGCAGTTATTAATCAATAACATAACGATCAAGCCCCTTGTTCGTGGCAATTCGGATATTGATCGGTGGCGAGATGCCCTACGCGCTGCCGACAAAGGTAAGCGCCAACAGCTATACTCTCTCTACGAAGATCTCTTGCTAGACAATATATTGTTCGATGCCATTGATAAACGTATTTTGGCCATCACTAACTCGAAGATAACATTCACACGAAACAATGGTATCGAAGATGAAATAGATGATCTGATTGGTAGTTCAGAGTTTGAAAAATTACTGACCGAAATTATGCTATCTAAATTTTGGGGGATATCAGTAATTGAATTGGAGTTCGATGAAAATGGGATTGTCGTTCATTCTTTCCCTCGTAAACATTTACGTCCTAATTTTGGCGAAGTTGCCCTAAGCGAGACTGATGAGCGAGGAGTGTCATACGTTGACAATGATTTTATTATGAAGGTAGGTGGTGATGATGATCTTGGACTCATACTAAGAGCTGCGCCATATGTAATATATAAACGCAACAATATAGGCGACTGGGCGCAATACGCTGAGATATTCGGAATGCCGATCCGCGTTTTTGAATACGAAACTTATGACGAAGCGGCCAGGGTCGAGACAATACGAGCGGCCGAAGAGTCAGGCGGTAATCCAATCGTTGTAATTCCCAAGGGTACTGGTTTTGATGTCAAACCTGGTGCCGCCTCTGGCGATGGGTCTATCTACGATCGATTACGCCAGGCTTGCAATGAAGAGATTCTAATCGGAATCTTAGGGCAAACACTAACCACAGTTCAGGGAGATACTGGCGCGCGCGCACTCGGTGAGGTGCATATGTCAGAACAAGATGCAAAGCATAAGGCAGACAGACACTTTGTCGAACGAGTGCTCAACAGCGAGCTACTGCCGATATTAGAAAAACGAGGATACCCAGTCTCCGATGGATTCTTCTGCTTTCCTGAGGCCAGCGAAGAGATATCTCTTTTAGATCGAATGACTATAATTCGGGACGCTAGCATCCTAGTACCCATAGGAACGCAATACATCTACGAGACTTTCGGAATACCGTGTCCTGGTTCTGGTGAAGAATTACTACCAATGCCATCACCTTACACCGAGCAAGAC
>JAVXIH010000151.1:0-2604 GCA_036648455.1 Mucinivorans sp.
AAAATTATCTTTGACGGAACATAAGGCAAAGGTACAAACTTTTTTCGAGATTTCGAGAATCTCTTTTTCTAAAACTTCAAATTCAATTTATAACATAAGGATTTTTTTGTATCTTTGCAAAAAGTATGGTAATCAACCATCACAATAGCGATAAATTAAATATTTTATTATATAATATTATGGATTTACTAGAAAGAATTAAAGAGCAAGCGCGCTCGAACAAAAAGCGTATTGTGCTGCCCGAGGCAACCGAACAACGTACCCTGAGGGCAGCTAATGAGTTGATTGGCGCGCAGATAGTAGACGTTATCTTGATTGGCAATCGCGAAAAAGTGCTTTCGTTGGCCGACGATTGGGGGCTTGAAAACATCCAGAACGCGACGATTGTAGACCCAATGGATCACCCCAAAAAGGCACAATATGTAGACAAAATGGTGGAACTTCGCTCGTCAAAGGGGTTGACAAAAGAAGAGGCTCAAAAACTGATCGAGAATCCGTTGTGTTTGGGTGTGATGATGATCAAATGCGGCGATGCTGACGGTGAAGTAGCTGGGGCACAGAACGCTACGGGCGATGTGTTGCGTCCTGCCTTCCAATATGTGAAGACTAAACCTGGGGTGTCGGTGGTGAGCGGGGCGATGATTATGCTCTTCAAAGACAAACATTATGGCGACAATGGGATGTTAGTTTTTGCCGATTGCGCGGTGCATCCTAACCCAACGGCCGAGGAATTGGCTCAAATAGCAGTCCTTACAGGGCGTACGGCGCGCAATATTGCAGGTATCGAACCTCGTATTGCGATGCTTTCGTTCTCGACCAAAGGTTCAGCCAAGAACGAAATGGTAGACAAAGTAGTGGAAGCCACTCGTTTGGCGCAAGAAATGGCACCTGATTTGCAGATCGATGGCGAGTTGCAGGCCGATGCCGCTATCGTGCCAGGCATTGGCAGTTCGAAGGCTCCTGGTTCCAAGATCGCAGGACGCGCCAATGTGTTGGTTTTCCCAACGCTTGAAGTGGGTAATATCTCGTATAAATTGGTTCAACGGTTGGCCGATGCTCAGGCCATTGGCCCAATTCTGCAAGGAATGGCAGCGCCAATCAACGATCTGAGCCGTGGGTGTTCGACTTCGGACATCGTGTCGCTCGTTGCCATCACCGCTCTGCAAGCTCAAATGAAATAGGTGCGATTTGGGTACAACAACGTATCACAACAAAAAATTGCAAAGTATAAGTATTAAAAATATCAAATGAAGATTTTAGTTTTGAATTGTGGCAGCTCCTCAATAAAATATCAGCTTATTAATGTCAAGAGTAAGGATGATAAAACGGTGATGGCCAAGGGTCAAGTCGAGCGTATCGGTTTGACTGATGGGGTGCTGACTCACAAGCCCGAAGGCAAGCCCAAATATACATTTGTGCAGACAATTTCCGATCATTCGGTTGGCATCAACATTATTTTGGCCGCCTTGACGGACGAGAATCACGGTGTGATTAGTTCATTGTCCGAAATTTCGGCAGCTGGGCATCGTGTGGCTCACGGGGGTGAATATTTCAAGGATTCGGCCATTGTCAATGCCACGGTCAAGCAACAAATCGAAAGCTGTTTTGAACTTGCGCCGCTGCACAATCCTGCTAATTTGAAGGGTATTCTCTCCATCGAGAAGCTACTACCTTCGATTGAGCAAGTCGCTGTTTTCGACACTTCGTTCCACTCATCGATGCCGCGCGAGGCGTTTTTGTATGCCATTCCATATAATTATTACGAAGATATGCGTGTTCGCCGCTATGGTTTCCACGGCACATCGCACAAATATGTGGCTCAGAAGGCTTGCGAAATGACAGGTTTGGATTTCGAAACCGCCAAGATTATCACGTGCCACATTGGCAACGGTGCTTCGGTGACGGCGATCAAAAACGGCAAATCGATCGACACTTCGATGGGTTTCACGCCCGTCGATGGGTTGATGATGGGCACTCGTTCGGGATTGATCGATCCAGGAGCGATGCTATACATTATGGAAAAGGAAGGTCTGTCGACAGCTAAGGCTAACGATCTGATCAACAAGAAGTCAGGACTGCTTGGCGTGTCGGGTGTGTCGAGCGATATGCGTGACGTGAAGGCGGCGGCCGAGTCGGGGAATGATCGAGCACAATTGGCTCTTCGGATGTTCACTGGGCGCATCAAGCATTTTGTGGGTGCATATTTCGCTGAGCTCGAAGGGGCCGACCTGATCGTTTTTACTGGCGGTGTAGGCGAGCACGAAGCTTTTGTGCGTCACGATGTGTGCAAGGGTCTCTCGGCGATGGGTATCGAGATCAACGAACAGCAAAACACAATCACCAACGGTGATGATGCCATTATTAGCAGTGCTTCTTCGCGGGTAAAAGTCGTTGTGGCGTGCACGGATGAGGAATTGGTGATCGCTTCGGATACTTTCCGTTTGTTGCGTCGCCGGCCCGAGGTTGACGCATAGCGGACGGACGCACAGCGGACGCGTGGCGTCTTTTGATTAGTCGCGTGGCGGACGCCGAGATTTTTTGTTAGACACGGCAATCAAGAGGCGCTGTGCGCCCGCGGGGTTGGGGCGCGTAGCCCCAAGTAGC
>JAVXIH010000152.1:0-2574 GCA_036648455.1 Mucinivorans sp.
AGCTGAGCCACGAATGACCCATTTATAAGTGTCACCTTATCGGTTTTGCCTAATCTGTCCATCACCACGAATGACCCATTTATAAGTGGTCATCTCTTGTAGCCCCATCGGACCGCGGGCGTGTAACTTCTGGGTGCTGATGCCTATTTCGGCTCCCAAGCCCAACTGAGCCCCATCGGTGAAGGCCGTTGACACGTTGACATACACACACGCCGCATCGACAGATCGGACAAACTGCTCGCTGGCCACACTGTCTTGGCTCACAATCGATTCGCTATGCCCCGACCCATAACGATCGATATGCGCCACCGCCTGATCGAGCGAAGCAACCGTTTTGATCGCCATTTTATAGTCGAGAAATTCAGTTCCGAAATCATCATCCATCGCGCGGCGCAACAAAGACGCAGGATACGAGGGTGCGAGGGCATCGAAAGATGGAGCATCGGCACAGATCACAACATTACTCTTGCGTAGATCGGCACACAAAACAGGCAGATCCGCCACGCGATGTTCGTTGATCAGCAAGCAATCCAGAGCATTACAAACGCTCACCCGACGCGTCTTGGCGTTGTTGATGATGGCGGCACCCCGGGCCGTGTCGCCCGATGCGTCGAAATAAGTATGGCACACGCCAGCGCCAGTCTCGATCACCGAAACAGTGGCGTGAGAACGAACATAATCGATCAACGCACGCCCCCCACGCGGAATAATCAGATCGACATACCCAGTGGCGGTCAACAATTCGCCAGCGGCTTGGTGGGTTGGGGGCAACAACTCCACGATATGAGTATCGATCCGAAAATCGCGGAGCACCGAGTGAATCAAATCCACGATGGCAAGATTTGAATTATGCGCATCGCTACCACCCTTCAAGATACAAGCATTGCCAGACTTCAAACAAAGCGAAAAAACATCGAAACTCACATTGGGACGCGCTTCGTATATCACCCCGATCACCCCAAAGGGCACACTGATCCTGGTCACTTGCATACCATTGTCGCGGCAGTCTTGGCTCAACACCCGACCGCGAGGGTCCTCTAAGGTGGCAACAGAACATATATCGCCCGCGATGGCGAGCAAACGATCAGCCGTGAGCCGCAAACGATCGTATTTCGGATTTTCGGGATCCATCTGCGCCAAATCTTTGGCATTGGCTCTCAGTATATCTGCCGAACGGGCGATAGTGGCATCGGCCACCGCCTTCAAGATGTTGTTCACCGTGCACGTGTCCAATTGCGCCACGGTGCGGCTTGCTGCCTTGACACTTTCAAAAAGTGGTGTTAAATCCATCATTATTCTAAATATAAATAGTCATAGTGAATCAGCGGTTTCTGCCCGTGAAGACCTATCATTACCCGCGATTCGCAGGCCGAAAAACTGCTTCGCCCCACACCAATCTGCACACCGCGATGATCAATAACACGAACAATGTCGTCTTTTTCGAAGTCGCCATCCACGCCCACCACCCCAATGGGCAGAAGGCTCACCGCCGTGTCACCTTGTAGAGCGGCTGAGGCTTGTTCGTTGATATGAATCTCGCCCTTGGCAAAACCATCCGAATGGGCGATCCATTTTTTGAGAGTTGACACCCCACCCTGGGCAGCTACAAAACGGGTGCAAAGAGTGGAGTCCGGCTTTTCGATCAGATCGATCAGAATATTATCCTTCAAACCGTTGGCAATGATCACCTCGATCCCTTCGTCGGCCACCTTGCGCGCGATGGTGGTTTTGGTGAGCATACCGCCGCGCCCGAAACCAGATTTCGCAACTTGAATATACGACGATATATCATCGCCGTGCGCCACTTGGCCTATCACGCGCGAGGCAGGATCGGACGGCGAACCGTCATAAATACCATCGATGTTGCTCAGTATGACCAACGCCCCGCAATCCATCATCGAGGCCACCATACCACCCAATTCGTCGTTGTCGGTGAACATCAGTTCGGTGACTGATATAGTGTCATTCTCGTTGACAATTGGGATCACATCGTTGACCAACATCACGCGCATCGAGTTGCGTTGGGTGAGGTAATGTTGACGGGTGGCGAAACTTTCTTTGGTGGTGAGCACCTGCCCCACCGTCGTGCCGTGTTCGCGAAAGAGTTCGTAGTATCGGTTGATAAGTTTGGCCTGCCCGACGGCCGAAAAAAGTTGGCGCTCATCGACACTATCCATTTTGCTACGATGTTTGATTTCGCCACGCCCCGAGGCCACGGCACCCGAAGAGATGACGATCACTTCGATACCCGATTCACGCAGGTGAGCGATCTGATCCACCAAGGCCGACATACGGGTCACACTGAGGGTTCCATCGGCGCGGGTGAGCACATTGCTCCCTATTTTGACAGCTATTCTACGATACATTCCAATCTATTTTGATCTCAAAAGTAATCAAAAAAAATGAGAATACGAAAACCAATGTAGTAGAAATTATTAGCAATATTAAATACGACATATATGCTATAAAATAGTATAGTGGCTGTTCTTTGAACAAAAAACAGGGTCGCAGTAAAATGTATAGTATTTAAGTCAAAATGTATAGTAGTTTTAGTTTTAGGTGGACTTACCTTTG
>JAVXIH010000153.1:0-878 GCA_036648455.1 Mucinivorans sp.
AAACCAAGGCTTAGGTTGATCGAGAATGTACGAACGGCTGGATAGAGCGTCGTACCTAGACTTTCAGGATCATAACCATATTGTTGAGCCTCTGAAATTGTGAATAGGTTCTGACCGCTAAGCGATAGTTGCAGTTTACTGAGCCAGGTTGTATTGCGAAGCAATGTGTGTTTGAAATCGTAACCAACTTGCAGGGTTTTCAGACGTACATAACTTGCGTTGAGCAACCAGAAATCAGAAGTAGTATAGTTGAGCGAGTTGTTACCTAGCGCAGCACCTTGTGGACGAGGATAGCGAGCATCGCGATTGGTAGGAGTCCAATAGTCCAATTGACGAGTGTAGGTCAATGGATTCTGCATATTGTTACCGTTGTATTCGGCACCTACATAGTAGCTACGATCGCTGGCCCCTTGGAACAAAATATTCATAAACACACCCTTGTAACCAAAGTTAGCGAAAATACCATAGTTGATCGCTGGCATCGTTGAGCTTCCGATACGCTCTTGGTCTTCGCCGTCGATCTTACCATCACCGTTGATGTCGGCGTATTTCAAGTCACCGGCCACGATGTTGTTAGACGAAATACGACGCACCGAATTGTAAACGTCTTCCGAGTTGTTATAGTAACCCAAATTTTTGTAACCTATCGTATAATAGTTACTTGATTGTTGAGTTCTACGTTTGTAAGGGTTCTTGATGTCGGTCATATTTTCTGACCAGTTGCGTGACACCAATTGATCGAAATAGGTGAAGTTCATACCTACGTCATAAGTAAAGCCTCCGCCAGTTTCATCGCCCCACGACAGGTTGAAATCAACCCCTTCGCGACGGTGCTCACCGTTGGAGCGAACCGTTGGCAAATTGATACCCAGTGGATC
>JAVXIH010000153.1:888-2498 GCA_036648455.1 Mucinivorans sp.
GTTGCCGATGGCGAAGCCAAGTAGCCCGATGTGGTCATATAGTAGTATTCGATGCTACCTTTCAGGCGGCTGCCGAGTGATTCGAAGTCCAAACCAATGTTCCAGCTATCGCGAGAATACCACGAAATATCAGGGCTAGGCAAAGCGCCTTCCCAGAAACGAGGAGTGTTCGATCCATCGACCACCCAACCGTTAGTTGCCTCATAGCCCCAAGAGCTCAGGTAAGCGTAACGAATCGGATTACCGTTACCGTCCAATGGGCCCAAAAGACCTGTTTGACCATACGAACCACGCAATTTCAAGAAGTTGAAAATGTTTTTCTCGCGCACAACTTCAAAGAATTTCTCACTGGATATATTCCAAGCCAATGAAGCCGAGAAGAATGTACCCCAACGTTTGTCGGCAGGGAATTGGTCGTTACCATCGTGACGGATTGTACCTTCGATGATGTAGCGATTGTCGTAGTCGTATTTCACACGACCGATAATCCCCGCGCGGCCGTTTTCGCTTTCGCCGCTACCGTTTTGTAGACCTTCGAGTGGACCAGCGCCCATTTGATCGATTGGAATTTTGTAGCCTTCGCGGAATGCCCACAGACCATCTGAATAGCCATAGTAGGCCTCATAACCAGCCGAGACAGAGAGCGAGTGCTTCTGAGCAAAAGTGCGGTTATAGTCTACGAAATATTGCATCGTGTAGTCCCAATTCATATTGGTCGATTTTTCGAGCGAAGTGTTGGTTGCTGGCGCAGGTGTACCATCTTGGTTGTAAGCTGGCGCGTTGCGATTCCAACGTTTGTTTTGCGAGAACATTGTCGAGTAGTTGCCCGTGGCGCGAATGTCGAGCCCTTTGACCCAAGGCAATGACCAAACCAAATCTAATTGCCCGCGCAAACGAGTGTTCGTGCGGCGGTGATAACCACCATCGGGTGACATACCGAGCATTGGGTTATCAGAAATAGTGGAGATCGTACCATCTTTGTTGAATGGCAATTGGTCTGATTTTTTGTCTTGGATACCCATAAACATACCACCATAGTAACCATCGATACCACCGCTGACACGGTTGAGCGGAGCGACAGTTTTTTCGATATAACCTTCGATCGAAGGAGTTACCCTAAGGCCGATAGCCTTGATGAGCGAACTCTCTTGGAAACGGAAGTTATAGCGTTGTTGGTTATTGGTGTTCTCCTTGAAGATAGTCCCGATGTCCAAAATACCAATGGACAGGTAATAACTATTGTCCTTCTGGCCACCTTGGAGCGATATGTTATGTTTTTGTTGAGGAGCCATTTGACGAAGCGCCTCTTTTTGCCAATCCACATTAGGATATTTCCAAGGGTCGGAATTGGTGCGTAGAGCTTCGATCACTTCGGGCTTCCACACATCACCTGCGCCTGTTTGTCGGCTATACATTTTGGAAAGTTCATTGTCGAACATATAGCGTTGCAAGGTGCTGGCTTTGTCTTCGAGCAAAATCGGAGAGGTCATCATAAACTCACCCGTATAACTGAACGTGGCGCGTCCCTTACCTTTTTTGGTGGTGACCACGATAATCCCATCACCGGCACGTGAACCATAGACGGCCGTTGCGGCAGCATCTTTTAGAAT
>JAVXIH010000154.1:0-2341 GCA_036648455.1 Mucinivorans sp.
TCGGTCACGGCCACCACCGACACGATCCGCGCCGAGGGATCGTCGTGCTCATAGTAGAGCTGCGCCGTTTGGGGGTCGAACTTGAGCTCGTGGCCGTTCTGGAACCGCTTGCACTGCTCGACATACCAACGCACGGTGCCGGGGGTGATCTTGTCGGCCACCGCATCGATCTGGGCGCGAAACATATCGAGCACCACCTCGAACGTGTGGATCGCGACTGCCACCACCCACGTCAAGAGCCGCCACTCGGCCACGGCCGAAGTGCTCAATGTTGGGTGCCCCGCGAGTAGTTCTACTACCATCACTTCGTGAATCTCTTTAATTTTGCGTGCCATAGGTCGTTATCTCTTTGGTGATCTCTCGGGTGATCTGTTTTTTCATATTGGGGCTCTGTGGGTCGATATTAACTTTCGATCCTCTCAGCACTGGCACATCGACATAGAAGCCTCGGTCGGCGAGGTAGTCGATCCCTTGCGCGGACAAGGCCGCGGGGTCGTTCACCAGCTCGGGGTTATTCAACAACAGTTCGCCCACCGCCTCGGTGGTGCCGTAGTGCTGCAAGGCCACGTCGTAGATCGTTTGGTTAGCCGTGGCCGTTATTGTTTTCATAAGTTCCATCTATAATTAATTCTCCGTTTGCGTCATAACCCACCTGGGTGATCTTGATCCCATCGCGGCGCATCTGCTGAGCCACCACCCTAAGTAAACCGCCGTCATTCTCGCTGTTAATATGCTCCATCAGCCCCACCCCCGTGAGCGGAGACTCTTTGTAGTCGCCTTGGTCGGCCATCAAAATATCGGCCTTGTGCTGCTCGGTGGGTTCGATCAACGCAATATCGCCCGTTGCCAGATCAATGTCCCCGTCGGGGGTTTGTTTAATGTCTATCATCGTCAATGCTTTACCTTTGTGTCCTCCATATCTTTGATCACCACCGCTTTGCCGGCCATCGCCGCCTGATAGGCAGTTCCGCCAGCTGCCCCGTTCGAGGCCATCGCCGCCCCCACGGCCGCAAAGGCCGACGGCAGAGCGGCGTTGATGGCCGTGGCGTACGCTTTGAGCGCGTCGAGGTTTTGCTTCAACTCCTCGATCTTCACCAGCCCCTTATGGTCGCCGCCATTAAAGACTATTTCATCGGCCTTTAACTCGACCTTACCCTGCTTGATGGTGAGCTCCACTTGGTCGCACTTGTAGCTCAGGCTCTTTTCGTCGATGGTTGCCTCCACCTTATCGCCAATGGTGAGCAACACTCTATCCACCTGGCTAAACATCGCCACATAGAGCTCGTTGCTGCCCCCAATGCGCGCCACGAGCACCGTGCTATCAACTTTGGGAATCAAACAAAAACCCTTGAGCTCCGCATCCGCCACCCCATAGAGCAGCACATCGTCGTAACTCATCTCGTCTCCGTCCGCCACCACGCACGTGCGTTTGTCGGCCTCTACGCTCTTGACCGTGGCATAAAAGCCTCCCGCTTCGGAGTTTCCCCCAAAGAGTTTGCGCCGCAAGTCGACGATCATCTTTTCGTTACTCATACCTTGGCTCCAATCTCTATTTTTCGTCGGCCACCACCCGTGCCAAATTCGGTGTCGACACTCTCGATATAATACTGCCCATCGCGCTCTGCATATACAGGGTCGGTTATTTCGGCCAGCATAGCCGGGGCGGCGTAGGGTACCAAAAACGTGGTGATCTCCCCCGCATAGCCGTCCGACTTTTCTCGATCTATCTCTTGCTCGGCCAGCGTGGCCAACTCGTGCATACTCTCTACGTCATAAAAATATCTTGTCTTTACGATACCGCCCTCGGTGCCCTTTTTGGCCTCGATGCGCGTGCCGTCCTTTTTGATGCACACGGCCTTGATTTGGTAATTGAGATCCGCGCGCCGTTGGTACTGCAAGTTATCGTCGCTGATCACATTGCCGCGACACTCATATTTAATTGTGTTGCCCGTCACCCGCCCAGGGCGACAGGCATAGACCTTGCCCTGCAGATCAAAAAACACGCACAACCCGTATTGTGTCGAGAGTTTAGCCAAGACCGACGACACTGGTTTGTCGGGCACAATAAAGTTGCGCAGAGTCAGCGTTTCGGCATAGCCAATTGTCAAAGCGCACTTTTTGAGCAACGAGGCCAGCGTGATCGTACCGCTCGTCTTGACATTTCTGGCGCGGCACTGGTAAAACTCATCTTCGCACTCTATTTCGATCGGGGTACGTAGGTTGATGTTCTTGACATAACCTACGAACTCCACCCGTAGGCGATTGTCGTAGCCCAAGCGAATTTCAACTCTATCGCCCACCTCGACCGCTTCGGCCGTTTCGATCTTGACAGCCGGCTGAC
>JAVXIH010000155.1:0-2291 GCA_036648455.1 Mucinivorans sp.
CTTGGCGTGGAGGTCTTCTTTGGTTATAAACATAATTACATTCGGTTTTTACGACGTGCACCTCCCATCGAGATGCCTGTATGGCCGTGGGTGGAGTAATTAACAAATTGCGCCAGATATTCGATCGCTTGTTGGTCGGCGTCGGGTGCGTCGTCGTGGGTGTGGTAGCCGGGCTCAATGCCATAGAGCTGGTTGAGCCCCGTTTGCATATCATTATTGGCTTGCTCTTTTTTGTTGTGGTACACTCTGCCGTTTTGGTAGTAGGGGTGCATAGTGAGTATTCGCGTGAATTTATTGGCGGTCGGACGGTTGACGATCGCAATGTTAAGCCATCGGTTGCGCTCCTGGCGAACGGTTTCGATCGCTTGCTGTACTGGGATCGTTCCAAAATTGGGATTCGACCCGCCACACGATGATTGCCCATGCAGGCAAACACTCTTCGTAGTCGTACATCCAGCGGATTGCATCTTCCATCTTGCACTGGCGCACAAAGGCTTTTAGGTGCCAGAAGTTGTGTTCATGGAGCCCCCACACCTTGATTGCGTTGTAGTCGTTCTTGCCCGAATATGCCACGTCCCAATGACCAACGATCACCTTAAACTGATCGATGCGCGGCGGTGCGCCCCATTGGATCATCTCTTGGGTAAAGACACTTCCCTCTACCAGCGGCTCGTGGCAATACTCGGCGCGCGCCGATAGGATGCCGTCCAACTCTTCGTTTATAAAATATTGGGGGGTATATTTTTCTGGCCACGCTGGGGTGTAATTCGCATCATAGGCAACAATTTTGTCCAAGTGCCAATTGGGGTGTCGTTTTTCGAGTACGTTTTGTATCGAGCGAACAAAGGGGTCGTTGTTTGGGTGAAGGTATCGCCCCACTGGGCCATCCATCGTCTTGAGAAGGTCATTCTCGATCCAGCGAACCACCGCGTCTTGGCGTTTGGGATTTTTGACGGTCTGCTGATCTTCCAAGTCGTCACACGAGATGTAGGTGGGGCGCAAGGCGCGTTTGCGCAACCCTCGCACCGTTTGGCGCATACCGATGGCCATACCGTGGAAGCGCCCATCTTTGGTCGAAAAATTACCCGCCTCCCACGACCCGGCGAGCTTCTGATCGCCGAAATAGTGTATCAAGCGGGGGTTGGCTTCAAATTCAGCCTGCACGTCGGAGAGTAA
This sequence comes from Mucinivorans sp., assembly GCA_036648455.1. Classification (GTDB taxonomy): domain Bacteria; phylum Bacteroidota; class Bacteroidia; order Bacteroidales; family Rikenellaceae; genus Mucinivorans. Next base: position 1,177 of record JAVXIH010000155.1, read on the forward strand.
CTCTTGCGCCTTATCGTAGGTATTGCCCACGATTATCTGGAACATATCTTGCCCATTGATCCATAGCCATAAAGGTATTATCACGTTACACCATATTGACTTGGCGTGGCCGCGTGGCCAGCGTACAAGGGCGCGCAGACGTGGATAGTGCAGCACCAATTTGGCAAATCGTATTTGAAAACCCGCGCACTTGGCCGTCGCGTAGTGGGACAAGAAGTACTCCACGAAGAACTTTGGGTCTTTGCGTGCCCGTTCGATGATGGCTTGCTTCTGCTGAGTGGTCTCGAATGGATTAGCCGCTGCGCCCTCTTGTATTAAGCGCAGTTTAGCCAAGTATCGCTCTTTGGCAGCTTTGTCTATTACTTTCATTGTTGATTGACAGATATTCGTTCAACGTGGTGGGCTTGGAAATCGATCGTGCGCAGGAATAGCCCCTCGTCAAATTCGCGCAGGGCGTTGAAAACTTGCTCCATCACATCCAAATAAGTGTGTAATGGCACCGATGCCATTTTTTTTGCATTTTCGAGCGATTTATTCCACTTGGCCACTCCGTCGTCCAGTGAGGCCATTTGCTTACGCAGATCGGCCACCTGAACGTGATCGCCCCGCTCGATGGCTTGGTTCATATCGCGAGCGAGAGCAATACGCTGATCGGCCATTTCTGAAATCACTTGTCGCAGGTTGTCGCATCGGCTTGCGGGAGATGTGGTCATCGCCACTCTTGCTTGCCCAAGCGCACATTGTGGCCTCGGTCACGCCGACCAGCATAGCTGTTTCGCGTGCACTCTTCCCTTTTTCGACAAAGTAATATTCTGCCAATTTGCGCTCTTTCTCTTTTGCCATTTGCTTGATTTTGATGCAAAAGTGGCCAAAATGGCTCTCTGCTCGAAATTTTAGTCCAACCCTTAGACTGATTAGTCCAACACTTAGACAACTATTTGAAAACAAATGACCTGCGATGTAGTTTTGCATCAAAATCACACACAAATGGCAGAAAACAAACCCCTCACCTTCGTGTTGAGCGACGAATCGCTCAACGATCACGGCTATCGCGTACTTACAGCAGGAATTAACCTTTCGCTCTTTAAAAAAAATCCAATTATGCTATGGAATCA
>JAVXIH010000156.1:0-2225 GCA_036648455.1 Mucinivorans sp.
CTTACTTCAAGTAAGCTCCGGTTTTGCGACCTTGTCCGCCTTTAAAAATCTGATTTTTAGAAGCCCCCTTAGAAGCCTCCTTAATAGAGTTTCCCCCAATAAGCGAGCCCAACTACACAAGTAGTTGGGCTCGCTTATTTTGTCTAGACGGCTAGTCTAAGAAGCCGTTTTACGAAATGTGTAGAAATTGTTGGCCAAAAAGTTCCATATCATCACCACCGCTGTGGCGATTAACTTGCCCGTCCAATCGTTGTTGACCGAGAAGCCAAGTAGCGAGAATTGCAAAAACGGAAACATCAAGCAGCCCCACAAAACCAAGTAGTGTAGCCCTAAGCCGAGCAATGAAACTGAGAAAAACTTAATAAATTCGCTCTTCACATTCGGGTTGTCGCTGCGCCAAGTCCAATGCCGATTGAGGATGTAGTTCGACACCGCACCACAACAAAAACCGAAACCAGTAGCCACAAAAATAGACCAACCCAACCATTGGTAAATCGCACCTGTGATCGAAAAATCGATCATAAAGCCCGAAAAACCAACAATGCCAAAGCGAATCATTCGCCCCAGAAGCGCCCTACTGATCAAACAACGAGACATTGGTCGTATCTATACGGTTTGCCGAAGCCTCTTGATCCAACTTTTCGCTTCTAGTGGTTGGGTCTCGCTGCTGGTTGTAGAGCACAAAGCCACGACGCATATAAGCTGGCACACCGATCGTTTGATCGTCGATTTGGATCATCGTATCTTCTGCCGCCTCTATCTTGATCACATTGGGATCGACTATCTTGGGCTCCGAGTCGGGTGATTGACTTGGAGTTTGTTCGGCCTGTTTGCGCTCTACATTATTCAGGCGCGTGGCCATTGGGTGGTTCGCATTGCGCGACGAATGGTCTACCTCGATGCGTTCGGCTTGACGAGTGACAACCTCGAAACCATCGGCCGAAGGGTCGATCACTTTTTTGGTCAACGGCACCTCGGGTGCTTCGAAGTCAATCACTTCGCGTTGGGGTACCTTCACCCTAGTTCGTTCTGTGACTGGCGGCGTGATCACACCTTTATAGTGATCGGCGATGGCTGGAATGTTTTGCACATCGAAACCAGTCGCCACAACTGTTATTCGTATTTCGTCGCCCAGATTTTCGTCGCGTCCTGCACCCCAGATCACATCGGTCTGGTTGTCGAGCCCCGAACTATCTTGGATAAACGAGAGAATTTGCAACGATTCATCGTATGTCAATTCGTCGCTACCAGAAGTGATGTTGAGCAGCACATTCTTCGCCCCACGAATACTGTTGTGGTGCAGCAACGGCGAATTAACGGCCGCCTGAGCCACCGTGAGCGCACGATCTTCGCCCCCGCCCGAGGCTGAACCCATCAACGCCACACCACTATCTTTCATAATGGTGGTCACGTCGGCAAAGTCGACATTCACATCGGCATACGAGGTGATAATATCAGCAATACTTTTGGCGGCCATTGCCAATATATCGTCGGCCTTAGCCAGCGCTTGCGAAATACCTAACTTGCCGTAGATCTGGGCTATATGTTCGTTGTTGATCACGATCAGCGAATCCACACAACCGCTCAACTCCTCGATGCCAGCGATGGCTTGTTCGACCCGTTTGGGTCCTTCGCCCTTGAATGGGATCGACACGATCCCGACGGTCAAGATACCCAGATCCTTGGCTATGCGAGCCACAACGGGAGCCGCGCCAGTACCTGTACCTCCACCCATACCAGCGGTCACAAAGAGCATTTTGGTGTCGTTCACCGTGAGCGCTTCCTTGATTTCGTCGATACTTTCCATAGCCGCTTGACGCGCCTTTTCGGGACGATTGCCCGCCCCTAGACCATTGCCAAAAAGAATTTTATTAGGCACTGGACTACGCTCCAAAGCTTGTTTATCTGTGTTGCAGACCATAAAAGTCACCTCGGCATTTCCCAAACGGAACATATGGTTAACAGCGTTTCCACCGCCGCCACCAATGCCAGCCACCATAATGATCGAACTAGTCACAGGAGCAATATCAAATGTTACCATATTTTATAGATTTTTTTTGAATTGGTTAAGAATCTGTTTTAATTTCTTTCCAGCATTTTATTACCACTCTTTTTATCCTCTTTTTTCGCTGATTTTTGATCTGTAGTCCACTGCTATCTCGGCAAATCATCGAAAAAACAGCCTCGAAAATAGCAATAATAAAATTTTGAAAACAAATCAAAAC
>JAVXIH010000157.1:0-2072 GCA_036648455.1 Mucinivorans sp.
GCCTTGGTTTGGGGATAGTCTGAGAATCGGAAGGGCTTCGATGGGTCGTAGTTGACCGTTGCGACCACCTTCAGAGCCTCGGCAGTAGCCTGCCGATAGATTGCATCCACCAAAAAAGCATACCGCTCAATCCTCGCGAAATGGGCGGCATAGGCTCTCTTCTGATTGGGTGCTTTCTTGCGCATCTTATTTTTTCTTTGGTGTCTTAGGCTTCTTAGGAGCGCATTTTCTGTTTTTCATATGTTTCTTTTTAATTATTCTGTTATTGGGAACAGATCCGTCGTGGCATTATTCTTTGCTGTTTCACGATCTTCGGCTTGGATTTGATCCAGCGTACCCTTGGGGTCGGTTGACCAACCCAACTGTTTGATGCTATCTAATTGGGAGAGTACCGCCTTACCACCGTTTGCCTTGGTAAGTTTGTCGATCTCGGCTGCTTCATCGTTCTGAATAAAGGGAGTGATCACGTGTTCCACCTCCAGCCCATCAATAGCCTTCGCCCACTTGGTGTTCATCTCTTTCAGGTAGGCTTTGATGATGTTGCATTCACGGTCAAAAAACTCGATGAACACGCCTTTTTCGTCACCTACTTTCAGGTGGGCATCGGTGAGTAGGGTTTTGCGCGCCTCACCACTGACATTCCCAAGCCCTTTGATGCTCTCGAACGAAAGGTCGGGCATTTGAAGTTGCGCCCAAAAGAACTTCATCAGTTGGTCAACTTGAAATTCAATGGCTGCGATGGCCTGTTCCCACGAAACGTAGCGAATACCACCGTTATCACCCGTAACACGCCACACGCGGCGAGTCTCGCCCTTATCTTCCAATCGATCTACATCGCCCCTCACTTCGAGCACAGGCGCGGCATTGTAGGCTATCACATCGGAGTTCCGTGATAGGGTAAATTCTATCTCGCTGACGATATTGGTCAACCCCGCATAGATTGCTTCGGGTCTATATCCGTAAATCAAAGGAATCTTTGCTAATTGTATCGCATAGGGATCTTCAACCTCCGCCCAGCCGCTCTTGGCATCGCTCCAAAGGTAGTGCGCCGCGTCAGTCCAACTCTCGAAGTAGTTGATTGTTCGATCCTCCTCTTTGCGCGAATAGGCCACTGAGAAGGCAATCATATCGCCGTAGTTGTCGAAGAGCGGATAAAGTTTATATCCGTCCATCGGGCTGTACGTCTTACATCGGAGTTTATACTGGCTTTCGAAACCGTAGGTAGTGTTCTTGCTCGGGACAACGTACCACAACGTGGCAATCTCGCACGAGGCGAAATAGGCGCGCGCACGGCTCAGATTCAAGGTGTCGATTCGGGAGGAGGTGTAGATGGCTTCAAGGGCTTTGGCGATCTCCTGCTTGACCTTATCATCTTCGGTCTTGTAGATTCGCTTCACGGGCAGGGCGAACATAAATTCCGCCATACGCTTGACCGCTAACTGTTGTAACTTGAGGGTGATGCGCGAGACAGGTTCGTCGGGTTTGCCTTTGACCTTTTTGTTGGGTCGCTTGACTGGATCCATCACATCGTGCAGCATCGGGTCATACTCTTTGCGTAGGGTGTCCCACGAAGGCACATCAATAGATTTCTTTTTGAGGTCGGTGATTATCTCATCGACAGATCGCCCGGTGGCGAATAGTTCGGTTATTTTCATCTTTACGGTGTCGTGCTCCTTCACACGAGGTGTTGTTTAACTACTTCTTTTTCAATTTCACTCCACATAAGACGTTTTCAGAGCAGCCGCCATTCAGATAATCAACGGTTATCATAGCGATAGCGCGCCCTTGGATTGTCTTCAGATGCTCGATACCGGCATAGTCCGTACGTCTATTTTTGAGTATGTCTATGGACTCCGTGTACCCCTCTTTGATTGCAGCATTGGCGTAGGTATTCATTCGCTTGTTTGCAAGTCGCTTCTCGATGAGCAGGGCCACGCGCACCACATCATCATTCGTTGGAATAGGGAATGTTTCATTGAGAAACTTTGCCATTGCGGCACACTTTCTTAGATCTTCGGGTGTTGGTGTCATAATCTATATTTTTACAAAAAACTACTTAATATCTCTTCATC
>JAVXIH010000158.1:0-1967 GCA_036648455.1 Mucinivorans sp.
TAAAAATTAGATTTTTCAAGGCGGACAAGGTCGCAAAACCGGAGCTTACTTGAAGTAAGTGAGGATTTTAAGATCCGCAGTCCAACGCCGAAAAAACAATTTTTTGAAGTCACCTTGAGAATTACTCCTTCGAGAAATCTTCCTTGCCTACTCCACAAAGTGGGCATTCGAAATCAGAGGGCAGATCCTCAAAAGAGGTGCCTGGTGCTATCCCGCCTTCGGGGTATCCTAGCGCTGGATCATATATCCATCCGCATACGTCACATTTGTACTTTTCCATTGTTGTCTATTTTTTGGTTTGAAAAATTCCTGTATAACTCCACGGAGTAATCATCCGTAGTTCGTCTTTCACACTGTTGCTAACGTCGAGCGAGTCAATAAAATTGCCTATCGTTTCACCTGTAATCAGGGTGTTGGTACGCGTGAGCGCTTTGAGCGCCTCGTATGGATTGGCCACCCCTTCGCGGCGCAGCACAGTCTGTATCCCTTCGGCCACCACCGCCCAGTTGTGCTCCAAGTCGCGCGTTATGGCATCTTCGTTGAGCAACAACTTGTCGATTCCACGTGTCAACGACCCAAAAGCAATCAAAGAATGTGCCAAAGGAACGCCCACATTGCGCAGCACGGTCGAATCGGTCAAGTCGCGTTGTAGGCGCGAAATAGGTAGTTTTGCCGATAAATGTTCGAACAATGCGTTCGCCAAACCGAAGTTACCCTCCGCGTTTTCGAAATCAATAGGATTGACCTTGTGCGGCATGGCGGATGAACCAACCTCGCCCTCTTTGATGCGTTGTTTGAAATATTCCATCGAAATGTAGGTCCACATATCACGTGCAAAATCGGTCAGTATCGTGTTGATGCGTTTCAAGGCATCAAAGAGCGCCGCCAGATTGTCGTAGTGCTCGATCTGAGTGGTGTATTGCGAACGTGTAAGCCCCAGCCGCTCGCCTACAAAGCGGTTCGAGAAAGCCACCCAATCGATATTGGGATAGGCTACGGCGTGGGCATTGAAATTCCCAGTCGCACCGCCAAATTTAGCCGAATAAGGCACCGCCATCAAATGTGCGCGGGCGGCAGTGAGCCGTTCGATAAAGACGCGGATCTCCTTGCCCAACACCGTTGGCGAGGCAGGTTGCCCGTGTGTACGAGCCAGCATAGCCACCGAGTCCCACTCATCGGCGCGCGAGACGAGCTTCTCGCGGATCGCATCAAGCGCAGGCAGGTAAACATTTGCTATTGATTCTTTGATCAGCAGCGGCGTGGCGGTATTATTGATGTCCTGAGAGGTGAGTCCGAAGTGAATAAATTCGATGTCGTGTTCGAAACCTTTGGCTCTCAGCTTTTCTTTGATCAGGTATTCGACCGCCTTCACGTCGTGATTCGTTGTGCGTTCTATTTCTTTGACTCGCTGTGCGTCGGAGATCGAAAAATCGCGATATATCGAGCGCAGGAAGTCGAATGAACTGTGATCGAAATTTTTGAGTTGCGGCAGTGGCAATTCGACTAGGGAGATGAAATATTCTATTTCGATTCTCACGCGGTATTTGATGAGGGCAAATTCCGAGAAGTAGGTTGCCAGCCCTTCGGCTGCTTTGCGGTAGCGCCCGTCGATGGGCGAAACGGCGGTCAGTGAGGTAAGTTCCATTAAATTCAGATTTAAGTATTCGTGACTTCTGAAAATTGTTTTTCAGAGGTCAACTAGTGTCAAAAAATTAGTGCTATGATAATGGATTTTTATTGCTAATATTTCGGTTTTTTCGGTAAAGCGTTGCAATAATTTTTACCACTATTTAATTAAGGAGCAAAGATATGAAAATTCGGGAATAAGTTCACACAAAAAGTGACTAATAAATCACCGTGTCGGGGTACCGCCCGCGGGTTTGGGGCGGTCGCGCGGCGGACGCACAGCGTCTTTTGATTACAGTGACTAATAAATCACCGTGTCGGGGTACCGCCCGCGGGTTTGG
>JAVXIH010000159.1:0-1953 GCA_036648455.1 Mucinivorans sp.
GGTGCTGGGTATCGGTGCGGTGGTTGGTGTGATGGCCTCTTTATCGGGAAAGACCGACAAAGTTACCAAGTCCTTTGCGGCGTTCAACGTTGAGCTGTCGCGATCCAAAGGCGAAGCCAAAGGGAGCTTTGATGCGGCGATGCAAGCCGCCTCTGGCAGCGATGCTCGCAAAGAGGCAGTGCAAAAGCTCAACGAACAGTATGGCAGCTACCTACCCAATTTATTGACAGAAAAGAGTTCAAACAACGAATTAGCGGGGGCACTTACCTTGGTGAACTCGGAACTCGAAAAGAAACTCAAGCTCAAATTTAGGGATCAAGCACGCGAAGGTCTAGAAGCAACCTTGAATCAAGCCGAAACAGCTTTATACGAAGCGGCGGTGTCGGGTATCGATAGCCCTAACGCCCAAAAAGCGATCGCCGAGAAGGTCAAAGGCGTGATCGAGCAAGTCCGCAGTGGACAGATTAGTTTCCGCGCCGCTCAAAATTCGGTGAGTTCGGTCAAATTTGCCGCACAAGATGGTATATTGAAAAGTGGTGTGGGCGAGGTCTATATGCACGATCTATTCAATGCGGTCAAGTCCTACACCTCGGGCTTGCAAATGCTAGGGGTTCAGTATAGCGATCGAAAACAGACCCCTGCGGCGACCACTATAACGAACAACTACATTTCAGGCTTGATTCCCTCGCTCGGGGCCACGTCGGGAACTGGAATACCAGGATTTCCACTGACAACAGCAACGACAGCCACGTCGATGGCTGTTCCCACTCCCATTCCAACTACTCCCACGGCGGTCGAATTGCTGAACGACTTAGGCAGCTTAGGTGGTTCGGGTGGTGGTAACGGATCGGGGGCGAGCAATGTTTTTGATCTCAATCAAGTAGTAACCAACACCAAGGGTTCGACCACCTACAATGCGGTAGTGTCAAAGCTCGGCCGCGTGAAGATGGCAGGCTTGGCCGCCGCCTCGATGGTGGGGTTGTCGACCGTGTCGCCCGCGCTCTCGGTGCCACCCATCAGCGAGGGAGCCTCGGCCAGCTTCGCCACGCGCGGGGTGGACGCAGAGGATTGCAACAAGAAGCAAAAGACACTTAACCTCGATAAGTTTTGCGACCAGATCGTGATCCACATCGCCAAGGCGGACGATCAAGGAATGGACGAAATCAGAACCAAAGTGATGCAAATCCTAAAAGAAGTATGCGATGAACAGGCCTAACTACGATAATATGTCCCATCGGTTCGATCCGTTGGCTTTGTTGGTCAAGGCTCTTGCGCTCAAGGGTCTCTATTATCCTGGCATATGGATTCCCACGCTTGACAAGACGGGCAAAATCCACACAGAAGAGAGCTACAACCGTATGCCGCAGGCCAACACCCCGCGTATGCGTACGCTAACGGGTACCGAGATTCGCAAGACCAATGCGCAGGGGCGGGTCTACTTTATGCCCGTCGAGCTCGACACGTCGCTTGGCAAGATCGAACTGCCAGCGGCGGCAATCAGCATCAAGGGTAAAAAGACGATCGTCGAAACGGCCCTCACGGGTCGGCGTGGGTCGGTCAAAGAACTCATTTCGGTCGATGACTACGAAATTAACCTACACGGGGTGATCGTCTCGGGCGATGCGAACTACCCCGAAGAAATGGTGCAACAGTTCCGTGATGTGTTTGAACTAAACGAGTCAATCAAACTCATTTGTGCCCTAAGCGACCTGGTGCTCCAACCCGACGATCGGATCGTGATCAAGACGATAGATTGGCCAGAAGTGGGGGCGGTCGAAGAGGCTCAAGTGATCAGCTTCACCGCCGTGACCGACTCGAATATTGAACTGACAATAGATTAAAGCGATGTTTGTATTGACTTGCGATATAAAAATAGGCAATAAGCGCACCTCGACCGTCCACCACGTGTCCATCAAGCGATCTGTATATTCGCTCGGCGATACGGCTACCATT
>JAVXIH010000160.1:0-1923 GCA_036648455.1 Mucinivorans sp.
ATCGCTACAAAAGTGAAAGGCATTCGATGCGGGATAGTGTGAGGCGTACTCTGCGGCCACCTCTTCACACCGTTTATTGAACTTGCTTTTCGGGGTTGATTGGTTCGGAGGAGTTACTTTCTGTACCCCATCGTCTGCTTCTGAAACTGGAAGTAGTTCGGTCGACTCGCCTTCACCATCGCCGCCAGCATTGAGGTCAATCAAATTGGTAGTGTCGTGATCTTGTTGTTCGACACCCGATTGATCGGATGGTTTCAAAGGATCACCTAACAGTTGTTGGTCAGGTGCGTTCTGTTCTCTTTGATCCACTCTTTGTTCTGTTGGCGTGTTGCTGTTCTCTGCCTTCGAGTCTTTGAGTGCCGCACCCGTCTTATTCTTTTTGTTTGCCATTGTTCTTTGTTTTTGTGGTTATAAGGGCTGTATACATAGCCCTTTGATCCGAAAATTACTCTGCCGTGCGACCGTCGTAAAGGACTACTTGGTCGCAAAAAGGGACGTTGGTGTCCACTTTTATCAACATTTTAAAGAAGTATTTCTCGCCAGCGTTACTCACCAGAGCAACCTTCACGGTCGACATATCGGCAATTTCGGACACCCCCATCCAAAGATTCGAGTCGATATCATTGCTCGCAATAACAGCTATCACCGCGTTCGATGGCCAGGCGGCAATCGCTTCGATGGTAACTCCTTTGAATCGTTTGGCGTTCGTGTCGGTATACGCTGTACCCTTGTTGGGCAGCGCCGAGAGTGCATCGTCGTATTTGTCGAAATCCTCGATAGACATCAAAAAACGCAACGATTTGTGTCCTCGAATTGCTTTTGGGATTTTAGAATAGATCGCCTTGAATGTATCGATCACATTGCCCGTGGTGATGGCCACTGGTGCCATGATTTTGATCGTCTCGGTGCTCTTTTTGATGCGCGTCAAGATACCATCGAAAAGCTTCGTGTCGTCCGCGCCTTCGGCGTAGACCCCATTGATGATGTGCTGCCCCAACTCGAATGAGGCCGATTTGGCCAATTCGTCCAGCAGCGCACCCTTGACGTTGTCGGGAAGTTCGGCGAAGACTAACTCTCCGGTGGGTTGGAATGGCCGCCAAATCTTTTCGAACGAGCGGGGGTTGAACTCCATATAGGCCATCACCTCGCGGGGCGACAATATATATTCGTCGATCTTTACGTCCCCTTTTGAATTCTCGCTATTGGGTTGCTCTTTGCGCTTTTGAAGTACATTGCTCACCTTGAGGCATGGAATGTGAAAGTCCCCTTTGATCCCTGGCTCTACACGGATCAATCCTCGTTCGACGATTTCGTTCCCTGTTGTTGCCCTGACGAGCATCATATCCAAGGCTTCGCCCACATAGGCGGAAGTAATTGTGACTGACATTTTATCTTTGTTTTTAAAGGTTGATATTATTTTTGCTGACCCGTTTCGCGCAAGCGAGCATTCCAAGCCGCACCTGGCTTGTACTCGGTGGCTTCGCCCTGAGGTATGGCTTGGGTCGACAAGTCAGTGGCGGCGGTCATTTTACCCAAGATCGCTTTGGTGCTATCGAAGTCCGCCTGGGCCAACTTGACGTAGTTCTCTTTGGCATCGGCGGTGATCTTGCGATCGGCGATCGCTCCGTCGACCAGTGCAGTGATCGCAGCCTGGCGGCGGTCGGTTGCGTCGGTTTTGTAGGTGGCATTTTCGGCCTTGAGCATGATGTTCTCTTGAACCAAGGCATTAGCCTTTTCGAGCAGTTGCACATCGGTCGGGGCATCTTTCATCGCCAGCACGACGGCTAGTTGTGTGTTGAGTTGCATTTTGTTATTGTTTTGGTTGTTGGTTGACTTTGAGAGCAGAGGGAGCAAATCGTTACTCTTTTCGTCCGATAGGTTGATCTCGCCGTCAAATTCGTCGTAGAGCTTGAGTGCGTTGCT
>JAVXIH010000161.1:0-1894 GCA_036648455.1 Mucinivorans sp.
GGTACCCCGACGCGGTGATTTATTAGTCACTGTAATCAAAAGACGCTGTGCGCCCGCGGCAAGGAGAAACATAGCGATGCTAAGATACTGAAAACAAGCGAGGCGGTGATTAATCTAATCACCGCCTCACTTTCGAGCCGCAAGTCGGAATTGAACCGACGACCTTTTCATTACGAGGGAAATGCTCTACCACTGAGCTACTGCGGCTTATCTCGCTTCGGATGACCTCCCACTAAACCACGCCGCTGAGGTCTAATGGAGGCGAATTATCTACTTTGCTCCACCTTCCTTGGCCTCGATGGACAAGGTGGCGTGCGGCACAATGCGCAAACGATCTGCTGGAATCAGCTTTCCCGTCTCGCGGCAAATGCCGTAAGTCTTGTTCTCGATGCGCACCAATGCCGCTTCGAGACTCATTATAAATTTGTACTGACGCTGAGCCAACCGCCCGCTCTCTTCTTTGGAAAGAGTGGCCGCGCCCTCCTCCAAAATTTTGAACGTGGGCGAAGTGTCGTCCGTACCGTTGCTTGCGCTATGGGTTATCGTGGCGCGCAACAAATCATAATCGGCTTTTGCTTTGGCTAATTTTGCCAAAATAATAGCTTTAAACTCCGCCAATTCGGCATCTGAGTATCTGGTTTTTTCTGTCGCTTCCATAACCTTCTCTTTTTAGTTTAATATGCGAAGATAACTCTTTTTTTTAGAATGACCTAATATTTTTAATATAAATCTTCGTTTTTGTCTTCAATTTCTTCTTGTGTGATTTTTTTGCGGTTCATCGACCACCAAGCCCACCATATATAAGCCACCACAAATGGAATGGCGAGCGACACCCACGACATCACCGAGAGGGTGAAGGCGGAACTACTACTGTTATAGATGGTGAGCGAGGATAGCGGATCGACATTCGAGGGGTAGTAAGGCCCCGTGTAACCAACGAAAAGCAGAAGCGAAAACACCGCAACCACTGTGCCGATGCCCGTAAACCAAATGCCAGAAGTTGAATTTTTGACAAATATCCCTTTGTAGAAACCCCACAAAACTAGCACCACACCAACGAGTAAAAGTATAAGGAAAATAGGCTCAAAAAATATGCCAATTGCTGCCGTGAACAAGAATGTCAAGAAAAATAGTACGAAAGCGGGTGCCGAGATCATAAGCGAGGCTCGCGAACGAGCATAAATATCTTCGTTCGCGATCGAATTCATAAAATATTGAGCCCCGAGCGCACGCGCCAAGAACAGAACCGCCAGCCCAAGTGCCACATTGCGCGCATCGGCCACCGCTTCGAGCCCGCGCCAAGGCGAGGCCCATTGCGAGATCACATTTTCGCCCGCCGTGAGCGATCCGATCCGAGAAAGATCGACCGTAAAATCAGCTCCCGTGAAGAACGTCCCCACAGCCGTACCGATCAATAGGGGTGCCAGAAAACCGTTGATAGCCAGGAAAGTATCATAGCCCTTGGTGCCAAAAACATTGCCCGCCTTGCCGCGAAATTCGTAGCTCACCGCTTGGATCACAAAGACTAGCAAAATGGCGATCCACACATAGTATGCTCCGCCGAAACTGGTGGAGTAAAAAAGAGGGAAAGAGGCGAAAAATGCACCGCCAAAGGTGACCAGAGTGGTGAAGGTGATCTCCCACTTACGCCCCAGGCAATTGATAATCATTCGTTTGCCTGTTTGGTTGCGCCCGATCTGAGTGAGCAACGATTGCCCGCCTTGGACAAAGAGCAGGAAAACGAGCAGCGAGGCCAGTAGCGCCACGATCGCCCACCAATATTGTTGTAATAATATGTAACTCATTTCTTATGTTTTTTATGGTGACTTCTAAAAATCGTTTTTTCGGCGTTGGGCTTCGGATCTTAAAATCCTCACTTACTTCAAGTAAGCTC
>JAVXIH010000162.1:0-1876 GCA_036648455.1 Mucinivorans sp.
TATGATGCTGAGATTGCTAAACGTTTGTTGAAGTACGACGCAGGTGCAACCTACTATCGTTTGAATATTGGAGTAACAACACCTGGAACACCCGCTGTCACTACTTTTGGTATCAAACGTAACAGTACTTACAGCATTGACATCACCAAGATCAATAAGTTAGGAACGAATGACGAGACGAAACTTGATGAAATTCCAGAAACTCCTGTAACATCAGAAGAGACCAGTGTAACTGCGACCATTACCATTGCTCAATGGAATCAAATGGATCAAAGCGGCGAATTGTAGTCTATCAAATCTACTCACAAACAAAGGGACGGCAGTTGCACTCTGCTGCCGTCCCTTTTTTATTCAATTCATTCAATGAGAATAATTATGACATACAGCAATATTATTTCAAAGACATACGGTGCTGCTTTGGCTCTGCTGGTGTCGCTATTATTATTCGGCTGCACGAAGGAGGATCTCTCCGATTGCGGCATGGTGGTCACTTTTAGCCACACAAGTACCGACACCCAAGAGGTGTTTCCCGAGGATTTGAAACAGATCGACCTCTTTGTTTTCGACGACAAAGGACTCTTTGTCGAACAACACCGAGTGGAAGGTATCTCATCCAAAGAGACGAGCAACATCCGCCTGTTTTTAGCAGCAGGCAACTATACAATGGTGGCGTGGGGCAATCTGAATGAAGATTACACCCTCAGCACCCTCAAAAAAGGACAAACCACACTCGCCGAGGCGACTCTCTCGCTGGTGCGTGCGAACAATCAAGTTACCAAGCGCTTAGGCTCACTCTACCACGGACAGATAACCGATGTGGCGATAGTCGGAAGCGGATATTCAGAAAAAAATATCGAGATGATGAACGATGCCAACACATTTAGCATCACCGTCAAAGGGCTGTCCGTTGAGGCAGATGCTACCCCTGAGAAAGTAGCCAAACAATATCCGATGTATGTGACAGACAACAATGGAGATTATAAATTTGACAATACGTTGGCCCTCAAAGAGCCACTTACCTATATACCGACCTACCAAATCGTCGACGGAAATATCGTTATCCAGACCACGGTGCTGCGCCTTTTCGAGAAGGGCGCCACCACGCTGATGATGGAGAAGGAGCAAAAAGCACGAGCCACGCAGACACTGGGGTGGAACCTGGTGGAGCTGATACTCAAAAGTGGAGCAATCAAGGATCAGCAGGGGTTGGATCGTTGCGATACCTATGACATAGAAATTGAATTGGACGACCAGACCAACACCACCACAACGATCAAGGTGAACGGCTGGGTGGTCTATGATATAAACGGAGAGTTATGAAAAAAACGAATAAAATAATCCTGTTTTTGTTGGCAACCCTGCTCATGGGTTGTGCCGAGCGACTGGACGAGGTGGGCGATGATGCGCTGACCGACTTCAACCTGTCGGTGAACCTCGGTATGCGTACACCCACCGACCCGAATGCCGTCAATGCCGAGGAGGCAATCTACTCGGCTCGCCTGATTGTGGTGGGTACGGTCAAGGGCAATGCCAATTACCAAAAGGTGACTTGCAACCAGTATTTCAGTGCCGCAGATATTAGTGCAGATCGGATTATCCGCGCCAGGACCCGCACCGGGGTGAGCGACATCTACTTGATTATCAACGAAGAGGCGCGCGAAACAACGGATGTATCCGCCCCCGCAAAGCCGTTAGACTATATCGCCACGTTGAGCGATCTAGAAAAGGCAACGCTGACCTTCCCCGCCAGTCCTGTCGTTGGCGGACGGCATATCCCCATGATGCGTTGTTTTCGGGGTGTGGACATTCTGCCCGATCTGACGACCCACGTTGGCGGCGACTTCGACGGTGGGCAAGTGGAGCGTATGTGGGCCAA
>JAVXIH010000163.1:0-1866 GCA_036648455.1 Mucinivorans sp.
ATAAAAACAATAGTAATAATCAAAACCATGAAAAAATTCTTTTTGCTATCCCTCATCGCCCTGCTAACCCTCGGGGCACTCGCCAAACCTAATAAAGAGAACATCGGCAAGGCGACCACCATAGATGCTGTCCCCGATAAAACTACTCAAAATACAACGTTCTTCCCACAGCCAACTGTCGACAAACGAGTCGAGCTGATGAGTATAGTTTTTCGGCTGGCTGGTAATCGTGAGTATAATGACACATATTTCAAGTTATACACCGATCCGTATCGAATCGCATTTCGGAGCCTTCAAAGATCATCCGCTGATCAAATATGCGCGTTCGTTGGTGGCCGACAATGGAGTGTCATATGACGCGGTGATGAGCTTGGCGGTGCGTTTGGATAGTACAATGCAGCTACGCGAGTCGGTCGTGGATAGCACCCTTGATTCGCGTTGGGATCGAACCAAAGTATGGGAATTTGCCAAATTACTCAAGCAATTCTGTGCCGATACGCGTTTTGATGATTTCTATCGCCAGAACCAGACACTATATAAGGAGGCCGCCGATCGTTTTATGCCCATCTATAACCACGTGGATTTGTCTTGGTATAGAGATTTTTATGGACGAGAGTCAAAGGATGTTTTTCGTATCATCCTGGCTATGGGTAATGGCGGGGGTAATTATGGTATCAATTTGACAGATGAAAATCGAGTGCGCAACGTATACTCAATAATGGGAACCTGGGATATTGACAGTTTGGGAATGGCGGCCTACCGCGCCGGAGATATATTCCCCACCCTTATTCACGAGTTCAACCACTCCTTTGCCCCGACTTTCGACGAACGTTTCGCGCGCAGTGGCAAGCGGATATTCTCGGTGGTTGGCCCACTGATGGCTAAGCAGGCCTATTCTAACTGGTCTACGGTGCTTACCGAGGCTTTGGTGCGTGCGGCGGTGATTAAATATATGAAGGATCACGATGTTAAGTCCAACACAATAAGGAGCGAGACTCAAATGCAGAAGAGTCGTGGTTTTGTCTGGATCGACACTTTGGTGGCCGAGCTCGAAAGCTACTCCCGCCAACGCCAGCTCTACCCAACCCTGGAATCTTATATGCCTAAACTGGTCGATGCTTACCTCGATATGGCGGAATATACGGTTGCCTATGATAGTTTGCGCCCCAAGGTGGTCTCTATTGATCAATTTACCAATGGCGATACGGAGGTCGATTCGGCCCTTCAAACGATTACCGTTAATCTCGATCGTCCTTTGATTGGTCGTGGACATTCTTTCGGTTATGGCAAACTTGGCCAACGAGCAATGCCCGTCATTACGGGTGTCAAATATGCTAATGACAATCGAACGGTGGTCATTCGTGTCGATTTAGAGCCCGATCATCAATATCAAACGGTGATGCTTGGCCTCTCTTTTCGCACTTTTGATGGAATAGAGATGCATCCGTATGAAATTTCTTTCAAAACGGCGAAATAATTTCATTTTCATAATCATTTGAATAATATGCAGTTGCTGGCTTTTTGGCTGTCACAAGAAAAAAAAGATGAAAATTTATTGAAAATAATTGCAAAAAGATTTGGTGGGTAATAAAAATCCGCATATATTTGCACTCCCGAAACGAAGGAACCACCGCTGCTAAAAGCGGTAAGATTTCGAAAAGGGAAAACAAAAAAATATGATCGCAAGATCAACCTAGTTCATTGATAAATTTAAGATAAAGAAAGATAAGTGTAGTAAAAACAAGTACATTTGTCAATTCCGTTTTTTCGCGTCGTGATGATGCGGAGAAACATAAACGAAAGTCAAATCAGAGCCAACAAGAAAAAACAAATTATACAATGAAGAGTTTGATCCTGGCTCAGGAT
>JAVXIH010000164.1:0-1717 GCA_036648455.1 Mucinivorans sp.
GCTCGAAAATCAGCGGAAAAAGAGGACGAAAAGGGTAGTAATAAAATGCTGGAAAGAAATCAAAACAGATTCTAAAACCGCCAACGGGCTATATCTCCTCTTTTGTCACGTGTCGGTAATAGGTTCGGGGATTACATTTCACCACTTCACAGGCTTTGGAGATGCTCATATGCGATTCGTTGCGTAATTTGGCGATCGCCTCGATTTTGCCTGCAACTTTTGTGGTTCCCACTGGGCGACCGAGGGTTTTGCCTTCCGCTTTGGCTCTGCTCAGCCCCGCCAGAGTGTGCCGGGCACGAATGCGTTTGCCAAAGGTGGTGATTCCCATAAGCAATGTAGCCATTTCGGGCGAGACATTATACCAAGTATCAGCGAGTGAGCGGATATGTATGCCGCGCTGGGCAAGCTTGATGGTAACCTCCATAAATTCAGATAGGCTCTGGAAGAAGTCAAGGTTATACACCACCACACAATCACCTGAGGTGGTGGTTTCAATGAAATCACCGAAAGATTGATTGACAATAATATTATCGGAATCAACTCCAACTTTATTCATCGCCTCAACGATTTTCAGAAACTCTGCAGCGGAGTTGATAGAGTGTATATAACCTTGTTTCATAATTCTTTTGTTTAAATTCTTTATTATGACAATGTGAAATAAATTGTCGTCCCGACCCGCGGCTCTGACTCCACCCATATACGCCCGCCTATTCCTTTGATAATCAATCGGCAAACCGACAGACCTAGACCCACGCCCTCATCGAAGTTGTCGTTTTGGTAGAAGGTTTCAAAGACCTGTTTTTGCTGGTCTTGGGGGATGCCGACTCCGTTGTCGCTGACAAAGCAGGTGGCGCGCCCTTTGTCATCCACACTGTAACCCAATGAAATTTCCCCTGCCGATGTGTATTTTAGGGCATTTTTCAGTAGATTAGAGAATACGATCGACACAGCGTTCTCATCACTCACCACCTCTGAGAAAGAGATCTCTGTTTGGGTTTTGTTCGTCAGCTCAACCCCTTTGCCACATTGGGGCTTGTAATCAACGATTAATCGGTCTATCAGACTATTGAGGTTAAACGACCTATAATTAAAGATATATGAGCCCACTTGCAATTCCGACAAGTGAATCAGTGAGTCTATTAATCGCAGCAGTCGTGTGCTATTATCCTCCACAATGGTCATATATTCCTCTTTTTCTGCCGTGTCGTTGCTTTGACTGAGAAGAGACGAAAAACCGACAATAGCAGTGATGGGGGTACGAAATTCATGGCTAATATTCTGTATAAAAGCCGATTTCAGTTGTTCGGAATGTTGTGCCTTGCGACAAGCCTCGGCCAACTCACATTCCAACAAGACCTGACGGGTAATGTTTTGCGCATAACCACGCACCACGAAACCTCCCTCTTTGGGTGTGCTGCTCACCACTCTGTTGTCGAGATAAAAATCCTCACCCTCTCCGTGGATTTTATATCTGAGCTTGGATGTGGGGGTAGCTGTGTTCAGAGAGAGCATATAGTCAATAACGTTGCTTTTATCCTCATCAGCCACGATAGCAAGATAAGAGTCTATATCAACACAGAGCGGCTCACTTGCCAGGTGGACATTGTCGGCAAAACCGCTATACCACAGCTTGCGCTCTACGCTGTCGTAAGTCCACAGACCAACGCCCGCCACACGCAGCATGGTGGCATCCAGTTGAAATATATTATCTTGCTCT
>JAVXIH010000165.1:0-1706 GCA_036648455.1 Mucinivorans sp.
GAAAACACCAAAATCCACTTTTCGGTGTAGATTTTGATGTAACGTTTGTAACTGCTTGATTATCAAGCTTGATTGCGGAGGGAGAGGGATTCGAACCCTCGGTACAGGTTCACCCCGTACGGCAGTTTAGCAAACTACTGGTTTGAGCCACTCACCCACCCCTCCTTTTGAATTTATGTGTCGCCTGATTGATCTGTAACTTGGTTACTTGCACCCGAAACCTATGAAATAAATCACGGGAAACTGGTACGATAAATCAACGACCTCTAAATTCGAAGTGCAAAGATAAAAACTTTTTTTGGATTTCAAAAGGTTTTCATCTTTAATTTTACGATTATTTGCCGATCGTTTCGCGCATCGTGGTGTCGGCTTGGATATTTTTCAATTTATAGTAGTCCATAATTCCTAGGTTTCCGCTGCGGAAAGCTTCGGCAATTGCCATCGGGATTTCGGCTTCGGCCAGTATCACTTTGGCGCGAGCGTCTTGTGCTTTGGCTATAAATTCTTGCTCTTGAGCCACCGCCATCGCGCGTTTTTCCTCGGCTTTGGCTTGTGCGATATTTTTATCTGCATTGGCTTGATCCATTTGCAGCACGGCTCCGATGTTGCGTCCCACGTCAATATCGGCGATATCGATGGATAGAATTTCGAACGCCGTACCAGCGTCCAGCCCTTTGCTTAGCACCACGCGTGAGATGAAATCAGGATTTTCGAGCACTGTTTTGTGCGATTCGGCCGATCCGATCGACGAGACGATACCTTCACCAACGCGCGCCAAGATAGTCTCTTCGCCCGCTCCGCCGACCAGTTGTTTGATCGAGGCGCGAACAGTGACTCTCGCCTTGCAGACGAGCTGAATACCGTCCTTGGCAACCGAAGTGACTGGTGGGGTGTTGATAACTTTCGGGTTGACAGACATTTGCACCGCTTCGAAAACGTCACGACCAGCTAGGTCAATGGCTGTTGCCATCTTGAAATCGAGGTCGATATTTGCTTTTTGAGCCGACACCAGCGCGTGCACTACATTTGCCACGTGTCCGCCAGCCAAGTAATGTGCCTCCAATTCGTTGGAGTCCAGGTGCAGGCCAGCCTTGGTCCCTTCGATCAGGGCGGTGACTATCGTTGCAGGCGGCACCTTGCGCGGGCGCATCAACACTAGTTGCAGCAGCGAAATACGCACCCCCGACACCATGGCCGAAAACCATAGCCCGATGGGGATAAAATAGAGTACCACCCACAGCACAATGATCGCAATACCGATGGTGAGCAGGAGTGTGAAGTCGAAATTAGCCGTCGTGACGGCAGCTTGTAATAGTTGAATCATTTTTGTTTGTTTGATTAGGTGACTTCTGAAAATTACATTTCCCTCGCTCGACTTTGGACATCAAAATCCTTATTTACTGTAAAATAGAACTCTGGTTTTTCGACCTTGTCCGCCTTGAAAAATCTAATTTTTAGAAGCCTCCACATTGTAAATACGTCCCAAATATTTAACAAATATAGCAATAATTTTCGTATTCTAAAATTTATAGGTGACTTCTCAAAATTGTTTTTTCATCGTTGGACTGCGGATCGGAGAATCCTCACGTACTTCGAGTACGCTCCGGTTTATCGACCAAAGTACGCCTTGAAAAATCGAGGTGACTTCGAAAAATTGCTTTTTCTGCGTTGGACTGCGGATCGATAAATCCTCACGTACTTTGAGT
>JAVXIH010000166.1:0-1490 GCA_036648455.1 Mucinivorans sp.
GGAGCTTACTTGAAGTAAGTGAGGATTTTAAGATCCGAAGCTGAGCGCCGAAAAAACGATTTTTAGAAGTCACCTAATTTTATCGTCACGCGAAGCCGAAAAAACTAAAATTGTCCCGACAATCGCGGCAAGGACCGAGGCCAAAAGGATGGCTATTTTCCCAACTCCCACCATCGTGGGGTCGGTGAAGGCTAGGTTGTCGATAAAGATGGACATAGTGAAACCGATCCCCCCGAGCGCGGCCACTCCGAGCAGTTTGCGCCACGTGGCACCCGTCGGCATAACGGCTAGTCCAAAATGGATCACCAGAAAACTGAACAGCATAATGCCGATCGGCTTGCCGATCACCAAACCCGCAATAATGCCCAGCGATTGATGGCCGGCGAGCGAGGCGATGGCTTCGGACGAAAAGACGACCCCCGCGTTGGCGAGTGCAAAAAGCGGCATAATAAAGAAGGTGACCGTCGGTTGCAGCGCGTGTTCGAGCCGTTGAACGGGCGAAATAGTGTTGCGGGTGAGGATTCTAAGTTCTTGTAGTGTAAGGTGTTGGTTCGGGTTGCTGAGTACTTCTGTGCGAGGGCGGTCGAGCTCCGTGAATCGCGCCACCAGTCGACGTGAGCCTGCGGTGAATCGCTCTTTCGAGAATTTAGACGAAGTGGGCATTGCAAAGGCGATCAACACGCCTGCGATTGTGGCGTGGATCCCAGATTTGAGGAATAAAAGCCACAGCACAACGGCTGGCACTAAGTACCAACGCATACGGTAGACTCGCGATTTGTTGAGTATAATCAGGAAGGCGAAAACTACGCCAGCCGAGGCGAGTGCCGACCAATCGATGGATGTCGAGTAGAATAGGGCGATCACCAGAATCGCTCCCAAATCATCGACAATGGCCAGCGCGGTGAGAAATATTTTGAGCGAAATAGGTACCCTTTTGCCCAGCATCATTAGTATGCCCAGGGCAAAGGCGATGTCGGTTGCCATCGGGATTCCCCAGCCCGAGGCGGTTGCTTGTCCCGCGTTGAAGGCGGTGTAGATCACCGCTGGCACTATCATTCCTCCAATGGCGGCCGCGATGGGCAGCGACGCTTGGCGGATCGACCGTAGTTCGCCAGCCACTATTTCTCGCTTGATTTCGAGTCCTACGGTGAAGAAAAAGACAGCCATCAGCGCGTCGTTGATCCACAGTTCGAATGGTTTGCTGAGGTGAAAATCTTCGAATCCGAGCGTGAAATTTTTGTACCAAATATCGTGATACCAAGCCGCGGTAGCATCGATGTTCGACAGGGTGAGGGCCAGGATTGTGCACGCGATGAGCACGATGCCGCCAGTGAGTGGTGAATTTAGTGCTTTCTTGATTTTTTTTGTCCAGTGATGTAGTTTGGATCTAATCATTATTCTGTTTTATTATTCGGTGACTTCTAAAAATCGTTTTTTCGGCGTTTTGCTTCGGATCTTAAAATCCTCACTTACTTCAAGTAAGCTCCGGT
>JAVXIH010000167.1:0-1441 GCA_036648455.1 Mucinivorans sp.
GCTAGAACCAGTTTATAGAAACTGCTTCTAGCTTTTTTAGTTTTATTTTGCCTGTTTGATTGTGTCTAGAAACGACTAGAACTAACATCGGGCGAGATACCGGCTAAACACACCCCTCGATCTGTGTTATCACCGCCACTCGGCTATCGCCACGCTGCTAGCCTATTACGGTACTGGGTTAAGCGTAACGTGGCCGTTGTTTAGCGTTCCAACCGCACCTAAACCAAGTGTCTTCTGTGGCTGTGTCAAGGTGAGCGTGAGCGTCTGTGTTCCTGTGCCGTCTAACCCTTTTTGTTCGCCGCATTGCAGAAGGGCAGGATTAGTAAAGTTAGTAAACTTAGTAATATCCAACGCGCTCATCCGATTACCATAACAAAAGAGCTCGGTCATTGCCGTATTCTTCGTGAGATCCAACGTCGTCAACTTATTGTTTTGGCATTGTAGTTTTGTTATTGTATTAATATTTCCAATATACAAACGACTCAACTTAGAGCCACTACAATTGAGGTCGGCCAGCGCGGTATTCACTCTGACATCCAACATCCCCAAATTATTGTTTTGGCACCATAGTGTTTTCATTGTTGCATTAGCTTTAAAAGCCAACGATCTCAACTCAGAGCCACTACAATCGAGTTTGATCAGCTTCGTATTCGCGCTGACATCTAACGTCCTCAAACTATTACCACTACAATTAAGCTCGGTCAGCTCCGTGAAATACTTGATCCCCTTTATGTTGGTGATCTGAGCTGAAGATATATTGAGCTCCTTAGTGGTTTTGAGCTTATCTGCATTAGCAGGGTCTGTGATATTAATATCTGTATCTGATCCGTTGCCAGTCTGGATAAAACCGTATGTGTCAACGAGCTTTTTTCGGAAATTTGCATCGGGGAAGTAACGACCTACCTCTTGCAGCGAAGCGGTGCGCGAGCGCGACACTTCCAACGGAACAGAAGTAGCCTTGGTGCGAATCACATTGTCAGCACCGTCGTAGGCGGTGAAGGTCAAGCCAGCAGCGTAAGTAGCGGCAGGAACGGTGAAATAAAATGAGGAGCTGACCCACTCGGATAGCTGAACGTTGCAATCAGTCAGAGTGATGGAGGTGGAGGTGGTGCCAGTTGTGGCGACTTTCATCTCGGGCACTTGATAATAGTTCATATCGACTGTCATATCCCCAGCCACCACTTCGCCGGCAGCGGTTTGCATCACCACGCTTGCCACGGTTTTAGTACCCGTGAGTTGGAACTTAATTATTCCGCAAAGGTTCCGGAACCACAGCTTATCCTGATCATCGCTGCCCGCAACCATCGGGTTAGACCCGTTGGCAAACGAAGCGGTAGTGTAGACCTGAGTGGCAGGTAGGTTGAAACTCATCACGTCATTCACGCAAGTGACCCCAGCCGAAGCAGGGTAGAAAGCGTACTTAGTACACGTGCCAAGCGAC
>JAVXIH010000168.1:0-1376 GCA_036648455.1 Mucinivorans sp.
CGAAGATAATAATTTCCGCAAAGGTATAGAGAGTGAAGACTATGGTCTAATTACAACCTCAGGAATATAAGCACCATTGCTTTTATACTGCAAGCAGGAGAAGTATGTCACGATTATTGCTTGAGTTTGCCAATGATAACCACATTGTTGTCGTCCTCTTTTACGTTAGCTAAGATATAGTCGATCCGTTCGCGAACTTTGCCTGTCGCAGACTCACGAGCGGACTCGATTTCGTCAAAAAGTAGTGCTGGCTCTATACTATGTGCGTAATAACCATTACCAATGAAAGCAAAAGCTGTCTCAGCTCCGCCCAAAAAGTCATTACGAAGTTTACACCAAGCACCTTGCAATGTTTCCTTATTAACAAACATCTGAGGCCACCTAGTTTTAGAGGTAGGATTTATATCAACTGTTGCAACAAAAACAGTAGGTAATTCATAATAGAAGCGAAAAGCTTTTTTCGAACCACAGTCTACATAAAAAACTGGACTTAATTGGTCGCCTCCATTGTAATGATAGAGAGTGTCTTTTGCTTTACGTACATCAAAAAGTGAAAAATCAAAATTTTGAGTGTTTCTTGATTGAGATATTTCGTTGCTATAATCAGGATATACTGCAAGATGTTTTGTTTTCACACCATTTATCATATTACCTTCTAGGTCCTGCTCCCAAGCCACGTATTCACATTCTCCCTCGAATGGTGATGTAGCAATACGTAATCTGTTGTGCTCGCTATCTACATGAAAGACACCTTTGGGAGGGAAACTTGCTAGAGGAATATTTTTACCTCGCCACTTGCCATTTAAATCATACACTAAAAGCTCTAATCGATCTGTTTGATTCAGATAACTAAGCATATATATACTACCTGCTTTCTCATCTATTTGCGCACTATATATTGCAACGTCATACTCTCCTGGACCTCTGCCTCTATAACCTACATTTCCTATATATTTGCCTGTCTTTCTGTCGAAAAGTTTCATGTCGCTCATACCTGTTAATATGTAATTATCTGATAATATCACAGGCGCTGGTTTTACGAGAGATCCTTTTGTATTTTCAAGGCGGACAATCTCGATGTCTTCCACAAAATCGGACAGGTTAAGGTCAACAGTATCTTTCACCTCATCTGGTTTCACTGTTATAAGGTTTCCATTACGAGTTCCGATAACCGAAAGTTGTTTCTGCTCATCGGCGCAAGATACGATAAAAAGTATAATTAAAAAGTAAAAAATACGTTTCATAATCTATTGTATTTTAAGTTATTAGTGATTACCGAGTTATTAAAAATTACCTTTGCGAAGATAATAATTTCCGCAAAGGTATAGAGAGTGAAGACTATGGTCTAATTACAACCTCAGGAATATAAGCACCAT
>JAVXIH010000169.1:0-1367 GCA_036648455.1 Mucinivorans sp.
GAGCGATTTATGCGCTTCGCGCTGGCTGACCGAAGTGCTTGGTAGCCATTGCACGTGCGGATATATCTCTTTCGTTTGCTCGATCGCCGACCACTGCGCGGCGGTCTCAGCGCGGATCATCGCCGTGTTGTACTCCGATTGCAACCAATTGACGTTGTAGTTACTCAAGATCGGTGCGGTGGCCTTACGGAATTCGGCAAAGCTACGCACCTTACCATCGGCATCGAATAGCTCTGCATGTAGATCATTTTGTTGCCTATGGGTCTTGAAGGCCGAAAATACTGCCGCATTATGGCGCAATTGGTTCACCAGGTCGAAGTTCTGATCCCCATATTTTGGTTGGTCAAACACTTTATCCAGCGCGCTGTGGAGCGCGCCAAAAGTGGTCTCGAACAATTCGGGTTCAATACCCCTAATCGCATCGAAGCCCTTGGACGATAGGCGTTTTAGAATACGTGTAACGGCAGCCTCATCCAGTCGAAATAGCCCAGCGGCATCGGACAACGCGCACGCGTGCTGGGTGTCGTAGAGCGTATTGATGGTATTAGCTAACGCCCGCCCCCGTTTTCGGGGGCGGGCCCGAAAAAACTGCGTGGGCGGGGCTCTACGTCCATCGTTCGCTCCTCTTGCTCGGCGCGCAGTAGAAGCACCTCGGCACGCAGTAGATCGACCTGCGAGAGTTTGGCTTCAGGTAGGGCTGCTTTGGCCTTGGGGCCACCCTTTGGAAATGGAATGTGGTATTTTGAATGCCAATACTCAGGTGGAATCTCAACATACGAAGCAACCTCTTTGTCTATTTTGATTCTTTCAGTTAAACAAATATGATCCTCCTCTTCGACCGAAAAGTAACCTTTACCCGGGTTGAAGCCGTGGAGTTCCAACATTGCAAGGAACCTTGTGTTTAGCACATCGAGCACCCCGCAACGATCGGCTGCAAAGACGCTGTTTTCGCTATTTTGGTGTACTTCTCCCTTATAATTTCCACCCTCCGCATCCAAGGTCATTGTGTTGAGCACGAAGCCCTTGGATAGCTGTTTGTCGCAAAACTCGGCAAACTTTTCGTAGGCTTCGGTGCTTGCTGATGCTTGCGCCTGCACAAACTCGAGGCTGGTGGTGTTGGGGATCACCGCAAAGCCAAAGGCCGTGAAGTCGCGGCACGCCTCGGCCAAGGCCTTTTGCGCCACTTGGTCGTATTGTGGATACTTACCAATACGAAAAGGCTCGGCATAGAGCTCGTTGAAAGTCGCCCAGTCGCTTATGTCTCCGCGCTTGAGTAACACCCACGGGATCGCCTTGAGTAACAATCCAAGATCACTTTTTTTGCCCGCCGTGATTATGTAATTGGCCACTGTGCCTTGGCTGTAGTC
>JAVXIH010000170.1:0-1366 GCA_036648455.1 Mucinivorans sp.
CTCATACGCCGCCACAATCTTCCCCACCAACGGATGTCGCAAAATGTCGCGCGAGGAAAACTTCACAATAGAAATCCCCGACACCTTATCCAACCGATCAATAGCATAACTCAACCCCGAAGCCACCGACAACGGTAAGTCAATCTGTGTCAAATCACCCGTAATGATAAACTTAGCCGAACG
Source organism: Mucinivorans sp. (assembly GCA_036648455.1). Classification (GTDB taxonomy): domain Bacteria; phylum Bacteroidota; class Bacteroidia; order Bacteroidales; family Rikenellaceae; genus Mucinivorans. Next base: position 184 of record JAVXIH010000170.1, read on the forward strand.
CCCCATACGAGTGAGAAACATTTTGAGCTGCTCGTTCGAAGTGTTCTGCGCCTCGTCCAATATCACCACCGCACTGTCTAGCGTGCGCCCACGCATATAAGCCAACGGCGCAATCTGAACCACACCCTCGTCCATATACTCATTGAGCTTGGCTCGCGGCATCATATCTCCCAACGCATCGTACAACGGTTGCAAATACGGATCGAGCTTGTCCTTCATATCGCCTGGCAAAAAGCCGAGCTTCTCCCCAGCCTCAACCGCCGGCCGAGTGAGAATGATCTTTTTGACCTCCTTGTTCTTCAAGGCACGCACCGCCAAAGCAATGGCCGTGTAAGTCTTACCACTACCCGCGGGACCAATGGCAAAGAGCATATCGTTTTTCTCGTAAGCCTCCACCAATTTTTTCTGAGCGGGAGTCTGCGCGCGAATCGGCGAACCGTTAGTGCCAAAAAGAATTAGATTCTCGATCGACGGGCAACCACCATCCGCCTTAGAAACCGACTTACAAGCCGACTGAGGCTGAGCGACGATGGAAAGTTGAGGTGCACTGTCGAAAATTTGGTCGATCACCGTGTTCGATATATGGCCATAACGATCCACATACTCCACCAGCGCCCCCATACAACTCTCGTATCGAGCCATTTGCTCGTCCGAGCCCACAAGGTGAATCTGCCCCCCGCGAACCACGATTTTAAGCACAGGGAACTTGGAATTAATGTAATCTATATTGGCGTTCGCCGCCCCAAAAAGCTCGTAGAGCGAGTGGCGATCAAAGGTAAGGGTTTTTTCGTTCAATGGGTAGTTTTTATTTTTGCTAGCTCAAAGATACGAATTATACAACAATTACAAAACTGTGTTCCAAAAATCGGCAAAAACTTTGTACCTTTGTCGTCAAAGATTTTCTACAATATTAGCTATATGGAACTATCAGAACAAGAAGTAGTGCGCCGCGGCTCGCTCGCAAAATTACGTGAATTGGGTATCGACCCTTACCCCGCCGCCGAGTTTGTGGTGACAACCACATCCCAGGGGATCAAATCTTCGCCAACGATGTGCCAAGAAAATACGCAAGTGAGCGTGGCGGGACGGATTATGACGCGCCGAATTATGGGTAGCGCTTCGTTTTTTGAAATTCAAGACTCGACCGGGCGACTACAAATATATATCAAGCGCGACGATATTT
>JAVXIH010000171.1:0-1356 GCA_036648455.1 Mucinivorans sp.
GGGAGTCAGGTGCTACAATATTTGTATGAGCAAGCACAAAAATATTGTTATCACAAGCATAAAAAAAACAGTTTGCAAAGGTCTGCAAACTGTTTTTTTAAGAGGGAGTGGGCCCAGCAGGGCATGATCCTGCGACCCCCTGATTATGAGTCAGGTGCTACTAACCAACTGAGCTATGGGCCCCTCTTGTGCTGAAAAACTGCGGCGTAAAACGATAATACGCTACTTAATTACGAGCCGATATTTGAAACAAATGGCGACCGAATTTGTTTTTCAGTCCGCAAAGATATAAATTTGCACGCGATTTCCCAAATTTCAATGAAAATAATTGCGTAACTTGCAAAAATTAAAGCCGACAATTGCCGATAATTCGTGTCATTAGCCCTGAAATGATTAAATAAAATAGATATGAGACTCAAAAACACAGCGTACAATAAGATAGAAACTATTATTTTTGATTTTGGTAATGTGCTGCTAGATATTGATATATCGTTGACCGTTGATGCGTTTCGCAAGATGGGTATCGATAAATTCGACGAGCGAGATATTCATCCCAATAATATCGGAATTTTTCACGATATGGAGATCGGCAAGGCTTCGAAAGAGGATTTTCTAGCTCAAATGAGGAGTATGTCATCGCGATCAGAAGAAATAGCGGATCAACAAATTATCGACGTTTGGAATCGATTGATCTTGCCTTTTGATTACACAAAGTTTGAGTTGCTGGATAAATTAGCCAAGAAATACAACGTAATCCTGCTAAGTAATACAAATAAATTGCATCACGATTTCTTTGAACATAAGTTCGATTGCGAGAATCCATTTGGCAGGCCATTTAAATCGTTTTTCGACCAGGTTTTTTATTCGGACGAGATGAAATTGCGTAAACCGGAGCGCGAAATTTATGAAGTTGTCCAAGAGACAGCTAAATTTGACCCTCAAAGGACACTTTTTATCGACGATAACGCGCCGAATTTGGTGGAACCAGCGAAAATGGGGTGGATGGTGCACAATTTGGTGAGACCCGAAACCGTTTTTGATCTTTTCGTAGAAGAAGATACTAGGGAGATGTCCTAAATCGGCGAAAAAATAGCAGTAATAAAATTTTGAAAACAAATCAAAAACAGCTTCTGAAATTAGATTGATGTTTCGTAATAAAATATTATCTTTGTAGAATGGAATTTTTTGGGGTGAGTGATGCCCTATAAGTGATAGTAAATAATTATTGATCCATTTTAATGAAGCTGTTTTTGAGTAGATTTTTTGTTTGAATGACGAAGATTTACTGGGGTAAATCAAGGATTTCAAACGGAAAATATGCCAAAAAGAGACCATTTAAAATGTGTCAATAATTTT
>JAVXIH010000172.1:0-1324 GCA_036648455.1 Mucinivorans sp.
CACGTCGTGCACAAGTGAACACCGAGCCTTATTGGGCGGGACGAATAGGTTCACTCACCGGAGCCCAACCTTACGGGACTGGTAACTGGTGGAAAGATGATAAAGGCAATTTCTATGATGGTAACAAAACAGCCAATGCTGTTTGGTCTACTATGTATTTGAACAACCAAAACCGCTTCAAACTCAACGAAGGTTGGGAATGGATGATCGACCCAGTGAAAGATGTTGCCAACCCTAGTGGCAATCCAGCCCAAGATACTATTATCTTCAACAATTTCCTAAATGGTGATGTAGCTTTCCGTTCACCTTCGGTTACCCAAGATTACAACATCTCGGTATCTGGTGGTAACGATAAAGGACGCTATTTCGCTTCGATCGGTTATTACGACGAAAAAGGTTTGCCAGTCAACACGTTCTACAATCGACTATCATTCCTTTTGAACGGTGACTATAAAATTACAAAATGGTTGAAGGCCGAATCTTCATTCGCTTTCGTTGAAGCCAAATGGCGCAACGTGCAAGTAACGAGCGAAGGCAACTATTTCGGACGTATGAAATCAGTACCTCCTACTTCGCGCGAATATAACGAAAAGGGCGAACTACTCATTGGGCGCGGTAATGGCGACGACAACCCATTGGTAAATGACGATAAATTTATTCGCCGCAACGTGTCGGATAAATTCACAATGCAACAAGGCTTTACGATCGATTTCCACCCTAATTTGTATTTGAAACTCAATGCAATCTGGATGTACGACGAAAGCCACTCTGAGGCCTTCAACCGCGACTACTTGAAACAACCAGGCTCGATCAACCGCGACCGCAATTCATCAGCTAGTTTCGACCGCACACTGCGCCAAACATACAATGCCGTGATGAATTACAACACTAATTTTGGCGGAACCAAACACCACTTCGATGGTTTGGTGGGTATGGAATATTACGATTCACGCAACGTTGGTTTGTCTGCTTCGGGTTCATTGGCTCCAACTGATGAATTTATGGACCTAGGACTTACTTCGTCCGACAAAGACAAACGAGGCGTTGACTCGTGGCACTCACAAGAACGTATTATGTCTTTCCTTGGTCGTTTGAATTACGACTACGATGGACGTTATATCGTCGGTTTCACTTTCCGTGAAGATGGCTATTCTAAACTTTTGGGCAACAATCGTTGGGGCTTCTTCCCTGGGGTGTCTGCTGCTTGGGTGCTCACACGCGAAAAATGGCTAGACCAATCACGCGACTGGTTGAATTTCTTGAAACTGCGTGCTTCTTATGGTTTGAATGGTAATGTGGGTGGTATCGGAGCCTACTCTTTGCA
>JAVXIH010000173.1:0-1259 GCA_036648455.1 Mucinivorans sp.
CGACAAATTGGGCGTCGAAGCGCGTGAGCACTTTGCGAATAATTTCCGCCGTGGGGGCTTTGTTGATAATGGCCTACAACGGTGGGACGATGTTAAGCGGCGCGACCCCAATAGCCCGTGGTATGGATTTGAGTATAAGGGTGAGAAACAAGACAAATCAACCAAGAAAGGCGGCAAGAAAAAGCTCAACTATTCACCCACCGCCACTCAGCGCGGCGTGCTGACCTCGAAGCGTAACCTACTGATGAATAGCCTACAAATCGACAAGCGCAACGCACAGGTCGAGATCTACACTGGAGCACCCCACGCCCAAATACACCAAGAGGGCGGCACGTTCAAGGTATTTGGCAAGCATACGGCTCAAATGCCTGCACGCCCATTTGTCGGACACTCGACCGAACTCGATGCGCGTGCCGAAAAAATCATTACCGATACCATCAACAAAATCTTTGGTTAATCACCATTCAAATACCTTGATAACTATGGAAGAACTAATCCACGCCACGATGTCCCGCTTGGCCGAGCAAGTGCCCGAATTGCGCTTTATTGATGTCGACCTCGAACAACTCCGACTGGAACAACCGCCTGTCGATTTTCCTTGCGCCTTGATTGATGTGTCGCGCATTGAGTACAGCAGCAACGGCCAACGGCAACAACAGGCTGAGGTCGATATGAGCGTGACTCTCGGATTTAAGGTATTAACACCTGAGAGCTTTCACGTCGAAAAAGAGTGCAAAGCCCAAGCAATGCAACATTACGCGATCATCGACAAGGTTGCCCAAGCTCTGCACGGCTTCGCTGGAGCCACCTTCGCCAGATTGGATCGGGTGTCGATCACACGCAATGCTAACACTTATCCACGACATTACACACTTCATTTTCGCACACAATACACCGAAGAGTTTGATTAACGATCTATTATCGGTCGTTTAAGCATAAAAAAACCGATCATTTGGGGCTTTAGGTGGGGAATTCAAGTTGTGGGTGCTCCGTCTCTTGTATCTTGGTCAACTCTCGCTTGGCTGGGATACCCAAATAGGAGTAGAAGGTAGCCCTAGAAATTCGATACTTCGGAAAAATCAAGTTGTCGTACACCCATTGTTGTGGTACACCACGCACTGTATGTTCCAGTGTAATGCGCTGTACATCGACAATGAGTGTTAATTTATTTTTACGATTGTAGGCCATTCCCCGAAAATTTTACTACTTTTGTATTCATAAAAGGGCGGCAATCCTTATAATGAGCTTCGGTGTAGTAA
>JAVXIH010000174.1:0-1258 GCA_036648455.1 Mucinivorans sp.
ACTCCCGTCGGCATCAAAATATCGTACTCGATATTGGAGCGCAGTTCGACATCCACCGCTCCGCCTTGAGAGTTGACATCAACTGTTTTTTGCGAAAGTATGAGCGCGTCTTTCTGTGCTTGGTTCACGATCAGCGTGTCGGCAAGCTTTGAATTTTTGTCCGTGAAAATAACTTTCATCGTGCGGTTGCTGTAGCTCGTATTTTCGTCGGCCACAAAGTGTTGGCGATCCACGCGAGTTGCCTTACTCTGAATCGGATGCAACCACGTACCATCGGCAAAGGTGATGTTGTACTCTACATTAGTGCGCAGTTCGACATCGAATGCTTGCCCTCGTTCGTCTATATTCTTGGTTTTAGTGCTCAGGATTATGCCGTTGAGCTGGCTCTGATACACTCGCACCGTGTCTTTTAATGTGCCATCTGTGAAGACCACCATCCCTTCGCGATTGCCGTCCATCGAACCTGCCGCCACGGCGAACACTTCGTCTTTGCTCACCAACCCCTTGGATGCAGGGCGCGAGATCCACTGTGCCGATGGCTCTGGAATTATGACTTGGTAGTTCACATTACTTTTGACCGTGACCGTGAAGTTACCCCCCGTTGGCACAATAGAGAAACGGTCTTTGCTCACCAAGATGGCATCTTTTTTCTTCTGGCTCACCGTGATCAGCGCAGTTTGCGAGCCACTACGGATGCGAATATATGCGCTCCGATCATCGTAGCTTGTGTTTGCTTCATTGATTTTTATGGTTAGGGTCGCTTTGCCAGGGCCGCCGCTTTTTGGGTTGGCATCGAACCACGTGGGTCTAGCTTTACTGTCGCTCGTTTCGATAGTCCACTTCTGGCTTGTGGTGAATGAAGCGGTGGCTGAACCTGTGCCAACATCTGGCACTGTAACCTCGGGCACTGTGATCTCTATCACTGGCTCTTTAGGAGGTTCGGGTTCGGGATCTATGCCCATTTTGGTACACGAGACTAAGGCATACGCTACTATGGCAGCGCATACTAAAAATTTAGTAAAGTTTTTCATAGCCAAGAAGTTAAATGAAACGATACACAAATATATACAAAATTTACGACAAAAAAGCGGATAGAAAATTATTATTTCTATCCGCTTTGGTTTTTTACTACACCATATTTTGGTGGAGCATTACGCCACTGCGTTATTAAGTAATAGATGAAAATTATTGACACATTTTAAATGGTCTCTTTTTGGCATATTTTCCGTTTGAAATTCTTGATTTACCCCAGTAAATC
>JAVXIH010000175.1:0-1185 GCA_036648455.1 Mucinivorans sp.
ATTCCGCCAAATAAAGTAAAAATAAGAATACTAATATGTATTTTAGCTAAAATAATTAAAATTAATTTCTTCTCTTTTCTTAATTGGAAAAAGTATAACAATTCAATTTTACCTCCTTCTTCTTTTTATTTAAATTTTATACATTCAGCTTGAAATATTAAAATAATAGTTATTACCAATATTTGGTTTAAAAAAAATATGATTTTTTTCTACAAGGTATTTTAGGTTGATAAACTTTTGTACTCTCATCCTTAAATTATTCCATTTTGATTTTTTTATTAGACTAATGCCACATTATTGGTTTTGCCGTTTTAGAAACAAACTCTTTTCGGGTGCTATGTGCTTGCGTGGCAATAGATCATACTTGACTAGTTGCCCGCCCGACAAATCCAGCCACCCCACCGTATAGCCAAAGAACTGCGCGTCGAGAATATCGACCAACATCTCGCGCCACTTTGGTGTGTTAATCAAGTTGTCGATCGCTTCGTTGAAACCACCTTTTTCGTCAACAAAGGTAAACCTTGTCGATCTGATATTGTTGCGCCGCTTTTCGATGACACCCGTCAAATGGAGGTCAAGCAGAATGTCATTATAATAGTCCAGCAGCTTGATGCGCGATGGATTGTCGACGCTCTCGGCCTGCTTGAGCGCGGATCGGAAGTCTGCCATCGAGAACCCATCGCGTTTGGGTGCGGTGGGCACCAACACTATCTCGACCCCCGCTGAGGTGGCTTTTGGCGGTTGGTTGGTTGTGTTGCCGGTGGATTGTTTTTTGCGTTTGCTCATCTTTCGTATCTGTTAGAAGTAATTACCTCGTTGCGCACGGCCCCCCGAGGTTACGGGGCTATCTGTTTGCTCTGTTTCGGGTAATAGTGGCCACGCCACAGGGTACTCGCCATCGGCGAGCTTGTTGAGGTAGACCACCGCGTGATTGGCTCGATCACGCCGATCCTCCATATCGACATTTGGAAGAGCGATGGCCACGATTTCGTAGATGGCCATATCCCCAAGTAGCGACACCAAGAGCTCCTCGCGTTGATCTTTCGAGGATTCATACAACTTTGCCACATCGAACTTTTTGGACAAGATCGCTTGAGCCTTGCCCTGGGCAAAGGCGATCGCGTGGTCGATCACGGTCTCGTTGCCCGCTACGATTTGTTGCAGGTCGCTTTGGCGGATCTTGGC
>JAVXIH010000176.1:0-897 GCA_036648455.1 Mucinivorans sp.
AATGATTGGTTGTCTAGTGAGAATAAATCTCTATTCTGGTATTTCTCGAATCTTGACACAAAAAATTCTGCTAAAAATTTCATTTCGTCATATTGGGTTGGCTGAATGTTGTTAAATATCCATTCTCCATAAAAGTCGAGTATTGCCAAATATTCATCAATCTCTATTGGCAGAATGTTATCAGTTGTTTTTTGACTGAAATTTCGTTTGATAAATTTACTTCCATCGTGATAGTAATAGAAATCAAACGGGTTGATAGCTTTGTCCTCTTGTGGATTATTCATTTCGTTATCACAGTATTCTTTAGGGTTGTCAAATACTTCTTTGGGGTTAATAGATTTCATAATTTTATAGGTTTTTGTGATTAAAAAATGCGTGTGATTGGAATGTGGCGGCGTTCTCCTCTTTACTCACCCGAATATAACGCATAAATGATGATTCGGTTTTGTGCCCCGTGATCTGCATAATCGAAAGCGTGGGCATACCACTCTTAAAGGCGTTGGTGGCAAAGCTGCGGCGAGCGGTGTGACTCGATACGAGTTGACACTTCTCGTAAGTAACCTCGATTTTTTCGCCCCCACGCGTCTCCATTATGTTCACAGGCAAGATAATTCCTGCACTGCGGCATAAGTCCTTGATTACGCGGTTGGTTACTTGGTTGCACTGCGCCTTGGGTGGCTGGTTGTCGTAACGTGCTAAAATCTCCTTAACAATAGGGTGGATAGGGATCACAACTACTGCTCCTGTCTTTTGGGTGGTAATTACAATCGTATTATTGTCAAAATTGATGTGGCGACGCTCTAAACGAGATATGTCGCTGTACCGAAGTGAAGTATAACACGAAATCAGAAAATTATCCCGAATTTGCGCCTTATTGACTGGTAGTTCCAACGCATA
>JAVXIH010000177.1:0-890 GCA_036648455.1 Mucinivorans sp.
TGTTCGGCAATGGCCAGGGAATACACGCGCGCAAACCGGGTGCCGCGCCGAAACAGCACCAGCGCGTAGCCAAGCAGTTGGCCGTGCTGTTGTGCCACCCACAATTGGCCGTTGGCCCGGCTTATCATCCAGCGCACACTGCGCGGTGACAGCCGGTCGCTGCTGAAACATTGCTGCTCCAACGCCACCAAGTCGGACATATCGTCAAGGGTTGCAACGCGAAAGAAAAGAGCCATAAGACCGCCGTAAAAGTTGCGTAATGAAACGGGACTTCTCTAAATGATCGTGCTTAATAGAAAAGGTCGTTCTCTAAAGCGGATCAATTATTATGTCGGCGGTACAAAGTCATTGGCGTCAAGTATCCGAGCAAACCGTTGCGGCGACAATAACATCCAACAGTTATTTTTCTGCTGCGGCCCAACGTTCGAGCCACGTTGTCATTATTGTCGAACGCAAGGAAGATTGGGCCTCTTACTTTCCCTGTGAACACATCGTCACCGCCCAGGAGTACTTGGAGCACACGCGGGATAGCGACACGGGCAAGCGTGTCCAGGTGATCAACCTGTGCCGCAGCTACAAGTACTTGGGCCATGGCTATTACTGCTCGCTGCTGGCGGAAGCCCGTGGCCACAAGGTGATTCCCTCGGTACGCACCATCAGCGAGCTGACCAAAAAAGCCCTGTATGGGTTGGCCCTGGATGACTTGGATAAAACCCTGGAAAAAGCCCTGAACCATCAACTCTATCGCAGTACCGAAGGCTTTGCTCTGACACTTTATTTCGGTCGAACGGATATAGAGCTCTTGCAGGAATTGGCTCGGCAGTTGTTTGAAACCTTTCCCAGTCCGATCTTGTTAGTTGAGTTTCGTCACCATAACGGCTGGCGTATCG
>JAVXIH010000178.1:0-617 GCA_036648455.1 Mucinivorans sp.
TAACGTATTCATCGCTCGCTCCTAAATCCACAATGACACAACAAGGTCAATGAGCTTGATCACAATAAACGGAAAGATCACCCCACCTACCCCATAGATCAACATATTACGGCGTAACAATTGCAACGCACTGGCAGGTTTGAATTGAACACCTTTGAGTGCCAATGGAATCAACATTGGAATAATCAAGGCATTAAAGATCAATGCAGAAATCACCGCACTACTCGGGCTACTGAGTTGCAAAATATTCAGTACCCCAAGTTGTGGAATCGCCACGGCGAATAACGCAGGTAAAATCACAAAGTACTTTGACACGTCATTTGCCAACGAAAAAGTGGTTAATGCTCCACGGGTGATCAATTGCTGCTTGCCAATTTCGACCACATCCAGCAATTTGGTCGGATCGGAATCCAAGTCCACCATATTGCCTGCTTCTTTGGCAGCCTGAGTACCTGAATTCATGGCTAAACCAATATCTGCCTGCGCCAAGGCTGGTGCATCATTGGTACCATCACCGACCATTGCGACCAATTTTCCTGCTGCTTGCTCGTTACGAATACAAGCCAATTTGTCCTCAGGTCTCGCTTCTGCAATATAGTCATCCACCCCTGCTTCAG
>JAVXIH010000178.1:626-880 GCA_036648455.1 Mucinivorans sp.
AATGCCTTGCTTAATCACATCCGACAGTTCAATCACCCCTAAAATATTGTGATTTGAAGCCACCACCAATGGTGTTGCACCTTTAGAAGCCACTTGCTCTACACGAGTTTTAAGCTCAATGTTGTCTTTGATCTCTTGATGGGTAAAATGAAGAATGGCATCGACTGCACCTTTACGAATCTTTTGTCCCGTAGCCAAGTCCACACCCGATAAACGTGTTGAGGCACTAAATTGAATGAACTCAGCATCTTTCC
>JAVXIH010000179.1:0-832 GCA_036648455.1 Mucinivorans sp.
TATATTGGGGTAGCCGAATCTTCATCATTAGATAAAAGGCTATGGAAGCAAGAGTTAAATGCCATAGGTCATGGAACTTTCTTTAGAAGTGTAGGTGCAATGCTAGGATATAGACCTGAAAGGGGTTCTTTGATTGGGAAATCTAACAAACACAACTACAAATTCTCAAAAGAGAAGGAAGAGCTTATAAAGCAATGGATGCAAAATAACCTTATTGTAAACTGTGTTAACGACAATGATTCTTTGGAAGAGAGGGAAAAATTGTTGATAAAGCAATATCACCCTTTACTGAATATTAAGAATAATCCAGATGCTCTTGAGTGTTTGGAGCAAGATCGAAACGAGTGTAGAGACATAGCTAACTCACAGTAATATATGGCACGCAAATCATCAAAAGAGAATACCGTTCGACTGTTCCATCGCTATGTGTGGTTGGTTGATACTATTTACAGATCTGGGAAAATCACATTCGAGGAGATAAACGACAAATGGACCCGCTCAGGGCTTAACGATAGCGGTGACAATCTGCCGTTAAAGACATTTCACAACCATAAGACCGCTATCAGCGAGATGTTCGATATTGACATCGAATGCGATAAACGCAATGGCTACACCTACTACATCGACAACTCGGACGATATGGAGCGTGGCGGTGTGCGGTCGTGGCTCCTGAATACCTTTGCAGTGAATAACCTTATCAACGAGAGTCATAAGCTAAAGCATCGTATCTTGTTCGAGAAAATCCCGAGCGGTCAGCAGTTTTTGGCTCCTATTATTGAGGCGATGCGAGACGGTTTAACTGTTGAAGTGACCTATCAAAATTACTGGCACG
>JAVXIH010000180.1:0-812 GCA_036648455.1 Mucinivorans sp.
CTTTCCTATTTTATTTAACCCCAAGGCGAGGCCAATCGATACGGTAGTCTTACCAATACCAGCTTTGGTAGCTGTGATGGCGGTAACCAAAATTAGGTTGCTCTGTTTTACCTTCTCATCATCAATTAGGTGTTCCGGTATTTTAGCAATGTAGCGACCGTAGTTTTCTACTTCATCGCGAGGAATGCCAATCTCTTCGGCTACGAGTTTAATCTTCTTCAGTTCTGTTTCACGAGCTATTTCTATATCTGTTTTCATATAAGGGTAGTTTGGTTTTATGATTGGAGATGCAAAATTAACAATTAACTTGATATAAACCCGTTGGCGGAATTAAATTAAAGCGTATTTTGTCTGAGGGAGTGGGCGATTTTTGGTAAATGGTTTGATTCTGTCGAGAATAATGTCTAAATTTGTTTTAATGTTGTGCATCTCCTGGCGTGTAATCTATTTGCTTTGACTGCTAAAATATTACAAATCAGTGACTTGTATGACATTTTCTATATTTTTTTCGTCGAAAATTCACACCAAATTAATTCCGCCAACTAATTATAATCTTAAAAACTTACAACTATGAATGAAGAGACACAAAAATTGAGAGCCCAAATTCAAGAGAGGTATAATTGCTTCTACAAAAAGATGGGAATTGACACCGAGACCGGAATTTGGACTAAAGCTCCTACCGGTAGAGAGTTACGCTTTGCCACGATGCCACATATTGGCGAAAACTATCACAATGCCCCCAAAAAAATTCTCTTTGTTGGGTTAGATATTGGGAAAGATGAACAAAAAGTTGAATACAATTTAGATATAAT
>JAVXIH010000181.1:0-771 GCA_036648455.1 Mucinivorans sp.
AGAGGCTATCGATAAACACGTGGGTAATATCATAATTGCCGGCATACAAGCCGCTGACGAACCCTTTGAGGGTATCGAAGCTAGTCAAATCATACTGGCTTGCCTCTACCAGACGAATTTTATAATGGATGTCGTAAGTGAGCTTGGGGCCCCGCTCGATGCAGACCACGTTGCCGTGTTCGCTGGCGACCGCCGTATTGATGAGGTCGATCATCTGCTTGGTCTTGCCGGAGCCTTTGAGACCCATGATTACTTTAACCATATAAATCACTCCTTATTGATTGCCGGGGGGTGTATCCGGCCTCTGTGCTAATTGTAGCATGGAAGGGAATTTTTTTCAACCAATTTAGGCAAGTTTACAAAAAGTTTTTAACTGTCCTTAGAGCCGTGCTTCCAGCGCCGCTTTTTGGTCCTCGTAGCCGGGCTTGCCCAACAGGGCGAACATATTTTTCTTGTAGGCCTCCACCCCGGGCTGGTCAAAGGGATTGACCCCCAAAAGGTACCCGGACAGGCCGCAGGCATACTCGAAGAAGTAGATAAGCTCCCCCACCGCCTCTGCCGTTCTGGCGGGCAGGCGGATGATGGCGTTGGGAACGCCGCCGTCCACATGGGCTAAGAGCGTCCCGCGGATGGCCTGCTCGTTCACGAAGGACAAATCCTTGCCGGCTAAGAAATTCAGGCCGTCGCCGTCCTCCGGGTCGGTGGGAATCTCTACAGGGTAACGGTTTTTCTCAAAGCGGACAACGGTTTCAAAGAGCATCCGCTGACCCT
>JAVXIH010000182.1:0-763 GCA_036648455.1 Mucinivorans sp.
AGGATTCAAAATAGCTTATACAGTCAAAAATCCGCTTCCTACGGGTAAGCCAACGTTTGACCTAGAATATTTATATGAAGGTAGTGTCTACTCGTTAGATGCAAAAACCAATGAAGTCATAGGTGATGGCATAAATCCTTATAGTCATGAAATAAGACCAGTAAGAACAGAAGATGTTGGAGCTAATCTTGAAACATTCAACGTCAGTGAGTCATATCTGATTGACAATAAAGGTGTTAAAAAGATTTAATATAGCGAAATAGTCAGACGGTATTTTGAAATATCGTCTGACCTTACCGATTTTTTCAGAATCTGTCTGAATTTTCTCATTGCCATCAATGTGCTTGTGCTTGTTTTTGGCGAACACATTACGGTGACTTCTGCACTCCTCTGCCGGGCAGGAGTATAAATAAAGCTCGGCATTTTTTGTATCGCATTGGTTGTCGGTAAGGTTGGCTGGGTAGCCTTCATATGTCTTTAAGGTGTCGATAACCACAAAGACAAATAATAATCGTCAATCAAACAAATGATAATCAGTATTTTAATTCAAATATTTTTAAACAGACTCTAAATTTCGATTCACATGAAGAACTCATTTTTACTCCGAGGAACAAAAGAACTAACGATACTGCTATTGGGTTTGACTCTGTTTGGTTGCTCAAAGGGCACAGATATGCATACAGCGAAAACCAAAGTGCTTGTGGTAATCGCTCACGAGGGTGAGAGTGATTATATACCGACAGATGACAGGATTGAGGTGATA
>JAVXIH010000183.1:0-721 GCA_036648455.1 Mucinivorans sp.
AATAGAGTTCCACTACTTTATTGGTAAGATAAGTGTTACCTGTTTGGTCTAGTCTGCCGATAATGTTTTTCAATCGGGAGGTATCTTCCATTAAGGCTGTTTTAAGCTGAATAAGATAACTTCGTCTGCTCTGGTCAATATCGGACGGCAAGACAACCTCCGAGCCTGCGGTGCTCCATTCGGATGGATATAATTTATATCCTGTATTGATTTGCCTTGCTATACGGTTGTGAATCACTTGATAAAATAGAGCACCCTCTCTCGTTGTGACGGTAGATGCTCGGAATTTTGTCTTTACTGTTGCCATAAATTATATTTTTAAATTATTTTCCTGAAAGCTAAGAAACTGTTTGAATTTTGTTCATTGAATTTGTTATGAGTCATTTTTGGTCATATTTTTGCACGGCAATTAAGTATCAACACTTAAAATTAGAATTAAATGACATCAATTAGAGCTGTATTAAGCAAAGAGAGAGTAAAAAAGAGCGGCGGGTATGCCTTGGTTGTCCAAGTGCTTCACCTACGCCGAAAACGGGTGATGCACCTTGGCTATGATTTGAATGAGGTGAATTTCGAGTGGGAGAACCAGCGGGCGATCTACGTTAAGGGCGAGCCGCTCTCACACAAGCAGGTCAAGCAGATTAACGTGGAGATTGCGAAAGTGAAAAACACGCTAACCTTCAAGTTAGAATATTTGGAGGCGAGCGGAATTAATTTCACC
>JAVXIH010000184.1:0-698 GCA_036648455.1 Mucinivorans sp.
GCCAAAGGTTGACCTGGAATATTCATATGAAGGTAGTTTCTCTTCGTTAAATGCAAAAACCGATGACATCATAGTTGTCATAAATCCTAAGAAGCATGGCAAGACAAAGATAGAAACAAAATATATTGAAATTGCTTTTAACGCATTCAACGTCAGTAGGTCATTTAAGATTGAAAACAAAAACGTTACAGAGCTTTAATATAGCGAAATAGTTGGACGATAATTGAAAGCTGTTTGAATTTTTTCATTGCCATCAATGTGCTTGTGCTTGTTTTTGGCGAATAAATTTCAAACAGCGTCTAAATCAATTTATTAATAACTATTACTGTCCGACAAAGATTTTTCAGAAGTAAAGAATTAGGGCTGATTCCATACATTTGGAAGTCAGCCCTTTTTTAGGTTAAATCTTTGACGTAATTGATGTCGGCAACTGACGTTGGCCAATAGGCCAAATTGAGACGTTTTTTGGCAAATGGTTTGATTTTGTCGAGAATAATGTCGAAATTTGTCTTTTATGTTGTGCATTTTTCTGGCGTGTTGTGCATTTTATGGCGTGGTAATCCGTTTGCCACACACCACTAAGATACTACAAATAAGCAATTTGCGTAACTTTTTCTATGTTTTTTCATAGAAAATTCACACCAAAATTAATTTTGCCAACAGGTTATGATTTATAATTTAGCACTACTTCTACCCTG
>JAVXIH010000185.1:0-697 GCA_036648455.1 Mucinivorans sp.
CATAGACTTAGAACCATATCCGTCCACTGCAACTTCTGCATTAAAATGTATTGGAATTATGTCGGGCAATTTTGAATAGTTAACAACAACAAGAACCCACATCACGAACAAAATACCCCATCCTGTTATTTCTAATATTTTATCGATAGTCGTAGGCTTTAGTTTTATTCTTGGTCTATTTGGATGTATCATAATTAGTAGTAGCCCGTTGGCAGAATTAATTTGGTGTGAATTTTCTATGAAAAAACATAGAAAAATTCGTGTAAATCGATGATTTCTAGTATATTAGCGGTACAAAATAATCAGATTATACGCCAGGAAATGCACGACATTAAAACAAATTTCGACATTATTTTCGACAAAATCAAACCATTTGCCAAAAATCGCCCACTCTCTCAGACAAAATACGCCCTAATTTAATTCCGCCAACGGGTAATTTTTAATATAATAGTTGAGAATTTCCATCACATCTCTGGCGTGTTTAATATCTGTTTTTACATATTCAAAATGTTCCATCTTTCAATATTTATTCTTTTGTAAAAAACGACTTGGCATACTTGATTATATCTTTTGTATTCGTCTGAAACCTTACCGCAATAATAGAAGTGCTAATTACCCACAACACAACGAAGAAATTGATATACAGATCCTTTAAATCACATATGACATTCAGTGGTTTGAAGAATATAAAATCAAG
>JAVXIH010000186.1:0-673 GCA_036648455.1 Mucinivorans sp.
GGCCTTGAATACGGATGGTAAAATGATCCACCGATGCATTGTTTGGCCCCGGCTTTACCCCCACCTTCCCCACAGGCAGATCGGGCGCGCAATGAACCCCGAATACGCGGGACGCGCCTTCCAAAAGCCCCGCCTCAATAAAGCGTCTGGCGCCATAGCCGATTTCCTCCGCCTGCTGAAAAAACAACCGTACTGTGCCGCCAAATTCGCCGCTGTGACGTTTCAGCGTGTACGCCGCCATCAGCAAAGCCGCCGTGTGCATATCGTGACCGCAGGCATGCATCACACCTGGGTTTTGCGAGCGAAAAGGCAAATCGTTTTCTTCCTGAATGGGCAGCGCGTCCATGTCTGCGCGTAGCACTACGATGGGTCCATCGCCCTTGGTACCTACAATTTCACTGTAAACGCCAGTTTGATCCACACGGCGATGCGGTAGCTCCCATGCATCCAGCAGTTCTTCGATCTTTTCAGCGGTATGAAATTCCTGTTTGGGAAGCTCGGGGTGCTGATGAAAAAAGCGGCGCAGGGAAACAAGCTGCGCTTGCTCCCCTGCAATTTCTTGATAAAGCGTCATTGAACAGCCGCCGCCTCTGCACCCTTTACCGTGGTCTCCCAAGCGGGAACGATGGTGCCGCTGTAGAGCTGGTAAAGCAGCTTGGCTTCATCGTCCGTT
>JAVXIH010000187.1:0-620 GCA_036648455.1 Mucinivorans sp.
TTTGCGGTCGATGCCAACACAACGCACGACAATCGGGAAGCGCAAATAGTGGTCAAATCACGCACCTTGCCAATAGTGAGCGATACGTTGACGATTCACCAAGTGCAGAAAAATGCACTCATACTATCCAACGGCAATATTACGATGACCGAAAAAGGCGGAGCGATAGATGTCGAACTACGCACCAATATCGAGTACGATATTTTGATGCCGACGGGGGCCACGTGGCTTACCAAAGTCGATTCGCGCGCGCTCACCACATATCATCACCTATTCCAAGTTGCCGCATACACGGGCACCGACAGCCGTTCGGCACAGGTGATCTTCAAAGACAAAAAATCACAGCTCGCCGACACGCTAACGGTTTTGCAAGGTCAAAAGGGGACACTGATCATATCGCCACGCACTCAAAACCTAGACGAAACAGCGCACACGGTGAATGTGGAATTGCAACGTAACATCCAATATGACATCGTTATGCCTGAAAACGTAACGTGGGTGAGACAGATCAGTTCGCGGGCTTTGGTGACCGAAAAACTGTCATTTGCGGTCGATGCCAACACAACGCACGACAATCGGGAAGCGCAAATAGTGGTCAAATCACGCACCTTGCCAATAGT
>JAVXIH010000188.1:0-591 GCA_036648455.1 Mucinivorans sp.
GTCGTACTCGTTACAGCTGTTTGCGGCAAACAACACCGCCAACATCACCAGCGCAAGGCTGAATAGTCTTCTCATTTTCTTCATTTTTCTAATTATTTTTAATTGTTGAACAATCAAAACAATAATTAGATTTTACAGCAAACGAGAAAATGCGTATAGATGATTTGAAATGACGCCGCCTCTTTGTTGATTTTAGTCCATTAACCCGCAGACTGTAAAATCCTTTTATTACAAAGGCAGGTCTTCTGACTCGTTCCGGTTCGGTGCGCCTTCCCAGTCTGTTGACCAGTGGCAAAGAGTGCGCCGACCTAAATCTCCGAAGGAGATTGGAACTTACAGCAGCGGGAACTGTTCGGGATTTACACCCGATTCCCATTTAATTCTTCGACACGACCCTCAGGTGTGCTTCGGAAACCATTGCGGCGCAAAGGTAATCGGTTTTTTTTGAAAAACCGACAAATTGTAAAAAAAATATTTATTTGCATTTTTGGCAGCGAGGATCGTCGCTACGCCATGAACTCTTTGACCGAGCGGATGTAGTGGGCAATGGTCTCCTCCATGGTCAGGAACGACTTGCCACCTGCGGCATTG
>JAVXIH010000189.1:0-329 GCA_036648455.1 Mucinivorans sp.
AGCGGATGGTTAAGCAGCCCCAAAATGGCCGAGAGCGGGCAGGTGGCCACATGGGCCCCAGCACCCAAACACTGAATAATATGCTGAGTGGAACGGATAGAGGCAGCCAAAACTTCGGTAGACATATTATAGGTGTCAAAGACATCCACTATGTCGTTGACCAGTTGGATTCCGTCTGAGGCTATATCGTCCAACCGCCCCACAAAAGGCGACACATAGCTGGCCCCAGCCTTGGCCGCCAAAAGAGCCTGACCAATGGTAAAAATAAGCGTACAGTTGGTGCGAATGCCCTCATCATCAAAACATTTAATGGCACGGATACCATCTCT
>JAVXIH010000189.1:339-585 GCA_036648455.1 Mucinivorans sp.
GGAACCTTCACCACAATATTGGGATGCAGGGCTGCCAAGGCCCTACCCTCTACCATCATCTGCTCGAAATCAGTAGAGAGCACCTCGGCCGAAACATCGGCCCCTGGCCCCACCATCTCACAGATGGTAACGTAATGCTGAGCAATGTCTTGGCTACCTGAGACACCCTCTTTGGCCATAAGCGACGGGTTGGTGGTCACCCCATCAATAACCCCCAGTTCAACCCCCTGACGAATTTGGTCGAGG
>JAVXIH010000190.1:0-537 GCA_036648455.1 Mucinivorans sp.
GCACTTCACGGGACTGACTATGTTCGCTTGTAAAAACAATAGTTTGACTACGTTGAATGTCTCCAAGAATACGAATCTGATCTTGCTCAATTGTGGAGGCAATAGTTTGACTGCGTTGGATGTCTCTAAGAATACGGCACTGACCAAGCTCTTGTGTTATGGTAATCGGATGAGCGAGTTGGATATTACTACGTTGAGTGCATTAGTTAATCCTGACAATCTGCAATGCGGCAAACAAAAAAAAGCGGACGGCACGACAGCACAGACGCTCACGCTCACCTTGACACAGGCGCAGGACAATATAAGTGGTTTCGGTGAGGGGGAGTACAACACTGGAGTTACTACGACTGTAAAACAATAAGTACCGTAGCCTGACTGGGCGGCCATAGGCTGGCAGCGCGGGAACAAATTGCCTGCGCGGCAATAGCCGAGTGGCGGTGATAACATTGAACGAGGGGTGTGTGGCGAAACGTTTCGCCACCACCCCTCGCTCTGTGTCTAGCCGTTTCTAGCTCTGTCACTAGCCGTGCCTCGCTT
>JAVXIH010000191.1:0-529 GCA_036648455.1 Mucinivorans sp.
GCCTCTGTTACCTTTTCCCCAAGATAGTTTTCCGCATCGGTTTTTAATTTGCCCAAAATCATTGCGGAAATTTCCTGTGGTGTATAATTTTTGCCGTCTGCTGTAACTTTAAAGTTGGTGCCCATCTCTCTTTTTATAGATGCCACAGTGCCCTCAGGGTTTGTAATCGCTTGGCGTTTTGCCACCTGCCCTACCAAACGCTCCCCTGTTTTGGAAAAACCAACCACTGATGGTGTGGTTCTCATGCCCTCTGCGTTGGCTATGACAACAGCCTCGCCGCCCTCCATAACCGCAACACAAGAGTTTGTAGTGCCAAGGTCAATTCCTATAATCTTTGCCATAATGTTCTCTCCTTCTCCGTGGCTAAAAAGCCATAACTATATGTTTTATTTTAAACTTATTAATATATAAACACTCTTTGACGAGTGACTATAACGATTATCCTGCCGCCCCTATTGGACGTGTAACGATTATTGTGCCACCGCTACCGTTGAGGGGCGTATTACCTTATCACCCATCTTGTAGCCCT
>JAVXIH010000192.1:0-519 GCA_036648455.1 Mucinivorans sp.
GATAGAACTGTTGTTTAAGCAGTTGAAGCAGAATTTCCCGTTGAAATACTTTTTTGGTGATAGTGTAAATGCTATTCAAACACAGATTTGGGTGACGTTAATAGCTAATTTGCTGCTTACTTTGGTCAAAAAGCGAGTGAAACGAGATTGGAGTTTTTCAAATTTGGTTACGATGGTACGCCAGACGCTGATGTACTACGTTGACCTATATCAATTTTGCGAAAATCCCGAAAAAGCATGGCTCGAAATCATCGCACAGAGAAGTTTATCGCCGCCGATGCCCTCACTTTTTGACGAGGGGGGGGCTTGCTTTTCGAAATCATATGCGGAACTGCCATTTTACAGTAGCTCCGCAAGGGTGATTATGTCGTTTCTGGTTTTTACCGGACAGCAATAATTTCGGGCAGCTCCACAACGGAAATACGCATTGCACTGTTCGGTACTCAAAGTGTTGTCGCTTACGAAGTTTGCTCTGCCCCCAAATAACCAAATACCATGTGGTGTCTTTTATTTGTTGGG